>CAZHZT010000073.1:0-28612 GCA_964537285.1 uncultured Saprospiraceae bacterium | reverse complement strand
CGCACGGTTCTGTGAGAGGTTTGGGGGTGAAATTCCCCCTTACCTACTCGACTTCCTTCATTGTTTCACAAACCTACCAATTGCTACTTGCGCATTTTCATAATTATTGATGATTAAAAGGTAAGTTCCTGCAGGTAAAAGGTTAATATTTAATTGATTTGAAACAGTAGAGGTTGTGATAACCAATTGCCCTATTGAGTTGTAAACTTTTATAACGCTCCCATTTTCAACGAAACCTTCCGGAAGGTAATAATTCAACACTTCACTCGCTGGGTTGGGGAAACAAAATAGTTGTCTCCTCCTAAGATTTATATTAGTAGTTTGAGTAGTCTCACCTCTAAAGGCAATTGTCACCCCACGAATGTAATTGTTTGTTAGGGTAGACTGCACAGGTATATTGATTTCATTGAGTATAAAACTACTGTCCAAAGGAAACATTGAGGTTTCAAACAAACATTCTCCATAATGAACAATGATTTTTTCAATTAGCTCTGTCAGGTTTTCGGTACCACTACGAAGTATAAGCCCTCCTTCTTCTTCGATTCCGTTTACCTCAACTTCAAAAAATCTGTTGCTTGTATTTACAGGTGTTCCGCGTAGATTTACTCTCGAGTCAAAATTTACGTCAAAATAAATTTCCGTTGTATCTGTTGAGGTTATATCATAAAGACAGTTAAAGTTCATACTATCCCTCTGATATATTCTCAATTTTTTGCCCAACCACGGTAAACCTGATATATCATCTTCTTGGAGATTATCGTCAACTTCAATGCTTGCATCTGTATTATAACCAAACCTTACTGTGTCCAATACCTCAAATTGGGTGACAGCCAACAATTCTACCTCTTGTGCTGAACTTGTAGTAGCAAAACAAAAAAATGCTATAGACAAAAATATGTACTTCATGATTTAAGTTTATTAAAGAAAAAATGCAACTCGTAGTTCAGAAGTAACGGTTAGAACTCCGAGTTGCTTAATTTAGTGGAAGTTACTGTTCATCGCAAATTTCAGGGTCGCCTTCATAATCAAATACAACCATGTCTCCTCCAACACAATAAATTGGATTTTGAAAAGCATCGTAATGCCCCTTACGCATTATTGCTCTGTACTCTTCAGGACAATCGCCCAAATCAATAACCCAACCTCTTCCGTAAACGTGTCCGTCGCAAACTCTTTCAAAGTCGAGCCAAAAATGGTCATACCAAGTGACCCACTTGAAGTTTATTCTTTTTTGAATTTGCAACCTAATGAAGTAAGAACTTGCTCCGCTATCAGTGTATCCTTCTGTGTTGCAAAAAATTGAAGGAGGGAAAGGAGGTAATGGCTGCCCATAGCCCGCGTTATAAACACGGCAACATTTATTTGTGTCATCTCCCCATTTTGCCTCCCCTTCGCTGGTATCTTTATCAATAGGAAAGGTGAAACTCCAAACATTTGCAGCGTTTTCGATTTCAGAAACACTTGATGCAGAGATTTCTTTCCCATCAGTATCAATAATTGAGACATTTGAAGGAATTTCCGAATGAAACTCTGTCTTTTCATTCTGTACAGAATAGTCGTCAGCTTTTTTACTACAACTGAAAAACAGCAGCAATGAGGCAAAAACAAAAAAATTGGTCCAAATTTTCATCTTAAAAAATTAAATAATTAGCGCGTTACACTCTTTGGGGAGAAATCCACACTTCAAAATTGCTTGGATTTTTGGTCGAGCGTAAACTCCCGTTGGTTTCTTAATTAATGCCAACGGGGGCACACACGCCGTGCCGCCGCTTAGGCGGCATGGGCGTGTGTGCATTGATGGCGGCGGCTATTGTTTTATGATTTGATACGACACACGAAGCGTTTTTTCCTTCATCCTGATTACATAAGCGCCGGATGGAATGCCACCAAGCGGGATGGTTTTAGTGCCACCCTTGACATGTTCGCGAAGCACCAGGCGACCAGCCATATCCCATATTTCAATCTGCTCGCCAATTGGGTTGCTTATAGTGATTACATCACTTGCCGGATTAGGATAAATTTTGATTTTGCTGACTAATTCTGTCTCATGAGTACTGATCCAGGCGCCACAAAGGGTGTCCATACAGCCGTTTTTGTCCAATTTGATCAATAGTCCATGGGCCTTATTAAGGTCATAGTCTTCTACATACCCCGCAGCAACGACACTGCCACCTGGCAACTCGACAACACCACCCAAAAAGCTGTCTCCACCAAAAACCGGGGCTTCGGGATCATGAAAAGACCATATTATATCACCAGCCGGTGAAAATTTACATATCGAGGGAGTGGTATACCAAGTCCATTTACCTATAGCTAAATAATTCCCGTCAGAGGTTGGTATGATATCGATAATTTGATTGGTTTTTGATTCAAAATTAGATAAATACTGTTCCCAAATAAAGTTGAAGTTGCTGTCCCGACAAACAATTTTCGGGCGAAGGCTCCAATCATCAATTTGTCCAGGAATGGGCATGAATTCAAAAGTGGTATAAATCCAGTTCCCGTCAGCCATCTTTAATATTCGTGTAGATACTCCGTTTTCAATATTTTTAGGGCTTTCCCATTCGGATTTGATATTTCCGAGACTATCTACCGCAAGGATCCAACTCCTAGTCCAACTATTAGTTATAGACCCATTCCCTTCATAAATCCTGGAACCTGGTAATAAAATAGTGTTTTCATTTAATATAAAGGGTTCGCCAATAATACAGTAAATTTCGGGGCTGCCGTAATATTTCCGCCATATCTCATTACCCATCGGGTCAGATTTGATCAACATACCTTCGGAATCATAGGAAAAGTTTGACCTGCGACCCGATAATAAAATATTTTCATTCCAGTCTACACAATGGTAAAGCCATGATTGAAGACCATCCACTGGAATGACCACAGTTGACACCCTTCCTGTTTCGTTATAAACAGATAAATAGCTGGAAGTTACGTCCAAAATTTGACCCATAGCATATGTAAATTCATTACTTGATTTATAAATACTATTTCCAATTTGAGGTGTTACAGCATCATTGGGATGAAAATAAATATCAGTAAAAAGTGTATTACCGTTTGTATCCAACTCCATGTAAAGCAATCCATTGAGCGCATTGTTAGGGGCGGTATCTGTTAAAAACTGCCCGGTGGTAATCAGTTTTTCGCCGTCCCAGAGTATGTCTACAAACGTGGCTCCTGTTGTTTCCCCGTTATACAGTTTCCTGAACCCAGGCTGCTGACTTGCGCAAATGAGTGGAAGGGCAATCAGTATTATGGCAATTATTTTTTTCATGACCAAAAATGAATGGCCCGCCATGCCAACGCGTAGTTGGCATGGCGGGCAGGTGAGGAAAATTACTTCGCAATAACAATACGGCCCGATTGGGTCAGCCCGTTTGCATCCTGAATGGTGTAGAAATATATACCCGATTGGGTGTCGCCGGTCTGCCAAACTGTGCTGGCACTATTTGCATTGCGAGGCGAACGCCACAAAACGCGGCCGGTAGCGTCCGTCACGGTAATTGATACGCTTGAAGATTGACCATCTGAACGGCTGAACCTGACTTGGTCCTTGGCCGGATTAGGTGTGACTGCGTAAACCTCCAATTTTGATATGGAAGGATTAACTTTCGTCTGATTCCTCTCACCCGCACCCGGCAAGGCATTCGGCTCGGGTGGAAAGTGATACCCTTTCACCGTCAGAATGTTCTTTGCCCAGGCCGAACTGATTCCATGGCCATTGTCGGCATAATGGAGCAACTGTTGCACTTTGCTTTCGGAAACGGAGTGGGCCGTTTCACCCTGCATGATTTGCATGATGGACCGGTAGTCAGCAAGATCGGACGACTCGGCAGTCGAAAGTGTGTACTTGGTTGGTATGTCGTCTATGATGGCAAATGCCTCAGTGTTTTGCTCTTTGGCTAAATAGTCGCGTGCTACCACCATGTCTGATACCGGGGATTCCATTTTCAGCCACCACACCCGCATGGAATCGAGGCTGTAAGTGGTGGTGTCAAAGGCCATGTGGAGGCTCAGGGTGTTCGACAATTCATCCATGCGCAAACGATAACCTGCTGCCAGATTTGATTTCTGGCTCGCCGTGGTTGTATCACCCGAGGCTTGCGCTGCCTGCATATCGGCGACGGCGGCCGAATACAGGTTTTTATTGGTTGCGTATTCCGATTTCATACTCAGCCATTCGATTTGCTCCCGGCAGGGAGGAAGGCAATAGTCGCTTTCACAAGTATTTGGATCCACATCTGAAAACGCCAACCCAAAGTGATACATAGGCTTTTCAGATAATCCATCGTGATAATACCTCACCTGTGGCCCGTTGTTTTCAAAGTCGCCGAACGGTGGGTTTGCCTTTGTGAAAGTATTTCCGGCAGCTCTGAAATTGGCGCTACTACCGGTAATTAGCTCGCCTTGATCAAATCTGATATCACTGTCGTCGAAGAAATAGAAGTCGTATTCCTGTGTTATGTTGGTATTGCACAGGTAGTACAGCCCACGATTAGGCGTTGTAATCGCGTTATTCTCGTCAGCTAAATTCCCCGCATCTACATTGGTGTAGTTGTTTTTGCGCACTTCATTGTTGAACCAGCCGAGGTTCTCGCAATATGTGCCATAGGCGTACTCCACATTGTCTTCTACTTTCGTAAAATCATTCTCTTGCAACTCAAAACCGTTTGCGCCATTTTCAATGAATACGCCAACCTGTATAGTTGTGAAAGGCGTATTTCCTGAAAGAGACCCGGCCGGAGGCAGTGTGCCCATGATGAAATCGTTGCCTACAATGGCACCCTGGCTTACAAAACGGTTGTGTATCCCGTAGATACACTCTGTGAATGTGGCCTGTTGTACCGTGTAAGGCACATTGACAAAATCGTCAGATGGATTTTGAGTTCCCTGTGTGCCCGATTGCCCTGTTCCAACGTATACCCCGTAACCCAAACCACCAAAATCCGTATGATCATAACTGCTTGGCGGATAAGTATTGCCGATGCCCAATGAAACTACTCTGAATTGAGCATCTGTTGCCTTTACTCCGTAGCCATAATCAGCATTGCTTGTCGGGTTTTTGATGGTGCGCTCGTTTACAAAAGAGCATCCTGAAATATTGATCCCGCGTACCTCCAGCATGTCTACACCTGATCCGACAGGCGAAGCGTCTTTGAAATCGTCATTCCACAAAAATGTGCAGTTGCTGAGGGAGCCAAAGTGATTTTGGGGTTGGTCAAGCCATCCCGGTGGCGCTGGAAATGGCCAAAAGTTTGAATAGGGGTCATATTTGACACCTGTACCGTTGTTCCTTAAAGTTGTTCCTTTGCCATAGATGATTCCGCCATCTAAAAGTTCAACTGCGGTGATGGCGTTTTCGATTACAGCGTCATCATAAGTATAAAGCCTTCCGTGTTTACCGCTGGTGTACTGCGATTCGTCGAATATACCTTCTACAACCACACCATCCCAGGGGCCCATGCAACTGCTGGTCAAAGTCCCGTGCAGGTTGACACGGCCACCAGGCTGAATGATGAGTCCGGCTCCTTCGGAGAATTTTACCGTTCCGTTTATGGTGAGGGTGACGCCGATGGGAACGATGACATCGCTTGGCGCATAGGTAACATCGTCCCATGTTTCGCTTTGCAGTAGTGTTCCGGATCGTCCTTGTGCTATCAGAATAGCCTGGTACATATTTAGTGACCCTGCACCCACCCAGCTTGGGTCTACTTGCGGGTTGGGTAGCATGGGGCAAGCGCTTGCCTTTAAAATATTTTCTATCTCTGCCGGAGCAAGGCAATTATTGACGCTTAGAATAAGGCCAGCGGCTGCGCTAACTGCCGGTGCAGCGTAAGAAGTACCCCAGCCAGTGCCATGAACCAAACTCCCGACTCCGTTTCCGGGAGCGCACAAATCCACATGCTCATTGTAATCCACCCATTCATGCACACTTCCATCAGATGAAACAGATGATACCATGACAACACCGGGAATGTCAGCATATTCGTCATGTTTTGTAGTATTGCCGGGATCGCTATTTCCCGCAGCCACTACAAGCAATGTCCCATTATCGACCATCTCGTGGATAGCTTCAAGTTTTGTTAGCGGAGGCGTAGAAGGCAAAGCACCCGTACCAGTCCAACTGACGTTAATGATTCTCCTGCCATCGAGATAGGCTTGCCAAATGCCGGGCCATGGGTTGCCCGAACTGCCGCTCGTATTTACTGAATAAGCCGCAACTTTGATATTTGGAGCAAGCCCAGCCGTTCCGTTCGCATTATTCGGTGTGGCAACAATCATGCCTGCCACCAGCGTTCCATGGGGATTCATGGCGATATTTGTTCCCCATTGAGAAATAATCTGACCATCATTCAGGTCATCGTCATTCAAGTCAAAAAATGCATCTGCGACTCCAACTACAATATCCGGACTACCTTGCGTAACCGTCCATGCACATCCTGCCTGGGTGATGTCAAATTGATACCCGGCATTAGGGTCATTGACAGTTAATGGGTTGGAACATGTAGTGGGGCAGGTTGCCAATTCATAATACCCGGTCAATTCTATCAGTGAAAACAATCCGACACCTTCGAGTTCAGCTTTTAATGCGTTGACATCCCCATTGCAGTGAATTTCATACGCATTTTGAAGAAGTTGACTGACTGCCCCTGGAAAGGATTTGACGTAACTGACTACCTGATAGTTGTCAAGAATACTTTGAAGCGCCGGGTTGGAAACTCCACCCTGCTGATTCGGGTAAGCAGAAGGCTCAGATGGATAAACGTACAAATACCCGCTCGCACTTCCCTGTGCGTATATCAAGGTAGTACATAGTGCAAAGGCTGCTAGTGTTGCCGCCAAACGGATTTTAAAAAAATTACTCATCTATCGTACGGTTTTTGAAATTTGCCTACTCTGGACGATTTTCGGCAGCCTCGCCCTGATTTTTAGGGTGGTTTCGGGTTTTTCCACCGATGGAGTATGACGCTTAACTCTTAACGACCCTGTGGTTAGTGCCGTAAGCCGGTATGCCTGTCGCGTTTGATATTTTGTCATTGCCGCCATCGGTCCTCGGCTATGAGTAGTTGGGATTTCTTGCCCTAACTTTTAAATTTAGCACTGACCTTTGATTTATTCATTTACTTTCAATTAAGCACTTAAGCCCCAATTACTTATAGCCGATGTTGTGCGTTCGTATTTTTTTATCCTTAACATCAATTTATTATGTAATCGGTAACCTTACAAACCATTCTGCAATTGAATCCCACAACGGAAAGCTTACTTGAAAGAAAATGAGATAGTGAAATATCATAAACAGAGCTAAAAGAAGAGGGAAAACCCATCGTCCGTTAGTTTGTTTTCTTTCAATAATGATGAGCGAAATAATCAGTACATACATTATGGCTACCGTAATTCCCAATCCAAGCATGAAATCAGGCTCTGGTAATACGGTTAGAATAATAAAACGTCCCAAAGTTGGCTCTATAAATACAATTCCAGTAGCAATCATGGCACGTGCATGAACTTGCATATTTTTTGTGTTCATCATGGCTATCGTAAACATAAGTCCGATAATAACCAAATCTTTTAACTGCAACCATAAACTAGCCCCTAAGCCTTCAGCTACTACACCTCCAATATTATGATGCTTTAGTAAAATTACCGACACAAAGAACAAGGGCAGAATAATAAAACTCAATTTTCCAGTTTGCTTATGGATTGAGAATTTCTTCTTTCTTATAAGTATAGGCTGTAAAATCAATAGTGCAATCCATAGTGATGCCATTGCAAAATGGAAATGAAAATAATTATTAAAGTCAGCTGTACCATCAAAGAATTTTGAAAAATAGGTAGGCCAAAAACCTAAAAAAGCCAGAGCAATTAATCCTAAGGCAAAATATCCGGCTTTATCGAAATTTATTTTTTTTGTGATAGTTTCTTTCATTTTTATTCAATCTTAATTGGTTAATTATTACTCTATATGGTTTTCTGCTTTCCAGTATTCTTTTTAGTCATTTTTATACATGATGTTTAAAATTTTGTAGCCTTTATTCAGGATGGGCCAATATGACGCACAACATTTTACGCAAATATACCCAATATTCCGTTTATATTCACCTTCTCTTAACCATTCCTCTTTTTCAATAAAAAACAATCCCCTAGAAATCAAGATGATAACCCTATAGTTCCGTGTTTCCAATAAACTTCCACCCTTTTCAATAAACTTCCTGTTTACATTTCCAGCGTATCAAGCGGGTTCTTTATGTGCCTCAAATATCGATTCGAGATAGATAGATAAACCACTGTCAGTTTCATCAAATCATGCCTCAATTATTATGCCACTAAAGATGGAGTAAGCCTAGATCATCCACAATGATATTGACATCTTGATCGGCATACTTTTGACCTAAAAACTTAATAATTTCAACCATGTTTTTCAATCTTTTGAAAGAGCCCATGCCAACACACAGGCCCCGATAAAAAGGATAATGGACTCAAGTATTATTGATTCCTTTCAGGTGCTTGTTCTCTTTGATCAATATCTGTCGGTTCTTCTTCTTACCGAACACCGCTTGGAACAAACTTTTCAGCCCCAGACCGATTCCCTTCAATAAGCTGACTACCGTGACCGTAGTCTGGAGGACGGTGATGATGTTCGGATTACCGTCTTTGTCCATGATTTTAATGGTGAGTAAGTAGCCGTTTTTTACTTTTTCGACCTCCCGGATTGAGGCCATACGGTCGTATTTCTCGACGTACACCAGGTCGTATTTTGAATAACTTTTCATTTTAAATCCGGTTTTTGTTGAAGCTCCTTTTTGGGAGAATAGGTGTTTAATATTTCTTCCGGTTCATGCAGTGTAAAGACCTTGTTATGGGCGAGTTCTATGAATGCCTTGAGCTTCCTGATGATCAGGAATCTCTTGTTGGCGGTATTTCGGTGCAGCTTATTCCGGGCAATTTGGGCCGGGTACATCTTTTCTCTCATTTTGAGCTCCCGTTCAAGTTCTTTGAGGATGTCCTGACTAGAGAAGTACTTCATCGATGTCTTCTATTGGTGGGGTGTGTTTGGGTTTCAGGATTTGCCTGACCAGCGTCAGGGGTGACGATTGGATATCAGGCAATCTGTTCAGCACTTGGCAGACTGCGGTGTATGTCTTTCGGCTCTCATGGAGCAATAATGATCCAGGATTCGGCCTTCGCTGTCGATCCAAACTTTCAGTAGGGTGACTTCTTCTACGGTGAGTAACATAGCTGCAGAACAAGTCTAATGGGCTAAAGCCCCGGGCAAGGAAAACGCTTAAGTTGACAACATTGAGTGGTAGCCCACAACGCAAGAGAATAGCCTATGATGTGCTTCCGCTACGCGGAAGTCGATCTCTATATCTCTTATAACTATGGGAAAACCCAGGGCTACGATCAGGCAGACCTAACGGCCTGCTTTAGGGGCGTCCTAAATTCATTTCGACCAAATGAAGTCATCCAGAACTGAAATTATTGTAAAAGAGCAAAAACGAAAGCACAATCGAGTAGGGAACGGTGGGCTTATTTGTAATATCCAACTTCTGAAAAAAGGCTCCAATCAATGGTTTGACTAACAATCTCCTTTTTGCGGCCAGTCAGTTTTTCATAATAATGGCCGTTTGTATAATACTCCCTTTCAAACTTTTGATCTAGGGTGCAAGGTTCGTCGTAATCCCAAACACAAGGATTTATGGAAGATTTAGTAAGGAATTCCTCATTGAATTGGATTTCTACCTTGTGTTTTTGGCCCAGTTTTTCCAGACAGCTGCCTGGGCTGACCAATAGCTCCTCATAAGTGATGATGCTGGTAGCCCCTTTATAGTTATGAGCCATCTGGATCCAGCATTTATAGCGCTGATTGTAGCGTTCACAATGGTTTTTCAAATGGACATCCCATTCTTGCTCCGTTCTCTGAGCATAAATTTCAGGTCTATTATAGCCTGAAAACTTAAGCATGCTTGCGGCCCATGCATAAGGATCTTTAATAGAAATTAGGAGGCCTACCATTTACAGCTGCTATCCAGATTGCTCCAAAAGAGTCTTCATAAATGGCTAATACATGATCAATTTCACTGAAGATGTGATCCTTTAATAAAGGATCAGGGAAAAAACAGTCCCGCTCCCGATCATACAGCTGCAACCCTTTTTTGGTTCCAATCCATAGATTGTAATGATTGTCCTCCAACAAGGCAAGTACACCATTATTGAGTAAACTGCCGGGAATCTCATTCTGCTTTCCGTAGGTTTCAAATTGATATCCATCAAAGCGATTTAATCCGGATGCTGTTCCGATCCATGCAAAACCATAATGATCTTTGCAAAAAGAACGCACTCTTGAATTAGATAGGCCATTAGTTACACTATAATTTTGAAAAGTAATTTCCTGGCCGCTCAATGCAATTGTATTGGACCAGATGTATGATGCTACCAGTATAATCTTAAGGAGTAGCTTTTTTTTCATGTAAATATTGTAATTCTTATAGCGGATAATACTACCTCGACAAATTTAAGACCATTAGCTAAGTTTTTTACAAAGCTTGTGGGCTAAATTTGTCGAGATAGTATAATAATTATAGGATTGTTTTTTTATTTTCTCAGTAGAGAAGTTATTTTGTGGAGTGGCATACGGCCGTATGCCACTCCACAAAATAACTTCTCTACTGAGAAAAAAAAACAATCCCAGATTTTACATGAAAAACTATTTACTACTTCTACTCAATCTTCTTTCTTTTTGCACCTCAGCACAAATTGAAATCCCCTTAAAAAATCCTTCTTTTGAAGAGGACGGAAAGGCCTTTTGGGGATACATCTACCCTCGGACCAATGGATCCATTTATCCTCGGACAACGATTAAAAGCTGGACTGCCTGCGGCCCCAGGATACAAACCCCTCCTGATATCCATTCTGCCGATACCCTTTTCTGGTCTGCAAAGCAAGTGCCCCACGATGGAAATTATTTTTTGGGAATGGTGACAAGAAGCAATGGGACGAAAGAAGGCATTAGTCAGGAATTAACGGAATATCTACAAAAAGGAAGCATGTATAAATTTTCCTTTTTTGCCAGCCAATCTAAGACGTATGTAAGTAATATGACAGTTAATTCCTTTAATTACAGCGATTTAAATTTTACGGAATTAGTCCATATTGAAGTCTGGGGCGGTACATGTCCCTGTGAAAAAAAAAGAACTCTTGGCTACCACATCTGTGATTGATCACCTTCCCTGGAAAAAATACGAATTGTATTTATCTCCGCAAAAATTGAATGTAAGCCATTTGAGTATGATGGTAAGCTGGTGGAACAAAGATTTTTACACCAATGGGCATGTGTTTCTGGACAAGCTTAACCTCCAATACCTCCCGGATTTATCTTTTGATTCTACCTTATTAACCATCGATAGGAGGGGAGAGGAACCCAAGCGGCAGTTCAGAAATATTATCCATCATACCGGAGAAATAGAAACCGGAAAACTGGATGCAGTAGGGAGGGTATTGGATCCTATGGAAGAAAAGGCCGATATTCGAATCGATACATTTTTTGTGGGAAAAATATATCTTAAAAAAGAAAACAAAGGCTGGGCAAAGCTTCTTGAAGATTACATGGATGTTTGCAGAAAACTAAGCGTTGAACAGCTGGACTCCAAGGTTCCTCCTTTATTGCGAAATATCGCCTGGATAATGCTGTTTCTTGAAGAAGGAAGGCTCAAAGTAGAAGAAAAAGGAATCTGCACCACCTGGAGTCAGTTTACACCTGACAAGCAAAGTCGAATATTAAAAGCTCTTGAGGCATTAGGTCATGAAAAAACGTTGAGCTTGATTCGCCAATGCAATGATTCAGCTTTGTCCAATAGTGAAAAAGATGCGTTAGACAGATACAAATATTGGTCATTTGAACTAGAGTATGCTTTAGAGCAATTTGTTTTTTCCAGAAAGGAAAAAATTATCGAATTGTTTTTTTATCATCGGTAGGGAAAGCTGGTTCTAAATGAATTCATTTGGTAAACGTTTTAAGAACAAAAAGCAGGTCGTTAGGCCTGCCTGATCGTAGCCCCAGATTTTCCTGTGGAAAAGGTTGTTCTATCTAATTTCTTACGCGTAGCACATACGCATCAATGTCGTCACTTCAAGCTCTTTATAGCCCGGCACTTTAGTGCCGGGGAGAATAATTGTCAGACTGGGCTTTAGCCCTTTTGTAATTAATGGGCTAAAGCCCCGGTAAATCTTAGCACTACAATTGGCGCTTTAGCGCCAGGTAAGGAAAAAGCTTAAGTTGACAAAATGAAATGCACCCCACCAGCATTTACAGAACAAGTCTATTGAGTAGCTCCCTTTTTTTTCTTATCTTTATCAATATGAAAAAGTACCCAATTGGCATACAGGATTTTCGGAAGTTGAGAGAAGAGGAATACCTTTATATTGATAAAACAAAGGTAATTTTTGATCTTATTGAATCAGGTCAGTATTATTTTCTTTCCCGTCCCCGGCGATTTGGGAAATCCTTATTGGTTTCTACACTTAAATATCTGTTTCTTGGAAAAAAGGAGCTGTTTAAAGGGCTATGGATAGAGGAGAAATATGACTTTCAACCGCATCCGGTACTGCACTTTTCTTTTAGTAGCATAGGCTACAAAACCATGGGATTGGCAAAGGCTCTGGATAAAAGAATAGACTTGCTGGCTGATTCCCATGAAATCCAATTAGAAAGAACCACTTATGATCAGAGATTTGCAGAATTATTGGAAAAACTCTGCCAAAAAGAAGGAAAAGTCGTCCTGCTCATTGATGAATATGACAAGCCGCTGGTAGACTATATCGACCAAACGGAAAAAGCGGAGATCAACCGGGATGTTTTAAAAAATTTCTTTTCTATTATTAAGGACGCAGATCCCTATCTGAATTTCTTTTTGATCACCGGAGTGTCCAAATTTAGTAAAGTATCGCTCTTTTCAGATCTGAATCATCTGCGGGATATCACGCTGTTAGAACAGTTCGAAACCATTGCCCGTGCGGAGAGGGAAGGCCTGCAAATGTGCATTCCGATAAAAAAGAAATACAACGAAATAATAAAGGAGCCTACCATTATGACTATTTTTTAGGTATGCCCACAAGGGATGATGGAGCCTATACTGCTATATCACAGCCACTTAGCGTGAAAATGCAAGCCGGACATCATTTTACATTAACCTTAGCTCTGAGGAGAGATCCCGTTTTCTTCGGTTATAGAGATCTTAGTCCTTCCACGGGTAAAGTAAAGGAATATTTAAGTACGGCTTACTTACAAGTCTGGGGCGGTACAACTCCATGTAGTTTTGATGAATTCCTTGCGGCTAGTCCTCCTGTCGATAATGAAGACTGGGAGGTTTTTCAACTGGATTTGACTCCGAGAAAAGAAAAGATCAATTATTTAATTATTGCCGTAAAGCCTTACGGAGGGGTGCTCAGGTTTGGAAATGCTTATTTGTATCTGGATGACATCTACTTAAGTTATCACCCGTCTAAGGGAAGTGCTGGACGGACTAGCTTAGAAAAAATTAAAAAGCAGGGCGAGGTAAGATTTAATAATCAATATTTAGGCAACCTATTTGATGAAAAAGCTGACTTTAAAGCCATTTTGAATAAATACATGGAATACTATAAACCTGCTGACTATATCCCTGATGTTCCGAAGAAAACGGAATTTATGAAAAATATTTATTGGGTGAAAAAGGTATTAAGCGAAGGTCGTGAAAAAGAAATTTTTGATGCCTGGAAAGCTTGGAACCAAAAAGAGCGGCTGGCTACTAAAGATGCTATAGCCCTCGTTTCCCATGAGTACAATATTATTAAATCGGCGGAAAATGCGGATAGAAATAAGGATCTTTGTGGAGATTGTCCGCCTGAATTAGAAAATACCTTTAAAGGAGCACCGGAGAGGCTTAATTCTAGCACGGATTGGATTCCAAAGCTTGAGGAGGATTTGGATAATTATATTGATTTTTTTGAAGCTGCGCTTAAGGTGGAGTTGTTGAGAGGAGAGTAGGGGAGAGTTCAATGTCGTCAACTTAAGCCTTTTCTTTGCCTGGCCCTTTAGCGTCAGGTGTGATGTTAAGGTTTGTCGGGGCTTTAGCCCATCAATAACAAAAGAGCTAAAGCCCAACCTCACCATTATTTCCCCCGGCACTGAAGTGCCGGGCTATAAAGATATAAAAAGCTAAAGTTGACGACACTGAGGAGAGTGTCCCCCATCATTCCTTAACCACCTTTTCCACAAAGACCACTCCTTCATCCGTTAACCTCAAAAAATAAGCTCCTTGAGGAAGTGCTTTTGTCTGTACTTCAAACCGATCTACCCCCTTTGTAAGCCAGCGCTTTTCACTATGCACGACTTTACCTTCCTGATCCAGGAGTTCCACGAGCACTTGTTTGTTCCTATCATTCGGGATTTCTACAAACAAAGAGTTCGTAAATGGATTTGGGTAAACCTTATATTGAAAGTATGCGTCCAAATAATTGAGTTCTATTAAAGAGCTATGGTGAACGCCGTTTTCTCCTTCAAGGAGTTCTAAGCGGTAGTAATTAGTTCCGGAATAAGGTTGTTGATCCAACCATTCGTACGAAAATCCAGATACGTTCTTTTGAAATAAGCTAAGCGAATCAAAAGCCTGCGTTTCAGGATTAAACCGCTGGAGAATATAAAACTCTACATTTTCATCGGCCGGGTAATTCCATGAAAGTAAATTGCCTTTTCCGGGAAGCACTTCTCCATCAAAGTAAACTGGCCGAATGGCCAGGGGTTGCCCTCTACCCACCAGATTTATATTATCTAGTGCAATATCAGATCGGAAATTATTTCCAATGCTTCCTGTGAAACGAAACTTAACGATATCTCCTCCATAAGCATCCAGGTTTAAGTTAACGGAGTTCCAACTATTGCCCTGATCACCACTAATGGGAGTAATTAAATCCGTCCAATTATTGTTAGAAAATACTTCCAGCTCAAGGGTACCCATGTCGGATCCGTACATGTGATAATCAAATTCAAAAGCAGATGATATTGGTAAGGAAATACAGCCAGATGTTTCCATGATCGCTACATTGAAAAAACAGGGCGTAGAAGCTTCAGTGTAAGCATAATTTCCTTCGGAAGTGCCGGGGTTAGAATCTGTACTTGGCCCTGTACCGTTACTTGGTGTGCCGCCCTCATCAATGGTCCAGTCTACATCATCGGCCGTAGAGTTTTCCCATAAGCCAGAGATATTGCAGGCTTCTCCACAGGAGGTTGTGCAGGTAGGATCCGTTTCAAAATCTGTCGATAGCGTTTCTCCGGGGCCAAGTACGGTGGTTGTTAACAGGTCTACTGTGTACGTTTTTACTTGATCATCTGAACCGTTGCCATTTGTAGCGGTAAGGGTAATTGCATAGGTGTCGGAGGCGGTAAACTTAACTTCAGGGTTTTGAGAAGAACTGTTGGTGCCGTTCTCGAAGGTGTAGGTGCCCGGAGAAATAGACCACGACCATGAAGTGGGAGAATTGAGTGATCGATCTTCCAAGGTAATCACTGTTCCGTTGCAAAGAGAGCCTTCTGAATTGGCGTCATTGATCACAAAACAAGCAAAAGGAGATATGGAGGTAGACTGCATAGGCTCCCCCTGCCATAATCCGCGACCATAGGTAGATGCGCTGATTTTGTAACCGCAATCCTCTTCATTTTGATAGATTTCCAGTTCCGTAATTTCAACATTGGGAAGCGTTGTGTAGTATGCCACCCAGTCGCTCATGGAGTTGTCTTTATAGTACACGCCAACGTCCTGCCCGATATAAAGAGCTTCCTGGCCGGCGAGGTCATCCAGGACAATAGTGTTCAGGGAAATATTGGGGAGGGTGCCTGAAATATCCGTCCAATTCGCACCGCCATTCGTACTTTCGTAAATGTTGTTTCCCAATGCGATCCAGAGGTGTTCCGGATCATCCGGATCGATTTCGATGTCTTTAGGTGTTCCGCCAGCAGGGAGGCTGGACTCGAGATCTGTCCAGTTTGTGCCACCATTTATCGTTCTGTAAAAATTGCTGTTTCCTCCTCTTGAGACATAGATAACATCTGGATCAGAAGGAGCAATAGCAAGGTCAACAATGTCCTCGGAACCGGAAAAACTTGAAATCTTTGTCCAGGCGACAGAACCAGTAGAAGCTGCTTTTACATTGTTAGATTCCCACACATTTTTATATCCGATAAACATTGTATTGGGATCAGTAGGATGGAGCTTGTAAGGCGTTACCCAGGCGCCGCTTTCGGTAATTCCATTTGTACCCTTGTCGGCAATGATTGAAAAGTTAATGCCAAAGTTCGTAGATCTTCGAATATCGCCATAATATAGGGCGCCGTACATATAGTTAATATCTGTATAATCAATAATGCTTTCAAATCCATCGCCTCCGATTTCGGTGTTCCAGACACCTGATTTATAGATAGCCGTCCCATTGTCCTGATAACCATTGATAACCAGATCTTCCTGAGTTGCAGACTGCCCAAGTTTATAAACCTGTGCGATGGCCAACCCACTAGAGAAGTCGGTCCAATTGTTACCACCATCTGTCGACCTGTACAGCCCGCCATCGTTGCCGGAGAAAATGTGGGTGTCGTTAATTGGGCTGAATTCAAGTGCATGCTGATCGGCATGGATATCATCCGCACCACCGCCGCCATACCAATGAGCTACCAAGCTCCAATTTGTACCTCCATTAGTAGATTTGTAAATATTTATTCCGCCGGTATATACCGTTTCAGCGTCGTTGGGGTCTGCTACGGCAACGAGATCGTACCAAGCCTGACTTCCGCTATCCTGACCATCCGGATCATAGCCGAGGGTATTGGGAGTATTTGAACGAAGAGAAAAGTTCAACCCACTATCTACAGAACGATAAAAGCCCACAAGGCCAGAGCTACCGCCTGCTAGTACATAAACATAGTTACTGTTATCTTCGCTAACCGCCAGGGCCATACGTTGAAGGCCGCTTGTAGGTAAACCGGAAGTGATTTGTGAGAAGCTTTGACCATTATTGGAAGATCGGTAGAATCGGGTTCCTGTAGCGTAAATAATATCAGGATCTCCGGGCTTGAAGGCAATATCCTTGCAAGTATGGCCGGAAAAAACCTGTGTCCAGTTGCTACCCCCGTTTATGGAACGGTAAATACGGGAATTTGTAGCAGCAATCAATATATCCGAATTGGTAGGGTCCATTAGAATTTCGTTAACCGTTCGGTTCCCCATTCCCGAATTATGCGGGCTCCATGTGTCTCCGGCATTGGTAGATCGCCAAACGCCATATCCCGGAGCATCACCAGCGTCCCTATCACCTGTTCCAATATAAATAATATCCGTATTGGTGGGGTGAATAACGATGCTGGAAATCCCTAGCCTGGTAAGGCCGTTATCGAGTAAGGTCCAGCTGCCTCCGCCATCAGTTGTTTTCCAGACACCCCCGGAAGGAGCTCCGATATAGATAATATCGGCATCGGTCGGATGGAAAGCAATGCAATTGATGCGTCCCATCCCGTTGGGCTGATTGGTTCCATTGTTAGGAAGGGTTACCGGGCCTAGTTCCTGCCAGTTATCGGTGTTGTTGGTAGTTGACCGGCCACCATGAATAGCTTTGTACTTTTTCAGTTCTTCGAGGATATGGCCGGGGGCAGGGAAAGAACCGTCGGGATTGACTCGCTGGCCCCAGTACCATTCCCAGCGTTTATACTGCTTCCAGCCTGTTCCTCGTTGCTCTTCTTTGCCTTCAAAGTACTTTTCGGCAGCAGCCTGAATTTCAAAGAAGTTGGCATTTGCATCGAATATTTGATCTTGCCAGAAGGGAACTTGCGCATCTACGGTTAAAAAAACGAATAGCAATAGGGTAGCTGATGAAAACCTTTTCATTACTTTTTACAGTTTGGTGGCTATAGAAATATTTTATGTTTTTTCTAGTAGTGCACCGTAAAGATAGGGAAATTTTAAAGGACGGTTAAGACATATTGCGAATTTTTTTTTTCCAAGGCGAGAATTGCTGAAAAAGAGGCTGCCTCATGAGTAGGTTCGTATGTTTGTTGCAACTGGCAGGAAATTTTCTTTTTTGAGAGGTGTTCATTTTTAGAAATTTTTACTAAAAATTTCTAAAAATGAACACCTCTCAAAAGAAAATACTCGTTCTTTGACAAATTGTGGAAAATGGAACTAAAATACTTACATATAAGTAAGGCAGCTTCTTTTCATTGAATACGACTACCCTTCACCAGCTTTTAAATCCAGAATTCCCAGTAAGTCAAAGGTTTTGAATGCTTTTTCTATATCCTCAATAGCGCGGAGGGCTTTGCCATTTGAATTGGTTTGAGATGGTTAGGAATATCCAAAAATAATGATTTTTTGCCTAAGATGACAGCGGATCACGGATGACGCAGATGATTTTGGAGCCACCATCTAATAAGAGAAATAAGCTCCTGGCCGAAGGCCAGCAAAGGCCAGAAAATATTTCATCAAATGGAGCGAAGCTCCATCCCATCTGCGCCATCCTCGTAATCAGTGATCAATTCAGGAAGTTAAACCGCATCTCATACGTAATAAAGTAAAATATAGAGTGGGTTTTATAGTTGTTTTCAATAACCCCATAATCACGGAAAAGCGGATTTTCAGGATTGCCTACCATATCCTGATTAACAACATCTCGTAAACCATAGGAATAGTTTACGCCGGCAGTGACAAAACTTTGGCCGACACGGAAACGGGAACCGAGGCCAAGAATAAGATCATAGTTCAATTTATGACGGCCGTCAATGACATTGACGTCGTTTAGGAATAAATTTTTCTGAGCATCAATAATCGTGGCATCTGCTGAACTTAAAAAATTAAAAGAAAAGCCTCCCTGGACAAAAAATCTTGCGTCTAAATTATCCATAGCATCAAGCCACCTTAAGTCTGGATGGCTTAACTTAACCAATAAAGGCATTTTTAGCCAAATCCGACGTTCTTTATGGAAAAAGTTAAATTCATTCACATCGGTAAAGGAGGGTTCTGTGTATTCAAACTGGTTGGTGTGTTGCCACAATTGAATACTTACTGCGAAGTTTTTTCGAATTAAGTAATCGATATACAGGCCTAACAATACGTTGCCTTCCGTAAGCTTGAAACTGTATTCAGGAGCAACGGCGCGATTGGTTTTGCCGGGCCTGGGCAACGCATAACCCCAGCCGGCAGTAGCACCAAGGGCAAACTTTTGCGTTTTTCTTAGCTTTCGGTCGTAAATTTGTTTGTAGGAAAAATGTTCCGGACCTTCCAGGTAGAAGGCCGGGTATTCCACAATGATTCGCTTGGAAAAAAGCTCGGCAATTTTTATGGCTCCCAGGGTTTCGTACATTTTACCGAGCAGTAAATAAGCCCTGAGCCGTTCATCATTGGAAAAGCAGTTCTCCCGGTCTTCCTTGAATAGGGCATTATTCTCAAGGATGGTCGAGAATTGGCGGTAACTACCCAGTAAATGAGCGTACTCTTCTTCATACTCCCTCAATTGCGTCACTAATTTTAGAATACTCACCGGTGTTTGTCCTGCTCTTCTTCGACTTACTTTGGCTAAACAAGGACAAATTTGTTGAATATCATTAAAACGTCCATTCCGGTAAGCTTCCTCTGCTTCTGATAATAATTCTGTGCAGGATTGCTGAGCTACCAGTGCTGTATTGAAAGAAAATACAACGACAAGAAAGCTAATTAGTATGGCAGTTATTTTTGGAAAGATACTCATTTGCAATTTCTTTTTACTTGTTTGTCGGCCTCTGTTTTTCCTCGAACAACATTCGGCATCCATATTTTATTACATACAATTTCTGCCAGATCAAAAAGTGAAATGTTGTATTCTATCAGGTAACCGGATTGAGTACCTACAATCAAATGATCCCTGTCCTTAAAAATTAAGTCATTTAGCCACTCTTCATGTTTAATTTCGAAGGGCTTTTGCTCTTTAAGGCTTTCCAATGATATGAGTTTGAGGTAACCGTCAAATCCGGTAGTGGCTAAATAGTTGCTGGTGGGATCAAAAGCGACGGCACTAATATATGTGCCCGGGCTGTGGAATTGTAAATCTGCTTCTTTTAAAGGGACCTTATTTTCAATATTGTAAATGTAAATTTTACCGTCTTGTGTTCCCAGGCACAGGCGTTTTTGATCTGGGCTTATCTCCGAAGCAGTTACTGTTTGGGATATGGGTAATTTCAAGGTGGTAGCGTTATTGGTTTCCTTAGGTACGAAGGAGATAAGGTTGCCTTCTACAATTATTTGAGAATTTTTGTAAAGGTGTTCTACCCCCTTTTTACTTTCGGTAGTATTAAGCGGTATAAGGTTCAGATTAAATCGATATTCCCTGTTGTACTGATCCCTTAATGAAAAGCAGGAGTCAGAAGGGTAATATTTTAAAGAGTTTCGCAAATAAAACGGTGGCGTTAAGAACCCTTTGATATCCAGTGAGTCAAAAGGTTCTTCCATTCGATAAATATTGTTTCCACAAACAATGAAAAAATACTGGTCTACTTTTAGCAAGCCCAGAATAGGTGTGTTAAACTGAAACCAGGTTTCCGCATATTTTTCGTAGTCTGTCTGGATCAATGCATTCAAAATAGTTGACTGCCACCGGCCTCCATTGTATTGTCGGTTGAGGTAATACGCCTGGAGGGCCCGGTAGCGCTTCATGTCCGGATTATTTTCGATAAGCGATTGGTAGGCGTAATTGAGTGCTTCGGTTCTGTATCGTTGTTTGGCTTCTTCTCTTTGTTTTTCATCGGCAATTTGCCTAAGGGAGTCCGCTGTTTTTAAGCTTTGTTGGGTTCGATACTCGGCTTCCAGTGCCAGGGCTTCGTTCAATCTGGCAGCGATGGCATTTTTACGGGCTTTTTCAAAGTTTTTTTCCGCTTCGATCTTTTTTTGTTCAATGGCCAGGAAGACTTTTTGGATTTGTTGGTCAACAGCTTCGGATTCATTTTGGTTGCAGGTACGTGCTGCATTGAATTTATCAAGTGCTTTTTGATAAAATTCCTTTTTGAATAGCGCTTCTCCTTCTTCCATAAGTTGGGCATAGTTGCATTGCCCGCTGGCTTCGAAGGAAATGGATATTAATAGCAGAAGTATTATGAGCATTGATTTCATAGGCGATTAGTTGTTTTTGTTTTGGATGGTTGAAATCTTTTGCTTCAACTTTTTTACCAATGCAGAGGAATCCACATTTTGCCCGAGCTTGTTTTTAATAATAAAGCTATCCAGGGGCTGTTCTAGTAGTTTCAATGCTCTTTGATATTCGTGTTCGGCGTATTGGTTTTCATTGTACCTCAGAAACTCGTCTCCTTTGGCTTCGATTTGCCCTGCTTTTTCAAAGAGCAGAGACTTTAAAACGGAGTTAGCTAGCTTTTCGCTATTCTCGGCCTTTATTTGTTGCTCTATAGCGATTCCTTTTTGTTCTTCCGCCAGCTTTTTTTGTTCCTCTGCCAGTTTTTTTTGCTCTACGGCAATGTTGCGCGATGACAGGGCGTAGGAGAAGGCTACCAAAGAAATTAAGGCCAACAATGCCATCGAAGCTGCTATGCGACGATCTCTTCTTCGTTTCTTTCGAATATAAGCCAATTCCACTTCTTTTTCTCTTTGGGCCTGTTCTTCGGCTTCTTTCCGTTCTTTTTCAAGGCGCCGCTCTTTGGAGCGCAGAATAGGATCAACAAGGGTGTCGTGGCTTAATTCATATAAAAAGCCTCCTTTGGGACTGAGTTCCGATCGTATGAGCCGGCTTTTGACCAATTTTTCCAGCAGGTCTTCCGAAATACCCAGATCCTTTTGTATTTGCCCTTGGTAAAGGCTAATGCGTCGTTTTTCTTCTTCAAAAATTAGCGCTTCCTCAATCAGCTTTCGGGCAGCCAGGCGTTCTTCTGGGGATTCAAGCAGGTTGATTTGATCGTCGTAATAGTTTTCGTAAATTTCACCAACATTGCCAATATCACTCTCATCTACCGTTTTCAGTTGATGATCAATCACTTTTTTTTCCAGGGATTGACAAAGAATCTGGAGTTGGAAGGATTCAATGCCTTGTTTCCCTTCCTTTGTCAAATAGGCGATGATCTTTTCTACTGCTTCATCTTCGTATTGAAAGCGCGGAGAAAAAAAGTCGCCTTTGGCTAGTGCCGGATTAATAATAGCGTCTTCCGCAGCAATTTTACTTAAGGAGCCGAGTTCATAGCATTTTTTGAGAATGAAAGGAAAATAATCAGATAAACCGTTCATCAGATGCAGCTTGTCAGAACGAATTGCAAAGACTGCTTTAACATTGATGGCGCGATGAAGCTCGGTCATTTGATCTTCTGAAATGATCTTCTTTTCGCCTTTGATTTGGGGTTCTACTACTTCAAGTATGCGCTGGGGGATGGAAGTATACAATAGTTCTGCCAGCTGATTTTTAAATGCTTTTACTTGTTTAATTGGATAAGTAAATAATTCTTCAAATTGATCGAATATCAGAATGAAGCCCGCATTTTCCGGAAAATGGAGCTGAAGGTTTTTAGTGTGATACCAGATCGAGTCTTCCTCAGGTGCAAGATTATTAATGAAAGAAACTTCTTTGTAGGAATGAACAAGAGCATTTTTTACCGTTTCTAAAGGGCCGGTCGAATCGTGGTCAACGTGAGCGCCTAATCGGATGAGCAGCGGGAAGTAGGTCGTTTCCGATTTGATTTTTGGAATAAGGCCTGCATTGATAAGGGAACTTTTCCCCAACCCGGATTTGGAATAGAGGATGGTCAGCTTTTCCATTTGTATAAAACGGTTCAGCTCTTCAATATCCCTGCTTCGCCCAAAGAAGATATGGCTTTGATCGATGCGAAAAGGATTGGCCCCCGGATATCGGTATTGACTCATATTATTCAAAGGGTTTCGCTTCGTTAACTAATGCTAGTATTCTCTGAGTGATCTGATTGTATTTAACCTCTGCATCACTTTCGGTGATGGTTGCATTATTGATTTTGCGGTTCAGTCGATTCAGTCTTTCCGTATTGAGAATGAGTTGATCCAGTAGTTCTTCCGCCGGCTCTCCGGCATCAGTGAGCAGTTGATTGAACCGGGTAATGGCCTCATCTGTTCTGGCTTTTGCGATAAGCGCTCGTATTCGGGTAAGTTCTGAAGTATTTTCCTCTTCAGGTTCTCTTAATAAATGACGTGTTTCACATTCTTTATGCAATTTTTCAACAATATCCTCAATTTCCAGATCCACAAAGGTAATTCTGAACTGTTCCATGCAAAAGGAAATGATGTCCGGAGATATTTTTAAACTGGAAGCATAGCGCAAAAAGTTATTTTGTGCGTTGTATTTTGCCAACACTCTTAATAGTAACTGCATATACCAGCGATCAAAACGAATGCCCAGGAAAAGAAAGTTATCTGTCTGGCTAATAAGGTTTTTTAATTCATCAGGCATACTTCTGGCCCCTAAAATGGAATTGAAATAATCAAACAGATCTTCGTGCGTGAGAATAAGAGAATCCCTCTCTTTTATACTCCCGAACATATTGTAGATTAGCGGCCTGTGTTTGGAGGGAAGGTTGACACTCGTGGATGGCGTCCGGTTTTTCCAGTAAAAGTCAGTTTTGCAATTGAACTGCTTTTCCAGAAATGTTTTTTCCAATAAATTATCGGGAGTAAGTACGACTATAAACTGGAATGGAATATCTACAATCTTTTCTAATATTGCTTGTGCTTTTGGAAAAGATTGATCAAAAAATCGTTTCAGGCGATAGTACAAACGAGTTTTTCCTTCTTCAGAATGAAACAGGAATAAACCATCCTTAGAGTAATAATTTTGAATATCTTTATCATTCTCTAACTCCAGGAAACTCATTATCTGTTGCTCAAGGGTATTCCCGGATTCATCTGTATAGACCTCCGGCCCTAAGAAGAGAATGCACTTGTCTTCTTTTATGGTCTGGACGATTATTTCCCAGTCGATTAGATCATTTATATTGGTCATTTCATTCATAATCTATAAAATTAATATTTATAAATTATTTGACAAATGAAAATATTCCAAAGCCAAAAATATTGACCTATGCAAAAGCTAATTTTTTATCTTTTTATCTGTTCATTTTGTACATCAAGTTATGGCCAAACGATCGTTCTCCAAAATGTAAATATTATAGACACCAAAGCAGGAACGCTTATCAAAAATCAGGATGTTACTATTGACGGGAAAAGAATTGGGAACATCCAACCTACTGGCTTAACTGAGTACAAACAAGTTGTGATTAATTGCTCGGGGCTTTTTCTAATCCCGGGATTATGGGATATGCACACTCATAACTGGAGATCAGAAGACTACTACTTCCCGCTCTGTATTGCCAATGGTGTTACCGGAATAAGGGAAATGTTTGGAAATCCTTTTCACACAAAAAGGCTAAAAAATGAAATAAAGGCTGGTGCTAGAATAGGCCCTGAAATATATGCTTCAGGGCCTATTATCGATGGGCCTGCTCCAATTTGGAAGAGCTCAGTGGCTGTAAAAAACATTAATGATGTAGAAAAAATTATTGAGAACCAACAACAAGCAGGTGTAGACTTTTTAAAAGTGTATTCTTTGCTGAGCGAAGAGAGTTACTTTGAGATTGCCCGCTTATGTAAGGAAAAAGGTGTTTCCTTTGCCGGGCACGTGCCCAATGGGGTGAGTTTGCAAGATGCTGCCAGAGCTGGCCAAAAAAGTGCCGAGCACCTTAATGGCTGGCTGGTTGAGTGCTCATCAAAAAAGGATAAGATTTTAAAAACGATCAGGAACTAAAATTATAATAAGCGGAAGTTTTACGGTAATAATCGACTTAAGTTATTAGTAGAATCCTTTGATAAGGAAAAATTTCTTTCCACCTGCGATACTGTAGCCAAATACAATATGTGGCAATGCCCGACACTTACGGTTAACCAGGTTTTTGGCTATCTGGATTCCAACTTTATCTTCACAGAAGACCGTTTGAAATATATCCCTTATGAAAAAAGAAAATATTGGAGCTCCGCACGTCGCTTCTATGATCCTGAATACCCAAAAAATAAAAAGGCGAATTTTGAATTATTAATCTCCTTATTGCCAGGAATGCTTGAAAAAGGAATTCCTTTTCTTGCAGGGACAGATTATACGAATCCCTTCTGCTTCCCTGGTTTTAGTCTGCACGATGAGCTTCAACTCATGGTAGATGCCGGTTTTACCCCATTTCAGGCCCTGAAAACTGCTACCTGGAACCCGGCGGTTTTTATGGGAAAGCAAGAAGATTTTGGAAGTGTAGAAACCGGTAAAATTGCTAACTTGGTTTTGCTTAATTCCAATCCTCTGGATAATATTGCCAATACTAAAAAAATTGAAAGGGTATTTTTTCATGGTAATCACTATTCCAGGACTTTTTTAGATAGTATAATGCTGATCATAGAGCAAGAACTCGAAAAGCCTCCTTTAAAAGATACTTTGGGGACATTAATTGACGAAATTGGTATTCAGAAAAGCATCAAATTACTTCCCGATTGGATTCGCCAGCATAAACTCCGAAATGATCGCTATCAACTGCTTCGACTGGCAGAAGAATTACTCTACTTCAATCGAACGGAGGAGGCTATCATTATTGCTGAGCAACAAATTAATAATTATCCCGATGATTACGAGGCTTACCTGGTAATTGCCAAAGCTTACAAACTTCAGGGTAAACGTTCCGTAGCAACTGAATATAATAATGCTGCCCTGCGATTGAACCCTTTTTCAACTAAAGCTAAAGAAGGCTCTATTCGTTTATCTGAATAGAGGATATGGATTTCAGGTTTTTAAGTATTTCCGCTATTGGCGCCTTGGAAGCAATTTGTTTCACATCTGGTTTTTTGAGGTACAAAGCGAACGTTCTGGTTTCAGGCACTTCATTTGTTTGCATGGTTATCAGGTTTTGGGCAATAACAAGCGGCATAGCAATAGTTTTTGGTTCTTTGACATAAATTGTGATAAAATGGAGTTTCAAAATGATAATCCCTTCAGCCTCCATGGCATTCAGGTTTTATCATTTTGAAGTTCTATTTTCCACAATTTATGTCAAAGAACTAAAAATATACGTTCTTTGACAAATTGTGTGGAACTTTAAAATGATAATCCCTTCAGCCTCCAGGGCATTCGGGTTTTATCATTTTGAAGTTCCATTTTCCACAATTTATGTCAAAGAACTAAAAATATAAATACCATGCAAAAAACAACCGAGAAATCCTCCTCTTATCGGCATCTCGAAAAAATGAGTGTTTCAGAACTATTATACAACATTAATAAAGAGGACCAAAGTGTTCCCACTGCTGTACAAAAAGTTATTCCAGCTATAGAAGCACTTGTAAATGCAGTAGTAGAAAAGATGCGCGAAGGCGGGCGCTTATTCTATATCGGAGCGGGAACCAGTGGCCGCCTTGGAATCGTCGATGCCTCTGAATGTCCTCCTACCTTTGGAGTACCACATGATTGGGTGATTGGTCTTATTGCTGGTGGTGACGGAGCTATCCGTAAAGCAGTGGAATTCGCTGAGGATAGTCCATCTCAGGCCTGGAAGGATCTGAATGCTCATGAAATTACTTCCAAGGATGTGGTGGTAGGAATTACTGCCTCAGGTACAACACCTTATGTTGTGCACGGCCTGAAAGCCTGCCAGGAAAATGGAATAATAACAGGTGGAGTTACATGCAACCTCAATAGTCCCCTGGCTACTTATGCTGATTTTCCGGTTGAAGTAATAGTAGGGCCTGAGTTTGTTACCGGAAGTACACGTATGAAAGCGGGAACTGCTCAGAAATTAGTGCTCAATATGCTAAGTACAAGCGTTATGATCCAACTTGGCCGGGTTCTTGATAACAAAATGGTAGACATGCAACTTAGCAATAACAAGCTCGTGGAAAGAGGTGCCAGGATGCTTATGGAAAAGCTGGAAATAGATCGTTCTTTGGCCGAAAAATTGTTGAGTGAGCACGGGAGTGTCCGAAATGCAATAAATTTTTTTTTGAAAAAATAGTTGATTATTGTCTGTAAAAATAAATTTGGATGGGCGCTTGGTTTCAGGCTTTTCATCGAAAAGCCTGAAACCAAGCGCCCATCCAAATTTATTTTTACAGACAATAATCAATCACTTTTAACTGTTCACTAAGCAGGTGTAAACTTTTAAAAAAAGTTGCACTTTTTATTTGCAGATCAGAAAAAAAATCAGATATTTGAAGGGCAATCAAAGCACTAATTAATATAAATATAGTAGAAATAAGTTGTTTTTAGGCAGGTAACAGGAAAAACGGAAATTAAGCTTTTAGGTCTATAAAAGTTTTTAAACTGAGCAATACTATCTCCCACGCTGATTTACGGACTAAACTCCCATGCCCAAAACATTGCGAAAGAACTGATCCATTGCGCTTTAGTGCCATCTTGGTTCATATCAATCCCATTGAGCAGTTGTTTACACATTTTTTGAAAATCTTCAAAAACTTAGGTATCATGCTCATTCTTTACATTGCATTAGGGTCATTCGCACTGGGCGGAGCCTTTACTTTAGGTTCCTTGCTGCTAGAGTCTACATCACGAAGTAAACGCAATTATCGGTTTTAGGCAAACAAAAAAACAGCAAAGATCTGGTGTTAATGAGAAGCCAGGAGGAGGTCAACAGACTGCCTCTTGGCTTATTTTTTTGGAACAATCCCTCCTGTTTTTCAGTTTCTCTTTTGAAATTAATTTTAGAGGCTTGCTGGAATATGCTGTACTATCGGTACAAAAGTAATTTGTAGAAAGCCTCTTAGTCAAACCTACGTTTTAATGAGGAGACAAGCGGAAGCAAATATTCCAACGCCCCTGGGCGATTTTAATATGATCGCTTATGCCGATCACGAAAATGAACCTATGCCTCACCTGGCATTGGTGCGCGAACCTATCGATACAGATAAACCTGTGCTCATTCGCATTCACTCTGAATGTTTTACAGGAGATGTCATGGGGTCTAACCGTTGTGATTGCGGAGAACAACTCTCAAGATCCTTGGAAATGATCGGAAAAGAGGGTGGGGCCTTGATTTACTTGCGTCAGGAAGGGCGCGGTATCGGCCTGATCAATAAGCTTAAGGCCTACAATCTGCAAGATCAGGGGCTTAATACAGCTGAGGCGAATACACACCTGGGCTTTGAAGTGGATGCAAGGCAATATGATGCAGCTGTCTATATCTTAGCGGATCTGAATATTTCTTCCGTGCGCTTACTCACCAATAATCCTCTCAAAATAGAAGCATTATCCAACTCACCCATCAAAGTGGTTGATCGAGTACCCATCGTTATTGATCCCAAAAAAGATAATTCCTTTTACCTGAAAACTAAAAGGGACTTAATGGGGCATTTACTGAATGGAATAAAAGTCCTTTAACAGATCTTATTCTGAAGTAGTTGTTATGGCCAAAAAGGAGCCTTTAGGTTCCACTCTGCGTCTTGTCCTCGCCTTAATAGCTCAGGTTATTAAGATGCTGCCATTCCTTGGCAGGAACCTAAGTCAATATTTTAGGACCGGCCTTATTCAATTTAGCTTTTTGAAAGGCTGGCAGCCG
>CAZHZT010000072.1:0-28881 GCA_964537285.1 uncultured Saprospiraceae bacterium | reverse complement strand
AGAATGGCGAAGGCTGTAGCCTTCGCCAAACGATGCAAGTGTTATACAAGTCCGCGAGACAGATTTTTGCGTTTAGAATGGCGAAGGCTGTAGCCTTCGCCAAACGATGCAAGTGTTATACAAGTCCGCGAGACAGATTTTTGCGTTTAGAATGGCGAAGGCTGTAGCCTTCGCCAAACGATGCAAGTGTTATACAAGTCCGCAAAACAGATTTTTGCGTTTAGAATGGCGAAGGCTGTAGCCTTCGCCGAACAGTTTAAAATACAAATACAAATGGTTAAAGCAGTCATCATTGAAGATATGCCACAGGCACTGGAAGTCTTGAAAGCGGACTTAAGTACTTATTGTCCTGATGTAACTATTGTAGGGCATGCAGATAGTGTAGTAAAGGGGGCTAAGTGCATTAAAGAGCTTGACCCGGATCTTGTGTTTCTGGATGTGGAACTAGGGGATGGTACGGGCTTTGATCTTCTGGAAATATTGCCCGAGGACATGCATTTTCAACTAATTTTCACTACAGTATCGGATGAACATGCTATTCGTGCTTTCAGGTTTTCAGCCATTGATTATTTGTTGAAGCCCATCAATCCTGAAGATCTTAAAGAGGCTGTTGAAAAAGCCAAACGTTTGCTGCAGTTTTCGGGCACAGAAAGTAGAGGATTATTGCTCAATGCGTTGAAGTCTGATCAGGCTCCCAGAAAGATTGCTTTGCACACCGCGGAGAAGATTAATGTGGTGCCGATTCAGGATATTTATTACTGCCAATCGGATAGCAATTACACCATCTTCCGGGTGGAAAACGTTGGAAAGCTTATGGTCTCCCGTACCTTAAAGGAGTTCGACCAACTACTACATGACCAAGGTTTTCTGCGGGTACATCATTCCTATCTTGTAAATATGACGCAAGTCACTGCTTTTGACAAAGCAGACGGCGGATACCTCACCATGAAGGATGGCGAGAATATCCCCGTTGCTCATCGACGAAAAACTCAGGTATTGCGCTATATCGAAAGGCTGTGAAGAGAGGGATAGGTGCCTTCTTTGAGTTTCCCAATTACATTTTTGGCGATTTTGGGTTCTGAGCGGAGGTTTAGTATGTCCGCGTTCACAACTAATTGATCGTGGTAGTAGAATTGGGCAGAGAGGAAAAGTGGTGTTATAATTAGTGTAAGTAGGACTAAGTGTTTCATTTTTCTTGTGTTTGATCACAGATTACGCAGAGGGCACAGATGGTGTTGGAGCTACGCTCCAAAGAAGGAGTCTTATCGGCCGCAGGCCGACTTAATCATCTAATTGGAGCGTAGCTCCACCCTCATCTGTGTCCTCTGCGTAATCTGTGATTAATTATTCAATAGTACGAAGTACCAGAACTACTGAGCTCAAGCCAATAACTTTAATCGCGGGCACTTCTTCTCCTGCTTCCGTTTCATACATGATTTCTCTAAAATGCCAGTTGAACATTTCTTCAGGGATATCCATTTTTTCAAGGGACTGCTTCAATGCGGTTTGTTGGTTCAGCCACGTTTGTTGTGCTTCTTTTGTGCCGAGGGTTGGGCGTAAATCCTTATTAGGGTAGGTTACAATCCAAACGACAGGCACGTCAATGGTGTATTGGTAAGTATCTCCCGAGAATCGCGGTGATGTTCTTGAGAGTGCTCCCCGCCAATCAATTCCGGCATCCGGGAAGCGGCTGCTCAATTGGCGGCTCAAACGAATATCACCGGGGCGATAACCATTTTTGAAGAAGGCATAGAAATATTCTGCCTGATGCAAATCAACCTGCCCGGTCAGGTGATTTTTGTCCAAAAATTGTACAAAATAGGGGGTAGATTCAACTGTTGGTCGGTCATGATCATGGCCACCGAAGGCAATACTTAGTTGATTTAACAGAAGAGTATCTTTCCCTAAACCACAAGCATAAACTTTTACCAACGTATTTTTATCAATTTGTTGGTCAGAAAGTGGCGGCGTTGCAGGAGAAAGGTTGTACTGGGCTAGCTTGTTTTTGCTAGTACGCTTGCTTGCTCCTTCATTTACAGGTAAACTGATACCCGTCCATTCATTACCATGTACGACCAAATTAATTGTTCCCCAAGGGGCATCACCCGGATGGTTTTCCCTTAAAAAAGCTTTGATTTCTTCTAGTGTTTTGCAGCTATCCACGACCCATTCTGTTTTGTTTTCAGTGCTAAAGCGGAAGTATTGCCCTGCTTTTTCAAAATATGGATTATTGGCTTTGCTATCTGTTCCCAAAATGAAGGTAATGGTGTTTTTCTTTTGTGCTTCGCTAATCTCAATGAAGTGATTAGTTTTCTGAGTACTGGAAACCATCATGCCATCCAATACTTCAGAACCATTAAAGGCCATGACTTCTTCTAATCCAAGGTCGAAACCTATTGCAGAATTAGGAACGCCTTGTGGAAGAGGTAGTGCTTGTTTGGCGGTAACCAATTCTTCGGACTTATCTCTTACTTTCTTTTTATCAATGGCAACAAAAGAAGTGTAATTCGTCATGAGGTTGTATTTTAACCCTAGGTTTGTTACTTGGGCAATTTTATCCAAATCTTGGCCATAACCGGAAAAGTCATCCAGCATCCGTATTTTCTCTCTGGCCCAAAGGTATTTTAGGGCATTGTTATTCTTTGAAGGGGATGCATTTAAAACACGAAACTTTTTAGTGTAGACCTCCTCTCCAGAATGCCCTTTTACGGTAATTGTTCCTGCAGGTTTTCCTTTGTACTTCCCGAATAAAAGTACCGGTCGTTCAGATAATACATCCGGAACGGATTCAGGAAGGACATCATAGGCTTCGAAGCCTTCAAATTGAGTACTGATTTGCGTGAGTACTGGCTGTTGGATATATTCAATGAGTTTTTTGGATATTTCCGGAGCCTCCTCCTGATTGGTCACTACAAAAGGTGTTCCCTGCCCCGTAAAAGCCAGCCCTTCTATTAAGTGACGATTCACACTGGAGCCAATCCCAAAAGCAAAGACATTCGCCTGGTTCAAATTCTGGCGAACCATTTCAAACGCTTCCTGCTCCACCGTTACATAACCATCTGTAATTATGACCATAGATCTGGACAAATTATCATAAGGCCTAGGCAAAGCATAGGCATTTTTCATGGCCGACAATAATTCGGTTCCTCCGCCACCACGTTGGTTATTCATGAATTCGATGGCTTTAGTGATATTATCATCCGTAGCCTTTAGAGAACTGGGCGACAGCCAGCTTGAACCTCCGGCAAAAAATAAGATGTTGAACAGGTCAGAAGGGCGAAGCTTTTGTAATAAATTACTCATCAATTCTTTACTTACACCCAAAGGGAAGCCATTCATAGAGCCTGATACATCCATAATGAAGACATATTCCCTGGGAGGGATCTGATCCGGGCGCACTCGCTTAGGAGGCTGCATGCACATCAGGAAAAAGTTTTCCTTTTTTCCTTCAAAAAGCAGCAAGCCAGATTCAATTTCCTTTCCCGCTAAGCAATAACTAAGGATAAAATCTCTGTTTCCTCCTTTCTTTTCAGAAGCATCAAGTTTGACAATAGCATTATCATTGGATGGGTAGTTTACATTTACTTCATGGGTGTTACACAGGATGTCTTGTATCGGCATACCAGCGGCGAGGTTGATATTTAAATCAAACTCATAAGCGGGCATTTCTCCTTGTTTGGTGTATGGGTTGGCATTAAACTGGTTTGATCCGGATTCTCCGGCGCTAACATATCTCGGGCCTACAACAGTTGGATATACAAAGGTGTATTCACTATCTTCGGGCACGAGCAGTTCTGTATACTTTAGTTCTACTTTAATTAAATCGCCCGGCATAATATTGGCTACATTCATTTGGAAAACGTTCGGGCGCTCTTGTTCCAGCAGTGATGCTCTTTTTCCTTTAGCCTTTGCTTGTTCATATTCCTGTCGGGCCTTGCCTTTTTCCATAATTTCTGCCTGTACAACCCGCTCTCCTATCGTCATTTTCATGTCGTAAACGGCTGCACGGGTAGAAGCAGGAAATACATAAATAGCTTCTAGTGGATTTTCGGTATTATTCTGGTATTCCTGCGTAACGGTTACATCAGCGATCACGCCGGCAATGTTCACATCTGCTTGGGTAGATTTTAGGGCAAATGCTCCGTCGCTGGATTGGCCCTTAACCAAAAAATATGGAGACAGGGTTTGGTCTTCTTGTGCGTTAAGTGTATGTATAATGGCTGTCGAAAGGATAAATGCAATTATTATCAATAGCTTTGAGCTTCTAATTAAAGCATTCGGAAACCTGGTTTTAACGCAATCACATCCCCGTTGGGAATAATTTATTCTGATGTTTTTCATGGATTGAAGATTTAATGATTAACGTTCTTTGACAAATTGTGCGGAACTTCAAAATGATAATCCTTGAATGCCCTTGTGGCTGAAAGGGTTATCATTTTGAAGTTCCATTTTCCACAATTTATGTCAAAGAACTATGATTAATAATTCCGTGAACTACTTACAATCCAAAAATGCAGCAGAATTGGGTTAAATACCGGAGCATTGAGTAAGTGTTATGGGAAAGTGAGTAAGTGTAGTTTGGGCAGCGACAAAATGAAATGCACCTAATTTGCTTAATACTTTCTGCAAATAATAAACGTTTTGGATGTTATAACACTACCATCATGAAAAACGCTTCGCCTCTTCTTGTTTTCTCCATTGCAGTATTATCGTATAGTATTCAAGCTCAGACGATCCTTGATACCCTAATACTCCAAGAATCCATCACGCTATCCCAGAGAGCTGTTGATGTCAAAATGGACAAAGTAGGCCAGTTATACCTAATCACTCCTGCCAACGATTTGATTAAGTATAATTCAGATGGTGTCGAGCAATTTCGGCATAGTGATGTGCGCAGAGGGCGGCTTCACTCCATAAATGTCAACAATCCCTTGGAGATCCTACTTTTTTATAAAGATTTCGGAACCGTTCTTTTTCTGGATCGAACTCTAAACCCTACCGCCCAGATTAACTTGGTAGACCTTGGATATACTTTAGTAAGTGCCATTGCCTTAGCCAATGATGGTAATCTATGGATATACGATGATATCAATGCAGAGCTACTTAAAATAAACCGAAAAGGGGAAAAGCTTTTTCGAAGTGGCCCCCTTGTTCAGCAGATTGGCAAGCGATTAAATGCAAAGAAACTTTGGGAGTATGGTAATTTTGTTTTTCTAATCGAGCAAGATGAACAGGAGTCCTCCCTTATATTATTTGACCTTTTCGCTCAATGGGCTTCAATGCATCCCCTTGGCGATGGTATAAGAGGTATACAAGCCTTCGAAGGAAATATTTTATGGCAAAAAGACAAGACCATTAACGTTTACAATCCAAAGTTTAGGGCCGAAGCGACGTACTTTTTAATTGGCTTACCTGAAACGGAGGGAGAAGTTTATTTAACATCGAACCGCGTTGTCTGGTTTGGGAAGAAAAAGGATACGAAAATATTTGGCTATGATAAGCGTGAAAAATGATGTACAGGCACTTATAGAATAAGACTAATATAAATTATTCCCATAAAATCCAATAACTTCTTTAACTTGGCATAAAAACAAAAATGTCAAATATGCTAATTGTAGATCCGGAAAATACGGCTACCAAAGACATGCACCAGTTCCTCCTCGGTGCGGTAGCTCCACGCCCAATTGCTTTTGTAAGTACCGTTGATGAGAACGGTAAGCCCAACCTGGCACCATATAGTTTTTTCAATGCTTTTAGTTCGAATCCTCCGATGGTGATTTTTTCTTCCAATCGCAGGGTTTTGAATAATACTACAAAGGATACGCTTCACAACATTGAAAAGACCCGTGAAGCGGTGATAAATGTGGTTAATCACTCTATTGTTCGTCAAATGACCATTACAAGCATTGAGTGGGAGCAAGATATTAATGAGTTTGAAAAAGCAGGGCTTACGCCAATACCTTCAGATTTAGTAAAGCCTTTTCGCGTGAAGGAATCGCCGGTACACATGGAATGCCGCGTAGAGCAGATCATTCCGCTGGGAGAACATGGCGGAGCAGGAAATCTAATGCTGTGCAGGGTCTTGCGTATGCACATTAATGAAGAAATCCTTGGAGAAAGAAACCGCATCGATCCACATAAAATTGATTTAATGGGCCGTATGGGAAGAGCTTATTATGTACGTGCCAGTGGCCCGGCTGTACATACTATTGTGCAGCCTGTTACGAAACTTAGTATTGGTTACGATCAGTTGCCCCAGAGTATTCGCGAAAGTAAGGTGCTAACGGGAAATGCTATTGGTCAACTTGCAGGCGTTTTGGAATTACCTGGTAAAGAAGCGATTTTGGCATTAAAGGAAGAAGAGGCTATTCAGACTATTCTGCAACAAGAACAACCTTTGGAGGCTTTGCATCAGAAAGCGATGGAAGCGCTGGAGCATGATGATCGGGAGAGGGCAATTAAGCTGGCCTTGTTAGTAGAGCATCTCTAACATGAATAAACATGAGTCATCCCAAATTTTCAGGATGCCTCATGTTTATTTAAATCCCTGCTATAACTTCTCCGGCACGATCCAGCAGATCATCTGTTTTTGCGAAGCAGAAACGGACAATGTGTTCATTCAGGCCACTAGAATAAAAAACGGAGATTGGGATCGTCGCAATCCCGTTTTCCACGATCAATCGTTGCGTAAACGCCGTATCTGGCTCATCGCTTAAGTTTGAGTATTTGGCTAGTTGAAAATAAGTGCCTTCGCAGGGGATCGGCTCAAATCGAGATTGCTCTAAATAAGGAAGGAATCGATCTCGTTTCGCTTGATAGAAACTATTGAGGCTAAGATACTCCGATTCATCCTGAAGAAACTCCGCTAGTGCATACTGTACGGGCGTATTGACAGAGAAAACGTTGTACTGATGCACTTTTCTGAATTCTGCCATTAATGGTTCGGGGCCTATGCAATAACCCACTTTCCAGCCTGTATTGTGAAATGTCTTCCCGAAAGAATAAGTGGCGAAGAATTGCTCCCTAAGTTTTGGGTAACGCAATATACTTTCGTGAGGCAAATCATCGAATACCAAATGCTCGTAGACTTCATCACTGATCACCATGATTTCCTTACCTGCAACCAATTGCTCTAGTTGTTGGAGATCAGCTGCTTTAAGGGTCCGGCCGCTAGGATTGTGGGGAGTGTTCAGCATAATTGCCTTGGTCTTTTCATTGACCAGGGTCGCTAGTACCTTCCAGTCTATGCGGAAATCCGGAGCTTTAAGCTCATAAGCAACCGGAATGCCACCGTTTAATTCAATTGCCGGCTTGTAACAATCGTAAGCGGGTTCAATCAGAATGATTTCATCGCCTGGGCGGACGAAGGCTGCTAAGGCTGTAAATAAAGCCTGTGTAGCACCTGCTGTTATAGTGATTTCGGTGTTGGGGTCAATATCAGCTTCGTATAATTTTTTTACTTTTTGAGCAATTTGGTACCTTAAGTCAGGTACGCCTGCCATTGGTGCGTATTGGTTATAGCCTTTTTCCATGTATTGGAAGACCAGTTTTTTCAATCGTTCGGAGCAATCGAAATTAGGGAAACCTTGCGAGAGGTTGATGGCCTGATGCTGATTGGCCAGAGCAGACATGGTGGTGAAAATGGTCGTGCCGACATTCGGCAATTTGGATTTTATTTGCATGTGTTATTGTTCTTTCTTTAATGCTTCAATGGTGGAATAAGGCACATTCTTTAAATCGAGGATCATAAAACCATCCAGAACATCGGAAAAATTAGGGTCCACATTAAAGCTGATAAATCTAGCGTTTTGTTTGATGTATTGCTTCAATAGTACCGGAAGCCTGAAATGATCGGGTTCGATATCTTCAATGAAATTATCCAATTCTCCTATATTGTTTTCTAAACTGTCCAGTATCAGGTCAATATCTGCTTTGGGGACTTTAAACACGAAAGGTGTTCGGGGCTCAAGGTGTTTCGCCAGTTTTTTATCAAAATAATACTTCTTGACGAACTCAATAATCAGACTTTTCGACAAATCAGAATAGTGTTTACTTATACTCAAAGGGCCATAAAGATAACGATAACGTGGGTTTTTTAATAAAAAATGGAGTATTCCTTTCCATAACAAAAACAAAGGTAAGCGATGTTTTTGGTACTCTTTCACTACATAAGACCTCCCAAGTTCAACCGCGTCTTTCATGATTGGATAAAAACCTTTCTCAATTTTAAAAAGGCTGTTGATGTAAAAGCCCTCTACCCCAAATCGATTGAAAATTTCGTCCCCTAAGCCTAGTCGATACCCTCCTACAATTTTCTTAGCTTTTCTATCCCAAATTATAAGTTGCTGGTAGTAAAGGTCGTATTCATCTAAATCTCTACTGTAGCCTGTTCCTTCATTTACTTCTCTAAAGGTAAGTTCCCGCAAGCGGCCAATTTCCTTCAAGATGTTAGGGATCTTAAATGCCCCTGCAACGAAGACATCAAAGTCGGATCGGCTGGCTACTAAGTTCTCGTAGGTTAATTGCTCAATTTCTGCCTCAATGAGTTCACTTGAAATAGCAGGAGCAACTGCTTCTTTAACATTTTTAGCGGAATCGATTTGGTGGTAGAAATTTCGTACTTCCAGGGAAGAGCCCAGGGCCATGACTTTAAGCTGGACAAACTTTCCAAACCTCCTGTAGGATTTAAACATCTTTTGCACTTCCGGCGAAATGGGCTTGCCAACTCTGACAGAAATGCTGGCGTTGTTAGGGTTGAGATGTTCAGAAAAAAAATTGATCGGCACAATAGGAAGCTTAGCTTTTTTTACCCACCTCATAATCCGCCAGTTTTGCTGGAGCCGATTCAGTGTTCCCAGCCGCTTGATGGCGTAATCCATTACGATTACGCAACTCTTACCTTCAGAAATAACCGCTTCTATGGACTGCCGGATGGCGGTAGAGGTGGAAGGAAGGTTTATTTTTTGAAATTGATAGGCAAAAGGCTCATAAAAATAAGGCTTTAGCAAGGGATGGTTCAAATAATGGGGATGAGTGGTAAGGATTTTAAAGTTTGGAGTATAAGAGAGGAGCAGTTTAATCAAAATGAGTTCATCTGCTTCGGTGAATCGCCTGTTTGAGATTACAAAAGCAGGTTCTTTTGATTGAAGGTACTTCGCATCAAAGCTATTGATCTTGATGAAGGCATTTTTACTCAACAACAATTGATCAATATAAGCTATGGTAGAATTTAAGTTTTCGATGGCGGAAGGATTTAGTTGAATTTATGGTTATTTTTTTGTAAATTAAATGCTAATCTGTCACAAAAACTAGCAAATTATGAAAAAATTCCCTCTTCTTGTAAATTACATGGCGACTTCCTTGATCACCTTCAAACCCGATACGCCTATCTTGCACGCCATCAATACATTCCTTAAAAAAGGGATTTCCGGATCTCCGGTTGTAAATGACGCGAATGAATTAGTGGGCATGCTCTCAGAAGCTGATTGCCTGAAACTTCTCGTCGATGATATGTATAACAAAGAGCCTGGCCAGGCAGGTGTCGTCAGTGCCTATATGTCTACTCAAATACAAACGATAGGTGCAGATAAAACGATATTTGATGCGGCCTATCTCTTCCTTCATAAAGGGCTTAAACGATTGCCTGTAATGGACCAGGGGCGTTTAGTAGGGCAAGTCAGTCGGGTGGATATTTTAAGGGCGATTAGAGATTTGGACATCCGCAAAGAGTTGGTTCCGGATTCATGGAAAGGCCGGGTGCCTGTGGAGCCAGATTACAAGAAGTCTCAGTATTCGCAAAATTCATAGCCATTATTTAAGAGGAGGCCAGCTGCGACGAACATACTTATGAGCCAGCCTCCTCTTTATTGCTATTCAAAGCCTTTTTTATCCCTTCCAGCTCATCGGTAAGCATACCCAACTGCGCCACTGCCTGGGCCACTGGATTGTCGCCATTGCCACCTCTAAACAGTTTATTTTTCTGGAAAGTATGCTTAATTTCTTCCCAGCGTTTCTTCTCGTCTGCCTGGATAAGGTCTAGGATTTCTTTAAGTTTTAAAAAATTAGCTTCTGCTCCTGTAGTTAATGTTTGAGCTTCGCTTTCATAATGCGTTAATAACAAAGCAGATACCTCTTTTTCATTCATAAGGGGTACTACTTTTTCGGCCAGTTTGTTCATGTCTCTGTATGATCCTTGAAGCTTAAATGCGGGTTCAGAGCGATAATCGTCAGCCATTGCTGCCGATTGAATATAGTTTTTATTGACCTTAAACAGAGCGTCCCGGATAAGGATAAGCTTTTTTAGCACCGATAGATAATCCTCGACTTCTCCAGTTCCATAATCAGCTTCCAGTTGCAGGCTCTCCTGATTCCCGGTAGCAGCCACTTCAATGAGTTGGTGCATGTCCTCGTTGCTCTTATTTACCAACTGCTGAAGAGTACTATTCGATGTTAGCGCATTTTCAATGTAACTTAGTTTGAAAAGGTGCTCGGTATCTCCGATAATATCTCCCAAATTATAAATATCCGCTCTGTTTGCAAGCATGTCGGGAACTTTAAACTTTTCACCGCTCTCTGTGTATGGGTTTCCGGCCATGACTACACAAACCCGCTTTCCTCTTAGGTCGTATTGTTTGCTTTCCCCCTTGAATACACCTTCGATCTTACGTTGAGCATCGCATAAAGAGATGAATTTTTGCAAAAACTCGGCGTGACAATGCTGGATATCATCGAGGTAAAGCATGATGTTATCGCCCATTTCCAAAGCCAGGTTGAGCTTGTTCAGTTCTTGGGCAGCAGCCCGGTTAGGTGCTTCCTTAGGATCAAGAGAAGTTACTCTGTGACCAATTGCGGGGCCATTGATTTTCATGAAAATCAAACCAAGCTGATTCGCAACGTATTCCATCAGGCTTGTCTTGCCATAACCTGGAGGGGAGATCAGTAAGAGCAAACCCATGCGATCTGTTCGGGTGTTTTCTCCTGCAACACCAATTTGCTTCGCCAGATTATCTCCAATGATAGGGAGATAGACTTTGTCAATTAGTTTATTACGGACGAAGGAGCTTAGCACCCTGGGCTTGAAAGACTCTAGCTGTAGTTTTTGCCGATATTTATGCAATACACCTCTTTTGGCTTCTTGAAATCGATTGAATAGAGGAAGCCTTTCATTGTGAAAATGCTCCATTTTTTCTGTAAAGTCCAGAAAGTCAAGTTTGTATTCGTTGTTTACAATAACAGGGTGATCGCCGTGTAAGTTTTCAAGCTTTAAAGTAGTTTTGGCGTTTAGTACAGCTTTTTTAGAATAGTTTTCCGGTTCTAAAAGCAGCAAAATGCTGGTCTCATTCAGGAAAGGAATGGCATCCGTTAAACTTTGCTGATGCAAGAAAGCCATCATCCATTTTTTGATCAATTGAAATTGTTCCAGCGGATGTTTTTCCAGCTCAGCAATGGAATTCTGATAGATGGAATCGCCTTTCTGGATGTTCAAATACTTTTTAAAATTATCGTATAAACCAGCAGCTTCCGGAGAGATAACGAAGGATTCTCCATCTGAAAGTTGGTAAAATAAATATTGCGCAACTTTGCTCAGCTTATCATTTGTGTTATTGAATGCCCGAATAAGTTGATCTCGACTTTCAGCTCGCAGCACTCCTTCAATATCTTCGATCAGGTAATCAAATTCATGGGTGGTTGGGAAAAACCGGCGGATCATGCCTGCACTCTTCAATTGCTCTTGGAACAAGGCACGATTTTCAACGTCTATTTGTAACTCCCAGAAATAGCGTGCCAATGCACGGACATCGGGGGCAAACCTTAGCAGCCCAACTGAACGATCTAATTCCAGCAAGGCTTTTAGGATGTTTTCGGCATCCTGATCATGCACGCCTTTCACATATCCTTCCTGATAACGGCTTTGTGCCTCCTCTTTTACAAAAGCCTCCCAGTTTGTATTATTTCCAAGGCCATTTTTATTTTTAAAAATGGAATAAGCCAGAAACTCTCCTCGGTAAACCGTTTCGTTTTCTGAAGGCAAAGCTTGCTTCCAAACAGATTGGGTGTCTATTAATTCAGGTTCTTCCAGAGGCATGAAAAAACTCGTCCCGGTAAGATGAAGTAAAAGCGCATCTTCGCGATTTACCATCGTAAGTTCGAGGGGTTGGATATTGACGCTGAAAGTATGTTTGCCAAAGCGAATGAGGCTTCCACCTTCCAGATAGAGTTCTGTTTTATCTCTTAATTGCCGCAGAGCTTCTTCTTTTAAACGCTTCAATTGGGTTTGAGCAGCATCTGCTTTATTGCTATCCTGAAGCTCTCTGAGTTGGCTGATCAGGTCCCGAACCTTGTCCACCATCAGGTCAGAAGAGAAGAAGGCGTTGATCTCGTTTTTATCGGATAAAGCATTCGCCCGGTTCTGGATGCTTTCCGACATTCGGTCAATGGCACGCTCAATGGCAGCTGTGCGGTTGTTGCGTTCCTCAAGGAGCCTAGCCTTTTTTTGATCAAAAGCGGAAAATATATGGGTTCTTTTCTCACCAATTTCTTCAATGAAGTCATCCAGTTCAATAAATTTTCCTTCCAGTTCTTCGATCTGGACCATCAATTTGGTGAGGTAGGTGTCGCATTTTTCAGGGCTGACAGCCAGGTCTAAATAATTGACTAAAGCTTGATCTATTAACTTTAATTGAGCACCAAAAGCTGCGGAAGCTTCTTTGGTTGCCAAGGCTTTGGCTTCTTTTTTAACAGAAGCCTTTAATTGGTTTAATTGTACATAAAGTGCGGAAATGTTATCAATAATGCGGGTAGTTTGGGTGGTATCTTCGATCTTAAGGTTGCTTACTACATCGATAAGTAGTTCCAAGGCCGCCCCTGTGCTATTAATGTCCTCTTCGAGATCATTGGCAATTTTTACCGTCGTGATTTCCTTTATCCGGACATCGTGTTCTTTTATTTTGGATTCGTAGGGGGAAAGCGCATCGTCTTGCAGCAAAAAGCCGACACACTCTTCAGAAAGTTTAGCTAAAAATGTTTTGGTTTGTTTTTCAAGGGTGTCAACGAATTCAGCGTCCACATAGCGTAGATCCTTAAGCGAGATGATTTCTCCCCTGAGCTGCCTCAGTTGAGTGAGTGTATTGACGTATTCTTCAACAGATTCGAAGTTAGCCCGCTTAATTTTATCAAAAAGCGTTTGAGAGGATTGGTTAACTTTTTCGACTTCTTGTTTTGTTGCTCGTTCTGCATCTACTTTTTTCTCGAAGGCTTCAATAGCCGTAGCGGCAATGTCTTTGATGGCAGTAACTGGCTCATCAATTCTGAATGTACTTTCCTGATTCAACCAGTGGAAGGAATCCAGAATATCCGTAGACTCCTTAAGGATATCGTCATACAAATTGGCGTATGAATCTTCTTTCCTGCAAAGGATAAGTACGTCATTGATTTCAGCCATAGCCTTAACCACTTCCTTGTTGCCAATTTTGAATATGAATTCATCAGAATGCTGGGAAGGGGCAGGTTCTCCTTTTAGAAAGGGGGTTTGCCAAATCTGAATGACATGATGTTTAGTAGGTTCGTTTTCACTTCTGAAAATGGCCAGTTCTCCATTGGGAAATAAGGTAAACCCGTTACAGTATATAGGAATGTTTGCCTTTTGCTCAATAATGTTGTAGGGGAGAATAACATAAGTTCCTTTTTCATCATTAAAAAAGACATAGAGAAAGTCTTCGCCATTGGAGGAAACGATTCTTTTCTCAAAATGCTTTTTTTTAAGATCGGGATTGAAGATCTTATAATCTCCGGATTGCAAATAATAGCCATTCGGGAATACCAAGCCCTGGCGATCCGGTAATAAGATTCCAGATTCTCCCAGAGCATCAATTCTTTGGACTTGTTGTGTTTTATCATTAAAAATAAAGTAGCGAAATGCCTCCTGGTAAGGCTTGATTTTCAGGGCGATCATGTTGCCAAGGTCGGCAAAGAAATACTCCGCATCATCAAGGGTTTGCTCGGCATGTTCCACATCCTCGCGATAGATACCCAGTCCATCAGATGTATTATCTTCAATTTTAATGGTCAGATCTCCGCCTACTGTTTCGACAAACACCCTGTCGAGGATGGAAATGTGGGGATGTTCTCCATTGCGATACATTTCGCGATGTGCCCGGGTCCATTGGAATTCATATTGATCCGGACGTTTAAGCTCATGTTCACTTCGGCCATCGACATACTCCAAGTGCTCTTCTTTTTGTAGCCATTTAAATGATTTGTAATCCCCGACTTTGTCAGAGAGCTGGAATACCATATAAAGGAAAGGTCCTTGTTTTACAAATTTTGTAAAGAAGGCATTTCTATAATATCTATAAAGGTTTTTAAAATCCGCTTTAAACTTGTCATCGTTTAGGAGTGTCAGCTCTTGTTCCTGGAAACGCTGATCTTTGTATTGGTAGAGGCTAAAGACATCGCGCAGGGTGGTCTCTGAGCGCAAGCCAATCTGCACGTTATATCCAAAGAGGCAGTAATTGCCAAAAGCGGCAATATCTCTGGCAATACAATAATTAGAGGTATTGATGCGATCGTTGGAAACGAGTTTGAACTCAACGTTTCCAAAGACTTTTTTTCTGAGGTTATTGAGTTTATCGAGGCGATTTTGAAGTTCTTGACTTTGTTTATGGAGTCGATTCCGTATGATTTCATAACTGCCTCTCTCTAGTTCATTGGAAGGGTTATTTGTCATTATAAGCAACTTTAAAATGTGGTTGATGCAGTTTGACGTTTTATATTACGTTCGGCGAAGGCTAAAGCCTTCGTCACAGTATCCGCAACGACGAAGGCTTCAGCCTTCACCAAACGCTAGCAATGGAAAATTACGAAAGCAACGCTTTCACCTCCTGATCACCAATGCCCAAACCAGCCACTGTATTCATCAAATCTTCGACAATTGAGCGCTTGCCATCGGTGGCCTGAGATTGCAACTTAAGCAGCAGCGAAGACAATGTCAGGTTCTTAATATCTTCTGTAGAAATGCCCATTTCCTGAATCAGGTTTCGAAGCCGCGTAACCAGGCTACCCAAGCCTTGAGCATTATTAGATAACAAACCATTTTTTAACTCTGAAAGCACTTCGCTATTATTTACTAATCCATCGATGGTTTTACCCCGATTAATGGCATTAAGGATGTTGTTAACAAAAGAAGCTTCGCCACCAACCAAGTCAATATTAGCTTTCTTAAATGCTTCAGCCAGAACTTGAGCCTGTGCTTCAGCGATTTTAGCCTGGATATTGATATTTGCCAGTGCAATTTCTTTTTCTTTTTCCAGGCGTAACTTAAACTCTTCGTGCTCTTTGCCGACGCCGTCCAGTTTTTGCATGGCCATGGCTTTCTGTTCTACGCCTTTAGCTTCAGCTAATAGCTTGCTTTCCAAAGAAGAAGCTTCTGCTGAGCCTTGCTCCGCAGTACCTTTGGCTTTTGCCAGGGATTGTAATTCGATGACTTTAGCTTCAGACTGACCTTTTTCGAACAATACTTCGGCTTCCATATTTCCTTGTTTGCGGAGAGCTTCTGCTTTCGCTGAGATACCATTTGCTTCTGCCACTGCTTTTTGTTCAATGATTTTTGCCTCAACATTGCCTTCTTCCTCTTTGGCTCTGGCTTTAGCTTCAGTGACTTGAGCTTCAGACAGGCCAATGGTTGCTTCCTCAGCGGCTTTTGCTTCTGCGTTAATTTTACGAGCTTCCGCTTCTTTTTCGGCTGCATTTTTCTGAGCTTCTGCTTCGATCAACATGGTTTTTGCCTGGATCTCAGCGGCTAGTTTTTCTGCTTCTGCCTCCTTGCGGCGCTTTATTATAGTAGCTTCTCCGGTTTCATCGGCCTTAATCAACGCTACTTCTTTGGAACGATTAGCCGTTGCCAATTCGCGGGTGTCTTTAATTTTTTCTTCTTCTTCAACCACTTTTTTCTCAACGATGATTCGCTCTTTGATGACATCCTGGATGTTCTTTTTCTCTTCTTCAATGGCCCGCTGCTTTTCGATTTCGGCTAGTGTAACGATGCGTTCACGTTCGGTTTGTTCCAATAAGCGATCCTTTTGTACACGTTCATTTTCGATGGCCTCTGTACGTTCCTTACTTTTGGCAGCAACAATGACCTGGCGTGCTTTATTTTCTTCGGCTATAGCCAGCTCCTCTTCTGTTTGGATGCGTACCATCTCAGAACGCAGCCTTTCTTCTTCATTTATCTTAGCAATTTCAGCCGCTTCGCGAGCGCGGATATTAGCGATTTCCCTTTTTTGACGTTCTTCTTTTTCCGTCAATTGTCGATCATATTCAAGGATAGCTTCTTTAGCTTCGACGTTCTGTTCTTTAATGGTTTTTTCTTCTTCGCGACGAATTTGGTTGGCCTTGATTTTTTGAACAGCGGTAAGTTCAGCAATCTTTTTAATACCTTCGGAGTCAAGGATATTATCTTGTTTTAAGAACTCCATCGGAGTCTGTTCCAAATAGTCGATAGCGCAATCATCCAGCACATAGCCATTCAGATCGGAGCCTATAATGTTGATGATAGCTTGTTTGAACTTTTCTCGATTATCGTAGAGTTCTACAAATTCGAAGCGTTTACCAACGGTTTTCAGGGCTTCTGAGAATTTGGCTTCAAACAGGTTGTTCAGGGTCGTGGGGTCAGAAGCCCTGATACATCCAATGGTTTGAGCCACTTTCTGAATGTCATCGACGTTTTGATTTACGCGAACAAAGAAGACGACTTTGATGTCTGCCCGCATATTGTCCTTACAAATCAGCCCATCTTCTTTCATACGGGCAATTTCGACGGTTTTTACAGAAAGCTCCATTGTTTCGACCATATGAAGAACGGGGATGACAAAGATTCCTCGATCGAAAGCGACTTTAGTTCCGCCGCTACCGGTTCGAACCAGTGCCTGGCCCTGAGGGGTCTTCTTATACCAGGAAACGATAGCCGCAAGGATCCCTACACTCAGCAGGACGATGACCCCGCCGATGATAATAAATACATAAGTTGCCATAGGTTTAAGTTGTTATTAGATTGTTAGAATTAAAACAACCAAAAGATGTTGAAGGCTAGCAGACGATCTAAATCATTTTTTAGTTGTCCAACTGTTTAATTAGATAAATAGGTTTTTCATTTTGTTTTCCACAGATTAAGGCTTTATCGCCTTTAAAAAAATTATGGTTGGTTTCTTCCTGAGCTAAAACACTGATCAGAAGATACTTTCCATCAACAACAACCTCGGCTTGCCCCGCCTCTGTATTCGAGGCAGGGAGAGTCAATTCGCAGGTCAAGCCGACATATTCAATTGGTTCTTCGGCACTATCAAAGTGCTTAAATAATGGTAATAAAGGTGTTGATATAATTTTAGTTAATAGTAGGCTCACAAATAAGTTTGGAAAAAACAAGGCCAGCGCGAACAGTATTGATCCGCCACCAAAATAATGATTGGCAATAATGGAAATGGCCCAGCAAGAGGTTATCAAAATAGTAAAAATGACCATAAAGGGCATTTTCCCAAAATTGAAAAAGTGTAAGAATCCTGCCATCCAGCTTCCACCAGTCACTACATCTCCGTCAGCATCTACATCCACATCGATTTCAGCATCCACATCGATATCCATATCAAGGTCTGCATCCAGGTCAAAGTCAAAAGTGCTAAAATCCAGAGCTCCGATGATAACGAAAATCCAATAAAGGATGGCTAACCCAAGCAAAATGGTGTACACAATACTCTCAGGGGCCACTGCTGCATTAAGTAATTCGAGCATGACGCAAAAAATTTAAGTTCATTGACAGAAAAGGTGCACTTTCACCCATTTTGCCAAAAAAGGAAAATGTCGATTTGTTAGTAGATTAAATGATTAGGAAAAGTGCGCAAAACTTTCTTTTGTTTCTACTTATCATTTGCTTCAAATATATTGCAAAAGGATGTGTAAGACTATTTTTCTCGGCAAACCTAGAAGGAAATTCGACATAAGTTAAAAAGTGTTAAGGTTTATTGGGGTGAAAAACGAAAGGCCTGTGCTCGCATCCGCGAGCACAGGCCTTTCGTTTTTAGTTCTTTGACATAAATTGTGGAAAATGGAACTTCAAAATGATAACCCTTTCAACCACAAGGGCATTCAAGGGTTATCATTTCAAAGTTCCACACAATTTGTCAAAGAACGTCTTTTTTTACCCCAATAGAACAGGGAAAGCATTTTACATATTCCTCCTATATTGCCCGCCTACTTCATACAAGGCATTGGTGATCTGCCCCAAAGAGCAGTATTTTGTAGCCTCCATCAATTCTTCAAAGATATTGCGGTTATTGATAGATGCCTCCTGCAATTGACGAAGAGCCTGCGCTCCCTTTTCTGCCGATGCATTGTGCAAATTATCGCGGGTACTGATTTGAGCTTCTTTTTCTTCCGAAGTGGAGCGGATTACTTCCTGCGGAATAACCGTGGGTGAGCCTTCTTTACTTAAAAACGTATTTACACCAATAATGGGATATTCTCCCGTGTGTTTAAGCGTTTCATAATACAGGCTTTCTTCCTGGATCTTGCTGCGCTGGTACATGGTTTCCATAGCACCAAGCACACCACCCCGTTCAGTGATGCGATCAAATTCACTTAAGACAGCTTCTTCCACCAGGTCCGTCAACTCCTCAATTATAAAAGAACCCTGTAATGGATTTTCGTTTTTGGCTAATCCCAGTTCATGGTTAATGATCATCTGAATCGCTACTGCGCGGCGCACACTTTCTTCTGTGGGTGTAGTGATGGCCTCATCATAAGCGTTGGTATGCAAAGAGTTGCAGTTGTCATAAATAGCATATAATGCTTGTAGGGTTGTTCGTATATCGTTGAAGCTGATTTCCTGAGCATGAAGGGAGCGACCGGAAGTCTGAATATGGTATTTAAGTTTTTGAGAGCGTTCGTTAGCACCGTATTTATGTTTTAAGGCTTTTGCCCATATCCTTCTGGCAACGCGGCCAATCACAGCATATTCCGGATCCACGCCATTGGAGAAGAAGAAAGATAAATTAGGGGCGAAGTCGTCAATATTCATTCCGCGGCTTAGGTAATACTCGACAAAGGTGAATCCGTTTGCTAAGGTAAAGGCAAGTTGGCTAATCGGATTAGCTCCGGCCTCTGCTATATGGTAACCGGAAATGGATACGGAATAGAAGTTCCGAACCTTGTTTTGGATAAAGTATTCCTGTACATCTCCCATTAATTTCAATGAAAACTCTGTAGAGAAAATACAAGTATTTTGAGCTTGATCCTCCTTCAATATATCAGCCTGTACGGTACCTCTAACGGCCGAAAGGGCTTTAGCTTTGAGTTCTTTGTAAACTGGCTCATCTAAAACCTGATCTCCGGAGATTCCCAAAAGTAAAAGCCCTAATTTGTTGTTGCCTTGCGGAATATCCCCTCTGTATTGTGGCCTTGGCAGGTTTTTATCATCGTATAATTCCTTGAGCTTTGCCTCAACTTTATCTTGTAAGCCATTTTCAATAATGTATCGCTCGCATTGTTGATCAATAGCTGCATTCATGAAGAAAGCGCAAATGGTAGCTGCCGGACCATTTATGGTCATGGAGACTGAAGTTTTCGGGTCGCAAAGATCAAAACCGGAGTATAGCTTTTTAGCATCATCCAGGCAGCAAACGCTCACCCCTGAATTACCAATTTTACCATATATATCGGGACGATGATCGGGGTCTTCGCCATAAAGTGTTACCGAATCGAAGGCTGTAGAAAGGCGATTTGCCGGCATATCATAGGAGAGGTAATGAAAACGGCGATTCGTTCTTTCAGGCCCGCCTTCTCCTGCGAACATACGGGTTGGATCTTCTCCTTTGCGCTTGAAGGGGAAAACACCAGCTGTGTAAGGAAACTCGCCAGGAACATTTTCCTGCATAGCCCAGCGAATGATCTCTCCCCAATCTTTGAATTTAGGAAGGATTACTCTGGGAATACGCGAATGCGACAATGAGGTAGTGAAAGTAGGTACTCTGATTTCTTTGTTTCTGACTTTGTATATAAATTCATCCCCGGCATAAGCAGCTTTTTTCTCTTCCCAGCCATCCAGGATACGCTTGGCATCACCATTGATATCCAGTTCCAGGTCATTGTATCGTTTTTCAAGGCTTTGAATGACCGTTTCTTTATGGTCGATTTCCTGCTCATTAAGTGCATCGATAGCGTTTTTCAAGCTGAAGAGCTTACGTGCAATCTCCTCTTGTTTTTCTACGAATTTATCATAGTTGCGATTGTTCTCAGAAATTTCAGAAAGGTAGCGTGTTCGATTGGGAGGGATTATATAGATTTTTTCACTCATTTCCTTGCTGACCAAATAATTAGAAGGCAGGTCAGCCTGGGTTTTTTCCACTAATTTATCCATGATAACCCGGTAGAGGGTATTCATCCCCGGGTCGTTGAACTGAGAAGCGATAGTGCCAAAAACAGGTATATCTTCATTGGGTGTGTCCCAGAGGCCGTGATTGCGCTTATATTGTTTCTTAACGTCTCGGAGTGCATCCAAGGCTCCGCGTTTATCGAATTTGTTGATCGCAATAATGTTAGCGAAATCCAGCATATCAATTTTTTCGAGCTGGGTAGCTGCCCCGTATTCCGGGGTCATTACATATAGTGAAACATCAGAATGGTCGACAATTTCCGTGTCAGATTGTCCGATACCGGAGGTTTCCAGGATGATCAAGTCGAACTGAGCGGCTTTTAAAATATCCACTGCGCCTTGAACATGTTTAGAAAGCGCAAGATTAGACTGGCGAGTAGCCAGGGAACGCATATAGACCCGGTCATTGCTGATGGCGTTCATGCGGATCCGGTCTCCCAGCAGAGCACCTCCGGTTTTTCTTTTGGAAGGATCAACGGAAACGACGGCAATGGTTTTATCTTCAAAATCGATCAGGAAACGGCGAACCAATTCATCGACTAAGCTGGATTTTCCCGCTCCACCTGTTCCGGTAATGCCCAGGACCGGAATGGTTTTCTGATTTTTTCTTATTTCTGTTTGCATGTTTACGAGCCATTCCTGGTTTTCATCTGGAAAATTCTCGATGGCCGAGATCATCCGCGCGATAGCTTTAGGGTTTTTGCTTGTAAATGCTTTTAGTTCCCCATTCAGGTTGACACCGGTCGGGAAGTCGCAATTTTGAAGGACATCATTGATCATTCCTTGAAGCCCCATTTCACGGCCATCGTCAGGGGAGTATATTCTATCGATGCCGTAGGTGTGCAGTTCTTCGATTTCAGAGGGTAATATGGTCCCACCGCCGCCGCCAAATATTTTTATATGGCCGGCTCCTTTTTCTCTTAGCAGGTCATACATATATTTCAGGTATTCCACATGACCACCTTGATAGGAAGTGATGGCAATGCCTTGAACATCCTCCTGAATCGCCGTATCGACAATTTCTCTGACGGATCGGTTGTGGCCAAGATGTATTATTTCGGCACCAGATCGTTGCATGATTCGGCGCATGATGTTAATAGCGGCATCATGGCCGTCGAATAGGGAAGCAGCTGTAACAAGACGTACTTTGTGCTTAGGCTGGTAAGGTTGTGCGGGCGTCATAAGGCTTTCCGTATTTTAAAATGTAAAAAACAGAATTATTCAACATTAGAACACAAAGGTCCAAATTTAGTTTGGGAAAACGTAATTCTCTGTAAACTAAGTTAGACAACATTCTGAACAAAGCCCCTCTCCTCGCATCGGTTCATTTCATTTTGTCACTACCTGCAAGAGAAAAGATTATTTTTGGAGAGAGGCACGCGGCCGCGTGCCTCTCTCCAAAGAAAACACCTTCTCAAAGCGACAAAATGAAATACCTCCTCGCGTAGGTTACTCTTTCTTTTTAAAGTCGCCGTTTTTCCATGATTTAAAGAAGTCAGCCCAGGCTCTTGGGTTAAAAATGTTCATTGGAGGCGTTTGGCCTATGTAGTAATAATTGCTGGCTTGACGCCGCAAATAGAAGTCAGCAGCTTCATTGCCATCTGATGGGACCTGATTACGCATTCTGTCAAGAGATTCTTTAGCAAGGTTTTCCAGGGCCCGTTCTTGCATTTCACTAGTGACATCCATCGCCAGGAATTCGACTTTGAAGTGTTCGCGGCTAGGCCAGGGGAAGACCACCGTTTCAGGTAAGTTTACCACATCCCTGGTCATTAGTTGTACAACGGAATAGCGGTCATTGGCAAAAGTGTCCGGAATGATGAATTCGATATTTTTATAGCCAACAGAAGAAAATTCAATTACGTCGCCTTTTTCCACTACAATAGAGAAAAACCCTCTGAAATCCGTGAAGGTACCCCTGCCTTTTCCTTTTACGATGACATTGGTAAAAGGTATTGGATATAGCTGTACATCTGAGCCATCCAGAACCATTCCCGAGAATTGCACCAATTCAGGTTCATTATTCTGGGCAGATATATTCAGGCTGGCCAACAGGAAGCAAATTGTAAAGCAAAGCGACGTTAATCTTATATACATAATATTCTTTTGTATAATAGACTTTATTTTGAAATAGTTTACGGCAAGAAAGGTGTCATTAGGTTCCGCTCTGCGTCTTGTCCTCGCCTTGATAGCTCAGGCTATTAGGCTGCGGCCATTCCTTGATTGGAATCAAAACCCTTCCTTTTTTGCTCATAAAACGATTTCAGAATAAAGTCTAATGAGTTTAGGGTATTTAGGGAGTTTAGAGTATTTAGAAAGATGTTTTACCAACTTTCTAAACGCTTTCAACCTCTTCAACTCATAAAATATAAAGTGTTTCCAGAGAGAAAGTTCTCCAATAACTGTAATTAGTTGTATAATGAGGGTTAAATTTAACTTAAAACCCGACTGCTATATCCAACACTTCCTGCATATTATCAACATATTGAAAGTTCAGGTCTTTAATATACTCCTCGTTAATTTCCTCAATATCCTTTTTATTTTCTTTACAAAGAATGATTTCATTGATACCTGCCCGTTTTGCTGCCAGGATCTTTTCTTTGATGCCACCGACCGGCAGGACCTTTCCTCTGAGGGTGATCTCTCCCGTCATAGCCAGAAAGGGCTTGATGGATTTCTTATTGAACGCTGAGGCCAAAGCTGACAGCATGGTGATTCCTGCAGATGGACCATCTTTAGGAATAGCTCCCTGTGGCACGTGAACGTGGATATCCGTTTCTTCAAAAGATTTGGATGGAATACCAAGAGCTTCGCTATTTGATTTCAGGTAGCTAAGGGCGGTAGTGGCAGATTCTTTCATCACATCGCCCAAATTTCCCGTCAGGGTTAGTTTGCCTTTTCCTTTACTCAAGCTCACTTCGATGAAAAGGATATCGCCGCCCACTCGAGTCCATGCCAAACCGATAGCAACGCCATAAGGTTGTTGTTCTTGATATAAATCGGCAGAAAACTTAGGAGCGCCCAGAATGTCTTTCAACTCCTCTTCGCGAATGGTTATCGAATACGTTTCCTCCATGGCCACTTTTTTAGCGATATTGCGCATTACGGCAGCCATGGTTCGATCTAATGAACGCACACCCGACTCTCTGGTGTAGTCTGCAATTATTTTAGCGATGATCTCGTTTTTGAAGCGCACGTGCTGCCCGTCTAATCCATGTTCTTTACGCTGTTTGGGGATTAAGTGTCTTTTGGCTATTTCGACTTTCTCTTCAGCGGAGTAGCCATTGATTTCTATAATTTCCATTCGATCAAGAAGAGCCGGTTGAATGGTGCTCAAGGAGTTAGCGGTGGCAATGAAAAGAACTTTTGAGAGATCGTATTCAATTTCCAGGTAGTTATCTGAGAAATGGGTGTTTTGTTCCGGATCAAGTACTTCGAGCAAAGCAGAAGAGGGGTCTCCTCTAAAATCTTTACCTACTTTATCAATTTCATCTAATATAAATACCGGATTGGAAGATTGGGCTTTTTTCAAAGATTGAATGATACGGCCAGGCATTGCTCCTATGTATGTTTTCCGGTGCCCACGAATTTCCGATTCATCGTGCAGGCCACCGAGAGACATGCGCACAAACTTTCGCTTCAGCGCTTTTGCAATAGATTTGCCCAAAGAAGTTTTTCCCACGCCGGGAGGCCCGACCAGGCATACAATCGGGGCCTTCATATCCCCTTTAAGTTTAAGTACGGCCAGGTGTTCCAGGATGCGCTCTTTAACTTTTTCGAGCCCATAATGATCTTTGTCCAGTACGTTTTGTACTTTTTTGAGGTTAAAATTATCTTTTGTATAGTCTTCCCAGGGTAGATCGAGAAGTAACTCGACATAATTGAGTAAAACGCTGTATTCAGCTACTTGAGGATTGGTGCGTTTAATTTTGTTGATCTCTTTTTCGAATACTTTCTTGACTTCAGCGGGCCATTTTTTCTTTTTTCCTCTTTCAATGAGGTTGACAATTTCTTCCTCCTGGGGGTTCTGCCCCAGTTCTTCCTGAATGGTTTTGAGCTGTTGGTTAAGGAAATAATCGCGTTGTTGTTTTTCGATATCTCCCCGGACTTTGGCCTCGATTTGCCCTTTTAACTCCAGTAGTTGAAGTTCATTATCCATGTGGTTGAGGATGTCCTTGGCTTTTTCAAGCAAATCATTTTGCTCAAGGATAGCTTGCTTTTTGCGTACATTGACCCCAAGGTTGGAGGCGATAAAGTTCAACAAGAAATAACTCTGGGAAATATTATCGAGCATTACGATTGCTTCAGAAGGAATATTTGGGGAGAGCTCGATAATTTTTCTGGCCATATCTTTTATGGAAGAAAGCAGTGCTTCGAATTCCAGTTCATTGGATACCGGAGCGTAGTCAAGGAAGCTTATACGACCATTGATGTATGGTTCTTCAAAAAGTACTTCATCTAATTTGAATCGCTTGCGCCCTTGCAATATGGCCGTTGCTGTGCCATCTGGCATTTTGAGTAATTTAACGATTCGGGCTACAGTTCCTACTCTGTAGAGGTCATCGATTTCTGGTTCTTCCAGGTCACTATCTTTTTGAGAAAGGACTCCGATGAGTCTTTCTGAATTGTAGGCTTTGTTAATAGCTTTGAGCGATTTGTCGCGGCCCACCGTTATTGGAGCAATGATACCTGGGAACAGAACTGTATTCTTTAATGCCAAAACAGGTAGGACGGAATGTGTCAATTCGCTTTCATCCACATGTTCATCTTCTTCATCTATAGAAAAAATTGGCATGAAGTCAGACTCTTCTTCCAAACTAGAGGGTACAAATAATTCTTCAAACATATTCCTAATCCTGGTCTTTGATTCGAAAGGCATACAAATCAATAATCAAAAAAGAAGTTTCTTTTTTAACTAAAATTCATCTCATTCCCTAGTGCTTCAGGAACTAAATCCTTGACACTTTTGAAGGCTTCTTTTGGCGGCCTACTTCGTTGCTCATCGGTCACGTAGCTTTGGGCTATGCTCCCTCTTCGCGCCTCGTTTGCCACCAAAAAAATCGCCCCTAAAGCTATCAAGGATTTAGTTCCTGAAGCACTAGCAAGGAAAACCTATTCGTTCTTTAAATAAAATAATTTCACAAGATAAAATAAAAAAAATAACTAATACAGATCAAGCTTTGTGCCATAACGACATTTATTTGAATTTTCGTACAAGATGGCAGAGATCAATCGATTTATGGCGGGTTCTTATATCTTTGCAGCAAAGAATTTAAATAGGCATGTATAAGAATAAAAAAGTTATCGTCGTTCTGCCCGCATATAATGCTGCCAAGACATTGGAAAAAACATACAAAGAGATTCCTTTTGATCTGGTGGATGAGGTCATATTATGTGATGATGCCAGCAAGGACGATACGGCTGAATTAGCTAAAAAGATCGGTATCCATCATGTGATTGAGCATCAAAAGAACAAAGGGTACGGAGGCAATCAAAAAACGCTCTACAATAAAGCTTTGGAGCTTGGTGGAGATATCGTTATTATGTTGCATCCGGATTATCAATACACCCCCCTTCTAATTCCTGCTATGGTTAATATAATCGGAGATGAATTATATCCCGTTGTTTTAGGCTCCAGGATATTAGGGATTGGCGCGTTAAAAGGTGGAATGCCCATTTACAAATACATTGCCAATAGAGGGCTGACCCTGGTTCAGAACTTATTGGTTAACTACAAGCTGTCGGAATATCATACGGGCTACCGCGCTTTCAGTGGAGAAGTGCTCAGGACCATTAATTTCAACGGGAATTCTGATGATTTTGTGTTCGATAATGAAATGCTGTCGCAAATCATTTATGCAGGATTCAACATTGCTGAAGTTACTTGCCCTACGAAATACTTTGAAGAGGCATCATCAATAAACCTGCCCCGAAGTATAAAATATGGACTTGGAGTACTTCGGGTTTCCTTCAATCATTTTTTGCAAAGAATGAAGTTGGCTAATTTTTCCATGTACAAGAAAAATGCGCCAGACGAAAAGAGCAGCTAACCCATGCTGCGGTATGAGGGAAAACGGTTAGCGGACAACGTTTGAAAACAGCCAGGCGTTTAGGCTGGAAAGTCTTTGAATGGATAGATGTTTATTCGTTTCCCGTTGACATTTCCCCGTTTAACCGCAACTTAATTTAGCGTCTGTTTGTCGCTTTCCAGGATAGCGATTGCTTTTCTACCGATGAGAATAACTGCCAGAACTAATGTATATGAGAGGGTTGCTGTCATGATTTAATGTTAATTTTTTGTTAACCTTTTTAATAACGTTACAAAAGAAACAAATGCTGCCCTGGGGATAAATGTTAACTGGTGTTGATATTCAATGTTTTATAATTCAGGGGTTGATTTAGAGGGAATCTATATGCAGCAAATAGGCGACAAATATCTAAAAAATTATCTGGATGCATGCGTAAGCAAGTATAATAATTTTGACTTTATCCAAAAAGATCCCATTTCCATACCTCATAAGTTTAGCAAGCTTCAGGATATTGAAATAATGGCCTTTTGGACTGCCATGCTGTCATGGGGCCGCCGCCAAACCATTATTGATAAAGCCGGGCAATTGGTACAGCTGATGCATGGCATGCCTTATCAGTTCATTGTAGAACATACCGAAAAAGATCGGGTGGCTTTTCTGGAGTTTAAACATCGCACTTTTCAGCCCACTGATACGCTCTATTTTCTGGAATTTTTACAACATTTCTATCGGAAACACGAATCATTGGAAAAAGCATTTGCTTCTCATTTATCACCCGGCTCTGAAACTGTCGAGGCTGCTTTGGTAGGGTTTCATCAGGATTTTTTCTCCTTGCCTTATGCTCCGGAACGAACAAAAAAGCATGTTGCTACTCCACTCCGGAAGTCTTCCTGCAAACGTCTGAATATGTTTTTACGCTGGATGGTTCGCAAAGATGATCGAGGGGTCGATTTTGGAGTTTGGGACAGCATAAAACCCCATCAATTGCTGATGCCTTTGGATGTACATGTGGGAAATACAGCTCGAGCGCTTGGTTTGTTAAAGAGGAAGCAATCGGACTGGCAAGCTACGCTTGAGCTTACAGAAGCGGTGAGGGCGTTTGATGCAGCAGATCCTGTGAAATATGATTTTGCGCTATTTGGTATCGGGATGGATGAGAGTAAATCAATTTAATGTAATATCACTAATTATGAAAGCCCTGCTCACTGAAATACACCAATGCAAAGTTTGCCTACCTTTTTTAGTAGATGGAGTAAATCCTGTACTATCGGCAAGCAAGCTGAGCAAGATCGCAATTGTTGGCCAGGCTCCCGGAAGCATTGTACACCGAACGGGTATTCCGTGGGATGACAAGAGTGGTGAGCGTTTGCGAGATTGGTTAAATGTTGATAAAGCGATTTTCTATAAGCCTGAAATCTTTGCTCTTATCCCTATGGGTTTTTGCTATCCGGGGAAAGGGAAATCAGGTGATTTACCTCCGCGCAAAGAATGTGCGCCTTTATGGCATGAAAGACTTTTCAAAGCAATGCCTCATTTAGAACTGGTCCTATTGATCGGTAGTTATTCACAAGCATACTACTTAGGAAATAAGAAAAAGAAAACACTTACCGAAACGGTAAAAAACTTTAGAACGTACCTCCCTGAATACCTTCCATTACCTCACCCTTCTCCTAGAAATAATATATGGCTGAGAAAAAATCCTTGGTTTGAGGATGAAGTTTTACCTTTTTTACAAGAAAAAGTGAAGGAAGTCTACTAAGTACTCTGTTGACTTAGGTTATAGTGTATTAGATGAATTTACTATTCCTCCTCTCCTGCAGCGGTTTCCTCTGGGATCATATCTCTTTCCGCCAGGAATGCATACCACTTTATTACTTTTTTAATATCGCTGATATAAACCTGATCGCGGTCAAAGTTGGGCAAAATTTCCGCAAAATAAGCACGGAGTACATCCGGGCCGTCATCAAGTTCTGCTAAGGGAACCTCCTCTTCCTTATCTTTTATGATTTGAAGCACTTTGATGAGTTCTACTGTGTCTCCATCGTCGGTATAAATACCAATGGATGCAAGCGGGGTGAATTGATGCTTGCGAGAAGGCGCAAAACGACGTTTCCCGTTGTCAATATCTTCTATGATAAGGCCATTACTGCGATTAGCAACCATCCTGTATATGCCGGATAGACCGCTGACGGCTACTAGTTTTTCAAATTCATTTTCCATAACAATCCTCGTTCTTTACTACTTTTAGCTGCAAAAATAAGTAAAGTTGTTTGCTTGTAAGAGCAAGTTTGGAATTTTAATATTGAAACATGAGTCATCCCGAATTTTCGGGATGACTCATGTTTTGAGAAAACCTATATAAGGATTCGTTAATCAGTGATTTATCTACTTTTTTCTTGATAAAAAAGTAGCAAAAAATCAAGGCTGTATTCA
>CAZHZT010000071.1:0-29091 GCA_964537285.1 uncultured Saprospiraceae bacterium | reverse complement strand
TGAATACAGCCTTGATTTTTTGCTACTTTTTTATCAAGAAAAAAGTAGATAAATAATTAAATAATAGGAACATATAAAGAATTACGCAAAATATGAGTCATCCTGAAAATTCGGGATGACTCATATTTTTTGGCAAATATGCTAATAAAAGGGGAATAAAGAGATGAATTTTCAAAAATCAGTAACCTAAAGCCTGGTCAACTTCATTCGCTAATTTTTGTAAATATGGAGAAGGGTAAATAAAAATACCCGGTTTTACAGACTGACCTGCATTCAACATAGCTTTTGCAACAACATCTGCTTCTATAGGCTTGTATTTACTAATAGCTCCCGAAGTTATTCTATCAAGGGCAACTCCCAGAAGACGTGCAAGCTGCTCTCCCCAACGGTTTTCAGGGCGCTCATCCAATAGGAAGGAAGGCCTGAAAATGTGTAATGACCAAAAAGATAACTTTTTCAAACGTTCTTCCAATTCGCCTCTAAATCTAAAAAATGGAATTACAGAATCTTCATCGGCTCCGACGGAAGAGAGAAACATTAACTGATTAACTCCATTTTGAGCAGCGTAATCAGCAATTTCATAAGCATGGGCATTAATGGAATGCTCATCGGTTGATGCATTTAGGCAGAGGTACAAATCATCTCCTTTTATCAGAGGAGCCAGTTCTTCTATTTTGTCTTTTTCAAGAATATACTGCGTTAACTTTGGATGTTCAACTTCTCCCTGCTCTGAGCCGAAAATTAATACCTCTGAATAAGAATTACTCAGAAGTAAGAAATCCAGCAGATGTTCCTCGACCGCTCCGGATCCTAAAAACAGCAAAGCTGTCTTATCACTTTTTGTAATGTTAATGGCCATCTTAAAAATAAATACTATCAACGGTTAACGATCAACGGTTAACGGGGAACGGGAAACGATAGGGAGCCGCTTCGCGGCTATAACTTACGTTAACCGTTTCCCGTTGACCGTTAATCGTTAACCGAATATAAATTTAGATAATTTTTTGGAGTGGATCATTCTTTTACGACTAATTCATAGTAAAAAGAGGATAAACCACCCCAAATTCCCAAGCCTCCCTCTATATTAGAATCCACTTGGGTGGTCGTAGAAAAAGGGCCTTGGTTAACCTGATTGAATTCAAGAGTGAGCCAGAAATTATACTGATCTTCATCAATTGTACTCCATTTAATGGTTGTCTGAGTTCCTTTTTTATAATATCCAAATACAGCCGGATCAATAAGCTCGAAGCGAGGCTCGCCTTTAGGAAGTGGAAATTCAAAGGTTTTTCCATTAAATAAAGCATCCTCTAAAACAGAGGTAAACCCCGGAATAAATGGCCCATCATCTTCTCTCGTCAAATAGCGATAAAAGTTGGTTTCTTCTTTAGGATCAGACAAAAAACATCGCAGCTCCAGCAATGAATCGGGCGTATCTTGGGTTGGACGTACGAAGTAAAAGGAATCCAAAGGTACTCCGAAGGGGATTGTCGTAGTAGAACGTACCGTTCTATTATCTACACTGACCTCAAGTTCGTAGGTTTTCCCTTCCTCGCCCACCATAGAAAAAGATCGGTCTATGTACACACAAAAATTAAAGGCTACGGAATCCAGGTCTAGCCCTATGAACTCATTAATAAAAAATTTCTCCAGCGGCGTTAGGTCATCAAAGCAAAGCTCTTGAAGCAATACTTCGCTTTCACCGTCGCTGACCATAACTTGCGCGCCAGAAATAAAGATGTCACCCAAGGCTTCTTGATCAAAAGTAGATATGAAAGGTTGGGTATAAGTAAGAATTACAAAGGGAGGCGTAGGAGTGCTTCCCGCTTCAATATAGCCTTCAACGACAATCTCTGGCTCGCTGTCAATCAAATCAGGAGTGTAAGGCGTTTCACATGCAAACAAACCAAATATAAGAGGGATTAAATACAAATATATTCTTCTCATTATTTATTTTTTTTCGGCAACCAACGAAAATTCATTGTAATCGATGGAATTATTGGGAAAATAGATACTTCAACAGCCTCTACAGAAGCAGTACCTGCTTCGAGATCTGTATCAAAAGCAGTATACAGGTAAAGCGGATTCAAACGATTGTATACATTATATACGGAAAACACCCAGCTGGTGGCAAAGCTTTTCTGTTTATTCGGTTTAGGAGTGTAGGTCGCGGATAAGTCTAATCGGTGATAGGGGTCAAAGCGCGCACTATTCCTTGGCCCAAAGCGGATATTCAGCTGTTGTTCGATAAAGTAAAGGCTTTGGTAAGGCGTGAATGCTCTACCTGTCCCGTAAACAAAAACCAAACCGAAGTCCCATTTAGGGTTCGCCCTATAGCTTAACACCAGTGATCCGTCGTGGGTTCGATCATAGACGGTAGGATAGGTCCGGCCATTTTCAATATCGGGGAAGCTTCTATCTGTGCGAGACAAGGTGTATCCCACCCAACCTGTAAAGTCTCCCATACGTTTTTTGAGGAACAATTCCAAGCCATAAGCTCTTCCGGATCCAAAAACAAAGTTTTGTTCTACCTCCTCAGAAATGTCATTCACATAACTTTCCCGATAATCGATCTGGCGCTGCAGGTCTTTATAGTATACTTCTACAGATGCCTCATACTTATTTTTTCCAAAGTTTCGAAAATAACCGAGCGAATATTGCGTCCCGATTTGAGGTTTAATCATTTCAGAACTCGGCACCCATACATCCAGAGGTAAGGTGCTCGTAGAGTTGGTTACCAAATGTAGGTATTGATAAGCCATAGAAAAGCCTCCTTTTATGGAAGATTGCTGGTCAATTCTGAACAAAGCAGTTAATCTGGGTTCCAGACCGCTGTATGTTTGTACAGCGTCCCAACGACCATAAGCAACAGAATCACGTGAAGAAGTAAACGGGCCGAGTTGGCCAAAAAAACTTGCCCTAAGGCCAACATTCAAGGATAAACGATTATCCATTTTAATCTCATCCTGAATATACAATCCCCCTTCATATGCATACTTAGGTTTTATTCCTGAGCTAAATTCTACATCTCCAGACGCAGCAGAGGCAATATTGGGAGTAAGTTTATGATGTATTAATTGACCTCCAAAACGGATTCTATGTTTAGGACTCCCAAAAAAGTCAAAATCAACTTTTCCGGTATAGTCTTCTACCCCAGAGAAGAGTTTGAAGGAGAAATCTGCTTGTGTACCATCCAAATCAAAATCATAGCTATTGTAGATAGCCGTGACATTCATAAAAAGCTTATCTCCAAAAAGATGATTCCATCTAAGCGAAACCGTAGAATTCCCGTAGGAGCTATTTAGCTGAAACCCTCTTTCTTTGGAGTTATATCTCAAGACATCTCTGCCAAAATAAGAACTTATATAAATCCTGTCTTTATCAGAAAAACGATAATTGACCTTGGCGTTGAAGTCATAGAAAAAATAATTTGTTCCCTCAAGGGCTGTTTCTTTCAGAAACGGTTGAGCCAGGTCAAAGGCGTAAGTTCTTCTTCCTGAAACGATGAAAGAACTTTTCTCTTTCAGAATTGGCCCTTCGACTGTCAAACGGGAAGAAAGGACTCCAATTCCCCCATTGACCTGATAAGCTTTGTCATTCCCCTCCTTCATTTGCACATCCACAACGGAAGATAATCGACCTCCGTAGCGTGCAGGCATTCCCCCCTTGATCAGAGTTGTATTTTTAATGGCATCAGCATTAAAAACCGAGAAAAAGCCCAGAAGGTGCCCTGTATTATATATAACGGCCTCATCTAGTAGCACAAGGTTCTGATCAGGACCTCCTCCTCGCACATAAAAGCCGGTATTTCCCTCTCCGGCAGACATAACCCCGGGAAGTAACTGTATCGCTTTGAGTACATCTACTTCTCCCAACAATGCCGGTAAACGTTTTAACTGACCTGTCTCAAGATCGACTGTTCCCATAGAGGGCTTTTCAATGTTATCATTGGATTGTTCTGCCGTAATAACGACTTCTTTCATTACAATGCCTTCTATTAAAGACATATTTAACCGTTTATCTCTATCCAGATTTATTGTAACGACCGTATCGGTATAACCCAGTGATGAAAAAACCATATTGTAAATGCCTTCCTCGAGGGTTAGAGCGTAAAACCCATAATCATTGCTATAAGTACCTTTGGAAGGATTTTGTTGATCGTAAACACTTGCTCCCAATACCGTTTCGCCAGCCTCCGCATCCCGAATGTAGCCACTTAGGGTATATTTATTTTGAGCAGAAAGACAGCCCAGCCCAATAAATGCTAATAAGAAAAGGTGACTAAAATGCAGTATTATTCGCTTGAAGGAAGTACCGTAATTCATTTATATAAAATTTATTACGTTACTAACAGCCCTGACGGAAAAAGGCTTAATTTTATTTGTTAAATTACCAAATGTCTTTGTTTTTACCGAAGAAATCAAAAATATTCAACCGAAACAGCTAAAATAACACATGGTTTTTCACAAAAAAAACATACCTTAAAATATTGTAAATCAATATTTTAAACCCTAAAACACATACACTTTAACCAAAAGTATTCAAAAACTGTAATGCCAAAAAAAATAAATTTGTACTAACTAGCATCTTGTTAAAGATCCATAACAAATTATAATCCTATGTACATTCAAGTAATCGGTGACAAGATCACCGATTACTTTTTTTATTTGAGCTTCTTCATGCGGAAGCCCTTGTCTTTCAAAAGCTTGATCACTCCTTTTTCTCCTCCAAGGTGAGCAGCTCCAATCCCAGCGAATAAGGAATACTCCTTAGAAAGCTCAGCAATTCTATCCGCCATAAGGCGATTTCGATCGAAGAGCATTAATTTTCTTAGTTTTCCCATGGATCGCCGGGTTGCCTGATATATTTTTTGGGCATCCCCTTTTTCATATAAGGAAGCTAAATAATGGATTTGTTTTCTGTAAGCTTTGATATTGCGCCCGACAGATAGTAATTCATTTACTTGATAAGACAAGGGAATTTTATCAGCAACCCCAAGTTGCTGTTGCAGGGTTTCGATCCCCAACAATTTTTTATTATTTTCATGAGCAATACTCCACAAATAATGATCTAATGCCAGAGGATGATCAGAGGCGAGTACTGTTTCTGCGATTAAGCTGGTAATCAAAAATGGTTTAACGTTTTCAAAAGGTTTGAGGTCAAAACCAAGGGATTTGAAGAGTATTTTTTTAAGCTTTTGGTACTTGTGGTGAGAAATGAGGTTCTTCAGGCTTAGCCCGTCAGGTAAGCTAAATATTTTTGACAAATGCAGCTGTTGATGCTGAATATTTCCTAAATCTAACTCCAAGGCGAGTGCCTCGCAAACAGAAAGCCTGTGTAAGGCCGGTTCTAAATCATTAAAGGCCCTTTGATCCTTCACATGCATAGTGCCGAACAGGAAGGAAGATTTCCCATTAAAAGGCCCTTGAATTTCCCAAAGCAAGGGCATAGGTTTCTACTCGTAGGTAAAAGGAAGAATTTTTACATCCTTAACTGTTGACAAGGTCATCAGTGTTTTCAGGTGCTCAATTTCTTCAATTTGTGAAAGTGTTTTGAAAAGCAATTGCTCATAAATTGGGATATCCCGGCAGATAATTTTCATTAAGAAGTCGGCTTCACCCGTGATAATATAACATTCGGTGATTTCCTCAACAAATTTGATTTTTTCAAGAAAGTTATTCAGGGCATTCTCTTTATGCCAGGCCAGAGAAACGAGCACAAAAGTTTGCACGTTCAACCCTATTGATTGAGGGTTAACTTGCGCGTGATAACTTTCAATAATACCGGAGTGCTCCAGCTTCTTAACACGTTCAAGTGTAGGAGCAGGAGAAAGCCCAATCTTTTTTGAAAGATCAAGGTTTGTGATTTTACTATTGTTTTGTAAAATCTTCAATATTTTAAGATCGATCTTATCCAGCTTCATGACCATTTGGTTTGCGTTTTGCGTTTGATCCATGATTAGAAGGGGCAAGATATTGAGTTAAAAGATAATTCCCAAAAAATAATGCAATACTTTTATGAATTTAGTGCAGATATTATAAAAAAGAGTTCTTTGACATAAATTGTGGAAAATGGAACTTCAAAATGATACCCCTTTCAGCCACAAGGGCATTCAAGGCTTATCATTTTGAAGTTCCACACAATTTGTCAAAGAACGTAAAAAAGAGTATTGGCAAGGGTAAAGAAAGGTTTTCCAACTCTTTTTAATACTCTTTTTTATTATGACGATAGTGCCTATTAATCAAGCGCATTGATTTTCTCAAGCAGCTTTTTAGTTTCTTCAGGACTTTCTCCGGCTGCTTCAGCTAGTTCAATAGCTTTTTGAGCATATTTGATTGCCTTCTGCTTGTCTCCTAATTTGTAATAAATAGCAGCCGCTGTATCATTATTGAAGTAATTGTTTTCAATTTCTATTGAGCGTTCCGCCCATTTGGCCGCCGCTTTTAGTGACTTTTCCCGATCTACATTTTCGTAAAATGACCAGGCAATAGAATTTAGCAGGCTCCAATTATCACCTACCTCATCCAAATATTTCCCCAGGTAATTCATTGCTGCCTCTTCAAATTTAGCGGTATTTTCACCGCTTCGGTTGTTATACATGTAATAGTACATGTTGTAAAGAGCGATGTATTTTTCAGCTTTTTTGCCCTCAAATGTTGCTCTCATTACCTCTGCTGTCCCTTCAGGAGTAGCTGTTCGGTCTCTTAGCTTTGTATTTAAAATAGCATCTGCCAGCTTTTGATCTACTTCCTTTTCACCTATTTGATCATAGAAATCCTTTTTATTGGAGGCTACATATTCAAAAAGCTCCGCAGACGGATCATCGGGAATAAAATCATAAATGAAGGCTACATTTTCAGGACTTCCCCAATCTTTCTGCTCTTTCAAATAGTTCATAACGATTTCGGAATAGCTCTTGTCACCAACTTCACGAGCTGCAGAAGCATAGTTTTTGATCAAATCCGTTTGACGATCTCCTTTTTCGTAACGCGTTTTTAATGACCCATATTGGCGATCAGGATCGGAAGCAGCTGTTCCTAATTCAATAAATTTTTCTGCCGGCTGGCTTCCGATGCCTTTATGAACCAGTTCTCCTTCTCCATTTATGAATAAAAAGGTCGGATATGCGCGTACACTATAGGTTTTGGCAACCTCAAGTCCTTCTCCTTTCTCCATATCCATTTTTACATTTATAAACTCGGCATTGAAAAATGCTCCTACGGATTCTTCCGGAAAAACATTTGCAGACATCCACTTGCAAGGGCCACACCAGGTTGTGTAGGCATCGACGAAAATTAATTTATCCTGTTCTTTGGCTAAATTCAGAACATTTTCCCACTTATCTTCCACAAACTGGATTCCTTGAGCTTCAGCCAGAAAAGTAAGCGCTAAAGAACAAATTAGAACTAATGCAATTTTTTTCATAATAGTAAGGTTAATATGTTTTTTCACATAACGATTAAAACGACAACTGTAAAATTCTTAAAATGAACAAAATATTGTTCAAACAAGTAAAAAACATCGTTCTTTGACAAATTGTTTGGAACTTCAAAATGATAAAATTAGGGAATAAAATCGACTCTCAGCGATTAATTGATTTAATTCGTTAAAAACCTCGCCATAGCTAAGGCTCAATATCGTCAATTTAAGCTTTTTCTTTGCCTGGCGCTTTAGCGCTAGGGGGAGTTTAAGATTTGTCGGGGCTTTAGCCTATCAATAACAAAGGGGCTAAAGCCCAACCTGGCGATTATTCTCCCGGCACTAAAGTACCGGGCTATAAAGGTATAAAGAGCTTTGGTTGACGCCATTGAGACTCCCGAACGCATTCGGGACAGGTTATGCATATATTTTTTGGCATGTTGAAAAAAATCCCTTCGTTCAAAATATTCATTAACTTATGTTCCAGAGTATTAAATACTCACTGACTTCCACCTCCCCTTCCGAAATATCCAAATACACATTATTGCCATTATAGAGTCACTAAAAGCAATTGCCCAATATACACCAACGGGACCCCATCCCAGCAAGACAGCCATCGTCCACGCCAATGGAATTTCAACTAACCGGTAGCTAATTAAATTAACAATCGTAGGAGTGCGCGTATTTCCTGCACCCCAAATGCCTACCCTAAGACCATCCCATAAGCATATACAAAATAACTGGCACTGATTATCTGAAGGCATAATGCTCCTGATTTCACGGCCACGGCATCACTGGTAAATAGCCCGATAAAAAAAAGGGTATTTATAATAAATAATTTCGCCGGTACGCCTTGCCACCATGGCTGTTGCAGCAATACTAATTCCTAATGCAAGGGAATAGACAATATGATTGACTGTTTCTGTCAACCCTATTGTAGTGACTGCCTCATTATTGATCATTCCAACAAAATAAGCATCCACGACTCCGAAGAGGCCTTCCATGGTCATTTCTAATACCATGGGAACAGAAAGCAGAAATATTGCCTTGTTGATACTAAGGTTCGTATAATCTCCCTCCGGATGAGTGATAGATTCCCAAATGAGGGAAAGTAGCTTTTTCATTAATTCTATGTGGTATTCAGGAAGCAAAAAGCATTACACCTGCTCAAACATCCGGAACCCCAAAATGATTCAACTATTCTCCAATTAACTCCAACCCTTGCTTTATCCCTTTTTCCAAAGCAGGTACTCCTTTTTGCATCCACTTAGGCATTGGAGCATCCAGGAGATAATAATCAAAAAATTGCTGCATCCGCTTTTGGAAATCCTTCCGGTTTTGGAGCTTTACAGGCCAGTGAGGCTCATTATTGTAATTTAACATCCAGGCTGGTTTGCCCAAACGTCGCAGACCAACGAAGAACTCTATGCCTTGATACCAGGGCACAGCTCCATCTTTATCATTATGTAAAATTAAAATGGGCGTATTAACTTTATCCAGGAAAAATAAGGGCGAGTTTTCGATATACCTCAATGGCTTTTCCCAAAGTGTTCCACCAATTCGGCTTTGTGAATGCTCATACTGAAACATCCTGCTCAAACCAGACCTCCAGCGAATCCCTCCATAAGCACTCGTCATATTCACAACAGGAGCACCAGATTCAATACACTTAAAAATATCTGTTCGAGTAGCCAAATAAGCTACCTGATAACCGCCCCAGCTGTGCCCCTGCGCACCTATACGCTCTGAATCCACAAACCCTTCATTTATCAATGAAGTTACGCCCGACACAACAGAATTGTAGGCACTTTCCCCGGGATAACCTACTCTGTAAGGAACATCCGGATTAAAAATTAAATAACCACGGCTGGTGTAAAAAGAAAAGTTGATCGTGGACCGGTGAGGTTCAGGTGCCCTGTGCCGGTGGAGCCCTCTAGAACTCCTTTCATAGAAATAAACGATCATTGGGTATTTCTTCGAAGGATCAAAGTCTTCTGGTTTCACCAGCAAACCATTCAAGCGTTGACCATCAAGAGCAGTCCACTCGTATAATTCCACATTTCCCCAACGGTATTCGCTTTGTTGAGGGTTAGCCTTACTAATTTGATTCGTTTCGACGAAGTCTTTTGTATAAAGTAAATCCGGAAACAAGTCAAAACTCTCCTTGGTAAAAATATAGCGCTCTGCCTCTTTAGCTTTTACAGGTCGTGAAGAAAAACGAAATGGCCCCCATTCCAAGCGTTCCATCTCACCGCTAGCTAAATCCAGCCAGGCATAACCTTCTTCATGGGTATCTTCATGATGCAGCAACAACAGTATCTTGTCATCTTCTTCAAAGAAGCGTTTCTCCCGATCAAGGCGAAGGTAGCGGCAGGAAATACGATTTTCACGTTGATTGGTAAGATTCACAGGCCTGAAGCCCCCTGCAGGGTCAATTTTCCAGATATCAAAACGATCATTAATTAAAACGGCTTTATCGTCAGCCATCCAGCCCGTGGTGCCATAGGCCGAAGGGAAGTTGGGATAATCCGAAAGTTCGTCGTAAAAGAGCACCTCTTCGTTAGTAGTGATTTGTACCTTTTCCTTTTTTTCAACCTCCATTGTCATCCAGGCCGAATCACGACGTGCATACCAATAGATATATTTTCCTTTTGGAGACAAGGAGGGAGTAGCCATTTCTTCTTTTAAAACAAGTTCCTTCTTCCCACTTTGTCCATCTATAATATAATAATCCTTGTAAGAAGGAAAACCTTCCCAGGAGACCCTTTCCAGATAAGGCATTTCATTATACCCCATATAAAAATTTGCATCCCCTTCATCTCCTAATCGCACTTCCGGACACGTTTCATCGGCTAATGCAATCAGTTGATTGTTTTTAATATTGAATACGGATCTAAAAGTTCTTTTACGTTCTCTATCGGCATTGACATTTTGCTGCGGATAAAGGCGAGCATCCTTATAAGTCCACACTTCAACTTCAACAATTTCCTCCGGCAACAAAGCAGTATCCTGTAAAACGGGTGGAGGCGCAATTCCGAAAAACAACTTTTCTCCATTTTTTGAAAAAGACAGGTTTCCTTCTTCGTGAATCCTCCATTCTTCATTAAAGAAAGATGCAGAAGGACCTGTTACCTTCTTTATCTCTTCAAGCGAACGCTCCCAATAGTATAATTCAAATGGGCGCACTCTGGCTTTTGTGGTATCTGTATCCGCCAAAAACGCCACCTTTGTACCTGATTCATGAAGAGAGAGTTTTTTGTACTTTCCTTCATCTTGTTTTAACGCTTTTAAGCGATCAGCTTTTAAATCATACCAATACACTCCCTGTTGAAAAGTAGAATCTTCATTTTCGCTATGAAACAAAAGATAAGGAGCTTTCTCGGCGAACTGATAATCTTTTACATTCGGAATGATTTGAGCTTCCCGTTTCTTGGCAAGATCATAAACCACTAACTGCTCTAGCTTTTCTGTCTTTTTAACGGTATCTTTTTCAATCTTTTCCACTTCAATTTCGCGAACAAAAGCGATCCATCCCCCCCAATCATCAGGTGTTTTCAAGGATTTTAGGCCTGGGATTTTTAGCAGTTCTTTCCTTTTAACATTATAAATGGCCAGTGTATCCAGTGGTAGGTTTTCTTTCTTCACCTTTTTCCTGCGAAGCATCTTTATGGTATCCACATGTGCCTGAATTTTGAAGACCAACCATTCCTTTCCGGGGAAAACAGGTTCGGAAGCTCTTACAAAAGAGCGCTCCTCTTGTTTTTCCGCATCCCACAGAAAAACTTCTTCATTGCCTTCACCTGGTTGGAGCACATAAGAAACCCAACGTCCATCATTCGAAATGCGTACATTTTCTATGCTTTTCCAGACATCAAAAGCATCGTGATTTAAAATTTTCTTGTTTTGGCTGAATGCAGTATAAGGAAAAACGATAATTGCAAAAAGTAATATAAAAGCAGAACGGTTCATAAGAACGTGGGTTAAAGATGAAAGAAAAAAGGCTAAAAGGGCATCCTAAAAATAGTTTTTTGCCCTTGGCTGGATTTTTTTGCGGGAGAGCGCTTCTTTTTCGCGATTTTTCTTCGAAAAATCGCGAAAAAGAAGCGCTCTCCAAACAAAGTTTCCTTATCGAGGGAAAAACACCACTTTGGCCCCCTCTTGTAATTTCTTAATTTTTATTTATTTCAATGACCATACCTACGGTAACTTTATCAGAGGCATCCGCTTCAAATTTTACAGTACGGCCTACATCAAACCTCACCTGTGGTATTTCTACCTGAGCCAGCACTTCTTTTACTTTAGAAGCATAGTCACTTTGCCGGCTTTGAGTAATGTACTGATTGAGCTGCTCGTAATTCAATTCTTGCTTAGAAACAATAATAGCGATATAATCGCGATTGCCAATATCATCAAGCGTCATTGAATAGTCTTTCGGAAAAAGTCTTGCCCCTGTAATCCCGCAATACGGGGAATGCTTAGGTGTATAAGGAAAGAGCACATAACTCGAGCCATCCGTTTCTTGTCCAAAGACATATACATAGCACTCAATAGAATTGGCGAATAAGACTTTAAACTTGTCCCCTTTTTTAAGAGGAGATGTAGTTCTAAAAACTCTTTCACTCGCCTGGGAAAGAGCGATGGGTTGCCGAGTAGCATTATTGATCAAACCAAACTCAACACCGAGCTTAGTTTTATCGTATTTTTCTCCCGAACCCATTGGATAGATTCCATAAGCTTCCTTAACAAAGTATTGAAAATCTTTATAACGAACCCATGCAATGCCATCATCTCCCCAATCTTCTCCCCAGGAGTTCATGATTTGAAAAGCTCCTCCTTCATAGTTGTCATCATAGCCAATGGCGCACATTGCATGCCCGCTAAAACCAGCAAGAGAACGATCCCGGCCATTAGGATTCCAGATCTTTTTCCCGCGCATTTGATTCATAAAAGTTCCTCCTACCTGCATTCCAATCACGACGGGAGCTCCCTGAGCCAAATGCTGGCGAATACCGTTCAAATCAGGTTCATACTTATTATGATCCATTGAAAGGCGATTATAACCTTTGATCCGATAGCTCTGAGCTTCTCTTTTCAAAACAGGGCTAGGAGCCTGTCTACAGGTACGCTCGTCATAACCAAATTCAGAAAATGGTACGGCTCCTATCTGGGTCATTTTTTGCATAGCATCCGTCATATAGGCCCCCTGGCAATTTGGTAAGGCGATCTGGTTATAAAGGAAAGAAGGGCTAAAAGCCGTTCGATCGGGATCTGAGTTATTAGCTGCTGATTCAAGAATAGTTCTGGCAGCATAGGCACTCGCCCAGCCTACACAGGAACCTTGTCTACCCTGATGTCCTCTTTTAGGAGCATATTTTTCGAGGCTCACTCTGCCAGGAATACGATTATAACTTCCATAAGATGTAGCTAATGGTTCAAATACATCGGTTTTATCATAGCGTTCCTGGTCGAGCGTTGCACCAAAGGAATAGAGCGAATTATCATTATCACTCCCTCCTCCTCCAAGAAAAGCATCGAAGAAACCAAAATAGTAAAGCACCCCGGCAACGAGTAAAATGGGAATGGTAAGTTTTGGCCGCTTAAACAAAAACAATAAAATAAGCGGAAGTAGTTTTAAAATGGGCCCTATCCCCCGACCTCTACCGGATGAACGGCCACCATCCTGCCCGCCCTGTTGTTGCGGGTCGTCTTTTTCCATTCTAACTGGCATAACTATAAGTTTTTATGATGATAAAGTTGGTCCGATGTAAAGGATCAGGAAAATTGAAGGCTTTTTACTTCTTTCTTTTACAATTTTAAAAATACGCTTTAGAAGACGCCCTTTCGCGCATCTTCTAAAGCGTATTTTTAAATTAATTCGACATTCTTCTTTTTTGATACGATTTTGCCCCTAAATAAACGATCCCAGCAAAAGCCAAAATCCCGATTCCCAGATAAGCATAATTCAATATCCCTGCCTTTCCTAAGACGGCAATAAAGGAGATGGTAACAAGAAAAAGAGTTGGGACTTCATTGAATAGCCGAAGTTGAAAGGGAGAAAAAGTATTCTTTCCCGCATCCAGGTTTTTCATTATGCGCTTGCAGTAAAGGTGGTAAGCCAGTAACACAACGAGCAAAGTGAGCTTTAAATGCATCCAACCTGGCGTTCCATTTTCTGAAGAAAGATAAGAAGGATTAATGATGAGCATCGTAATCCCGGCAGTCCAGGTAAGCATCATAGAAGGATTTACAATTATCTTGTAGACCCTTTGCTCCATAAGCTTAAATTGATTTTGAAGGATATCCTTTTCCTGAGCTGGCTTCACTTCAGCTTCAACATGATAGATAAAAAGGCGAACCAAATAGAAAAGACCCGCAAACCACGCTACGAATCCTATAACGTGCACAGCTTTTAAAATACTAATAGCAGTTAGTGTCATCTTTTTATACAAAGATAGCGAATAATGGTATTATTTCAACAAGGGATTAGGTTATTAGACTTTATTCTGAAATAGTCTAATAAAAAAGAGTAAGGTTTGCGAACGCAAACCTTACTCTTTTATTAATCAATTTCTTGTTGAAACAGGAATTGCTTACTCAACAATTAATTTTTCTACGAACTGATTTTGTCCGTCAGTAACTTGTAACATATATAAACCAGCAGGAACATTATCTAGATCAATCTGAGCATTGCCTTCAAGTGCACCGTCGATGCTTTGCATGCTAACCGTTTGACCAAGATTATTCAACATACGAATTTCAATATCTGTAGCTGTTTCGAAAGCAAAAGATACGAATGCCGATGATTGAGCCGGATTCGGGAATACTGAAAGCGCATTCTGGAATACTGCTTCATTAGTAGAAACAACATTATCGCAAGTGATGCAATAGTTGTAACAAACAAGATCTACCTCTACATCTGCAGAAGCAACTTCAATGAAGCGATCATTATTTGCTCCGGTCACACAATCACTGCCTTGAGAAACGTCAATATTCTCCCAGTTGCCTTCACCATTCTGGAACTTGTAAGTATGTGTAGTTTCAGGCTCAACAGCTAATGTAACAGAATATGTCTCATCTCCATTATCAGTCATTGGCTCTCCTACAAAACCATTGAAAGAACCAGCTATCCAGATTCCTGTAGGATCAAGGATACCTAAATCATTAAGTAGTTCAGCATCTACGTTTAAGGTCAAATCAATAGTACTCATGACAGACGGAAGCGAACGATATAATACATCGTCAATATAGTAACGGTTCGCTCCATCGATAGAGAAGAAGTTGATTGAACCTAAGTTATCAGGATAAGCATAGGAATCAGTAACATTATTTCCATCAATATCCAAGGATAACACGTCATTATCCAGGTCAATGATCATGAAAATCTGGAACCACTGATCTTCAGGATATGTGAAGGTCTCGCCTGTTTGCTGAATTACACCTGTACCTGCAGCACCACCATCCTGGTTAAAGAACACATCCATATTCCACTGTTGTCCTGGATTTTCTTCATTTTGGATATTCCAGTAAGCAGTTGCTCCGGCAGGAATGTAGTACTGCCAGCTCAATTCGAATCTTCCTTCTGTTTGATTGCCTAATAATAATAAAATATCATCCAATTGCCCCTCAGCAATCAATACAGAATTCGTTCCGCTGAATGCTTGCTCTGTAGTTACTGTACCATCTTCAGCACCTGGCCAAAGTTCCCAGAAAGCAGCCTGAGTAGAAACACCTGCGCCTTCAGGATATGCTTCGATAGGATCACAGATAATGGCATCTTCCATACAAGAAGGCAAGCCGATTAATTCTACATTATCGATGTAGTAGCGATTATCATCATCTGCAGAGAAGAAGTTGATCCCCCCTACATTATCGGTGTAAGGTAAAGCACCTACAAATACACCATCTACCCACATTTCAAATAAGTCACTATCCAAATCGATTTCATGAACAACACTAAACCACTGGCCTTCAGGATAATTAAATGTCACACCTAGTCCGTCCAATTCACCCACTCCCGGGTTATTGTTATCGCGGTTAAGGTATACCTCCAAATTCCATTGAACACCAGGCATCTCGTCTTCTTGTACATTGAAATAACCGGTTTTTCCAGCAGGGATGAACATATCCCAGCGCAATAGATAATGACCTTCCGTTTGGTTACCTAATAACAACAGTACATCCTGAGTTTGACCTTCAGCAATCAACATTGAATTCAAACCATCAGCTGCTTGCTCAGTAGTTACCAAACCATCGTCTGCACCACCTAGGTTACCACTCCAAGTACTCCAGTAAGCAGCTTGAGGGCCGGTAGTAGACTGATCAGCGTACCATTCGAAACCATCACAGATAATAGCATCTGGATTACAGATTTGTGGCTCAACAGTAGCAAACTCCACATCATCAATGTAGAAAAGGTAGCTATTATCAAGTGGGAAGAAGTTGATCGCACCCAGTTGCTTCAAGCTTGGTACATCGCTAAACGTAGTCGCACTGTACTGCCATTCGAAAATAGTATTTCCTTCTACCAATAAACGAATAACATCATTATCCAAATCAATAAAATGTACTATATCGATCCATGCGTCTTGAGTATAAGAGAAAGATACTACATTCTCTGCCGTAGCATCAAGAGAGGCCGTACCGTCTGGCTGGAAATCTATTTGCATACCAAACTCGCCCCCTGCGTCATCCTGAATTTTCTGGAAGTTGTAATATCCACCATTTCCGGCAGGAATGTAGAATTTCCACTTTAAGGTGTAATTACCACTTGTAGAATCACCTAATAACAATAACTGATCTACATCACCAGGACCTCCATCAACTTTCACTGACAAATTACCACTGAATGCCTGCTCATCAGAAACTTCAGCACTAACTGTATTTGGCCAAGGTTCCCAGAATGTAGCCTGGTCACTCACTAAGTCTCCAACATTATATCCTTCTACATCGTCACAAATAATAGCATTCGGATTAGCACATGCAGGCGGAGGGCATGGATCGCAAGAACTAAAACATACCAAACCAGGATTAGGGCTCACACCAGCAATTAAAGGACGCACAAAGAAACCAGGAACAATTCCTGAATCCACTCCGCACTCTCCAGGAACCGTCTCAAAGTTCATCACATTATCAGGCAACCCATTAGAAAAGAAATAACCAATAGTATCTAATGCGGTCAAAGGAAGCGTGATCGCCCATACACCATCTCCCAGATCTTCCATCAATGTATCCAAAGGAACACCTACGTTTGGATCTGCCCACACAAAGTGAACCCCATCATTGGATACAGTTTCAAGCGACATATCGACTGAGAATGTGATATCCAGATTAGGAAGTGATCCAAGATTCACATCAAAGTCAAAGCCGGTGCTGTCCTGTGCATTGTCCCAGTGAATGTAGTAAGTAGTGTTCGCATAAGTAAGGAGATTTAACTCAGAAGCTCCGTTATTACCGGATCCATCATCACAGGCATCTACACTTACAAAATAATTTCCTGCAAGTACATTATCGCTCACTTCGCCTCCGTTTGTTCCGGGAATGACGATCAAACGCGTATCAGAGCCATTGTCACAAGAGTTAATATTCAAAAGACCTTCCGAAGCCGTCGTATAACGATACCATGCTCCGTGTGTTGCTCCACTAAATACAGTTCCGAAACCCTCCAGTAGATCAGGAGCCGTCCATGTACCGTCTGTAATATTTGAAGCTGAAATCGTGGATTGATTAGCCAATGGAGCCTGGAAAGTTCCTTCCACGCCAGGCATATCTACCTTGATCAAATCGCAATCAGCCATGGAAAGCATGATCACAGGGATGGTGATACCGGCACTACCCAGCATTTGAAAAGCAGGGTCTGGATTATTGGTACAAACGATAGCCGCAATAGCGCCTGCGTCTTGAGCATTTTGAGCCTTGACATCAAAGGCACAGCCACCGCGATCGATCAATGCGATCTTGCCCGCCATTTCAGCTGCATTGGTGAATTCAAAACACCCAAACTCAGGACTACCAGATGTATCCACTGGTATTACCAACTCTGCACTTTCTCCATTGAAGGCCCCACTGAAAAAAGAAGGTGCCCCAAAGTAAGTAGCAGAGGAAGGACTTGTAATTTCGATGCCACACTGTGCCGAAGCCCACTGTGCACCTAGCAGCATTAATACTGCCATTAATAAAGATTTCCAATTTTGCGTAAAACTAGTAATCATAATTATACTTTAAATGATTAATAAAATGGTTTTGACTTTTAAGCGAATTGAAAGGTGTATTTCATTTTGTCTCTATTCTTAGTAAGAGCCAAAAAATAAGTTTTTGACTGTTACTTAAGAAAAAGGGTTCTCTTGGAAAGAAGCATGTTAACACGTACTATCTTAAAAAAAGACTTCCTCTTTCAAAGGCAACTAGAAAATGAAATGCATCCGAATCGAAAGTGTTTGTTAATAAATAATGAATTTGGTATAGTCTTTGAAGTTTAGTTCTTTGACATAAATTGTGGAAAATGGAACTTCAAAATGATAAACCTTTAAGCTACAAGGGCATTCAAGGCTTATCATTTTGAAGTTCCACACAATTTGTCAAAGAACGTGAAGTTTCTAAGCACACCAAATAAATTCAAAGCGAATCACAAAAATACTACTCATTCATTTCGTCAGTTTAACAGATACGTCTATTTGTTAAACCCTTTTCTCTATCTAAAAAACTTTCTTTTCCCCGAAATTAAGCATTGTTTCTTATTCTTGGTAACCTATTTTACATTTTTTATTATCATAATTAACAATAACTTAAAATAGCCAATAGGCGACAAAAGCCTATTTTCTACTTGTTTCCCACAAAAAAACTTTCCTTAGCTTATCTTTGCCAAATATCTCTTATCTTTCTTCCTTTATTTCTAACCTAAATCTAAATGGCAAAAAAGAAAAAATACTACGTAGTCTGGCAAGGGCATGATCCAGGCATTTATGAAAGTTGGGCAGAGTGCCAGGCGCAAATAAAAAACTATTCTGGTGCCAAGTATAAATCCTTTCCTACAAAAGAGACAGCGGAAGAAGCTTTTCACCAAAACTATAAGGACTTCATCTCCTCGAAAGCCTCTGCTCCCAAACCTATCGTCAGTCCGGCTTCGCACCCGGAGATTAAATGGAATAGCTGGAGCGTGGATGCTGCATGCAGCGGTAATCCAGGCAAAATGGAATACAGGGGGGTTGATACTCAAAGTGGGGATGAAATTTTCCATGCAGGCCCTTTCGGCAGAGGAACCAACAACATCGGTGAGTTTTTAGCAATTGTCCATGCACTGGCTTTATTGCAGCGCAAAGAAGATCCTTCTACTCCAATTTATTCAGATTCTAAGATCGCTATGGGCTGGATCAGACAAAAAAAGGCCAAAACGAAGCTGAAACGCACCCCTGAAACGGAGCACTTACTCGGCCTTATTAAAAGAGCTGAAATCTGGTTGCACAACAACACTTTCAGCAATCCTATTATAAAATGGAACACTGAGGAATGGGGAGAAATTCCGGCCGATTTTGGCAGGAAATAAGATGAAGTTTTACAAATAATGAAAAAAGCAGTGGGTCGGCCCACTGCTTTTTTCATTATTTGTAAAACTTCATTTTGTAGCTAACATCAATATCGCCCTTCTTTATCTCTTCTAGTTTTCTGTTGATACGGCGTTTCTTAAGTGGTTTGAGGTAATCGATAAACAGCTTGCCCTCGATATGATCGTATTCGTGCTGAATAACTCGCGCAGTGACCCCGGTAAACACCTCTTCGTAAGTATTAAATTCTTCATCCTGATAACGCAGGCGTATTTGTTCGGGCCGTTTCACATCGCCATAGACTTCGGGAATGCTCAGGCAACCTTCTTCATATTCCCAATTGGATCCACCTTCTTCGACTTTCTCGGCATTAATAAATGTTTTTTTAATGCCCTGATCCTCCTCTCCTTCTTCCATCATTTTACTCGAATCGATAATAAACAAGCGAAGGGATTTTCCAATTTGAGGAGCAGCTAAACCGACGCCATTGGATGCTTCCATCGTTTCCCACATATTAGCGACTAACTCTTTCAGCTCCGGATAGGCCGGATCAATGGGTTCTGCTTTTTTCTTCAGAACCGGCTGTCCGTAAGCATAAATAGGAAGTATCATTTTTAAGTATCTACGATTAAAAAATTCAATAAAAGTTATTTTAGGGATCAGGAAAATAATACCCTACCCATTTTACTTGTCCTTTTTTCCTCAGGCTGTGTTGGAAAGCCTCGCCGTACCTTTGGGTCCCGAAGGCATTCGGGACAAGTTATGCCTACGTTTTCCGCCTAGCCTGAGAAAAAAATTACTTCGCAAAATTTGGGTAGCTTATTAATTGCCTAATCCCTTACCACTTTCCGGTTCGTTGCATGTAATTTTCAAGGATAACTACCGCGCTTACTTTATCCACCAATGCTTTATCTCTGCGTTTTTTCTTTTTTGCACCACTTTCCCGGATGATTATTTTTGCCTCTTCCGAGGAGAAGCTTTCGTCTTGCCAATCCACCGGAATTTCAGGGTAGAGCTTTTCAAGCTGTTTTTTAAACTTCTCAATGACTGGTGTAAGCTGAGCCGGATTCCCATCAGGATAAAAAGGCTGGCCGATAACGATGCGCTCTACCTCCTCATCATTCAGATAACCCTTCAGAAAGGAAAATATATCTGAAGTAGGCACCGTTTTCAAGCCGGATGCAATGATTTGAAGTGTATCCGTAGCCGCCAGGCCAATGCGTTTTGTACCGTAATCGATTGCTAGTATTCTTGCCATAAATTTACCGTTAACAAGGGAAGATTAAAACTTCCCGGCCAAAGCCCCAAAACTAAACCGCTCCCCGCATTTCGTTCCCCGTTCCCCGTTCCCAGTTCCCCGTTAACCGCGTTTCGTAATAGTAAATATTTTTTTAGAAAAAAAGTTTGGGTTAAGGAACGTTTAAATAAAAAAATCCCTCTCTACCATTGTAAAGAGGGACTATCCCAAAACCGTTTTAAAAATCTCTAAACAGCATCTTAGCCTGTTCAAGACAGGAATATTTTTAGAGCCAATGCTTGACTATTTTATTTATTCTTGTGAATGATTGTTGGAGATACTTTAGCGTAGCGTTGAGAACGAATTGCTGTATACATTAATTAGCACTTTATGGTATACGGCTTCTATAATGTTTTGTTGCAATACGTGTAAAAAAATTTATGTTCTTTGACAAATTGTGTGGAACTTCAAAATGATAAGCCTTGAATGCTCTTGTGGCTGAAAGAGTTATCATTTTGAAGTTTCATTTTTTCACAATTTATGTCAAAGAACCAAAATTTATAAATTTTTCACTCAAATTCCTTGGTACAAATATAACCACATATTATAAAATCACCTACAGCGTAAGGCATTTTTTTCAAAGTTTCTTGAGTAAATTATTTAGCGTATGGAGTTGGGAGTGGAACGGAATGAAAAGTTGTAAAAACGGGTAGGAAAAATTAAATCAAACATAAGTCATTTCGAAAATTCGGGATGACTTATGTTTGATTTTTAAAAATAAAAAAAGCCCCCCTCCAACTTCTCGGAGAGAGGCCATCCCAAAAACCGATTTTAAAGCATTCTTAAACCGGTTTCTGTGCTACATACAATAAACCCAAATTATTCAATGATTATCATCTTCTTCGTAGCAGAGTGTTCTGGCGTATCTAACTGGTAGTAAAGTACACCAGCAGCTCCAAGCTCGCTACGATCGATTGTAATGTTATTGTAACCCTTAGCGTAATCGCCGTTTACAACTTTCAATACCTTACCAGCTACGTCGTAGATCTTAAGAGTAGCAGTAGCTGCTTGAGGTAAGTTAAAGCCGATAACCGTTTCAGCCTTGAATGGGTTAGGCTGGTTTTGGTATAGAGCGAATTCGCCACCAACAACAGTGCTTCCGTTGTCACCGTTGAATCGTAGAGCTACACCCATGATTTCAAGCTTGTTGTTATAAGCTTCCGCCTTAGCTAACTGAGAAGTAACATTCATTAACTCGCTCAATTGGCCATTAGCTTTAGCAGTGAACGTTAGGCTGAACAATACAGCGTCATCCTTAACGGTAACGTCGTTTTGGTTCCAGCTAGTAACGATCGTTCCTTCAGCAACTCTTGCTAAACCGAAGTTGTTAGCAGAAAGTCCTTCAAGATTACCAGTTTCTAGATCAATAAAGTCAAGGACATTTTGATCGAACGTCAACGTGTACTGGTATCCTAAAATGTTGTTGAAGTCAGAAGCTCTGAAATCTACAGTATATGTTTCACCGGCAACGATTTGCTGATCAGCAACATCAAAGACAAGGTCCTTGTCAATGTTACGATTTGCTGCAGTAGCAGCACCAAAGCCAGATACGTTTACATCTTCAGTAACGTCACCAATCTTAACACCAACGAAGTCGTTGAATAGCTCATCCTGAGTTAAGTTATTGATATTCATAACTTCAGGATATGGAGGATTGAATGGATTGTTCGCGTTAGGGAACGTGTACGACTTATCAACGAATCTCCAAGAATTGTTATTTGGAAGCTCCGTGATAATGTTCAAGATCAATCTTCTCAATTCAACGATATCAAATGTTGTTACAGAAGCGTCGTTAGTCGCATCAGCAGCGATGATCTTATATGGAGAATCAAGAGGTGTGATTCCTAAGATGTGCTGGCTGATCAATACAAGGTCATAAGTAGTTACACCATTAAGAGGATTGATATCCTTCTCAGGAGTAACAGTATAGTTGTTAGCAAATGGTAGGTTCTGGAACATGAAGTAACCATCGTTAAAGGTAGTCATCATGTTTGTAGAGTTAGTAGAAGAGTTGAACACCTCTACATCAACCTGACCTACAGTCGCGTCGAATTCAGTAGCAATAGTACCAGCGATGTCACCGCCAACTAGAGAGTCAGAGCAAACACCGGTTGGATCTTGAATGTCTACAGTTGTAGTACAAACATCCGCATTTCCATACTCATCGAATACCCAGATCGTTACAGCGTTAAGACCAAGTCCTTGTGGCTGAGAACAAGTGAACGTTAAAGTATCACTGATCAATTCGCCCTGAGCGTTAAAGACCGGAGGATTCGTGAAAGAGAAGATTAACTCTTCAAATGGCGTACAGTTATCGAAAGTATTTCCTTGATCTTCGAAGAATAATGCTTCAAGAGTAACCTGACCGCTATTTGGCATTACTACAGTAGCAAGACCGTCGATACAAATTGGTGTTGGTGGCTTACAATCCTGAATAGTGAATAAGTATTCACAAGTAGTGATGTTTCCACAACCATCTTCGACTTTCCAGAAGATCAGGTGCGTACCGATTGGGTAAGAACCGTTAGCTTCGTTGTCAGCGTTTCCGGCATCTGCAAATGGATTGAAGTCAGAGTCAACGTCGAATACGCCGTCATTGAAAGCATCAATCTTGTAGAAGTAGATCAAGTCTTCATCTTCAGTACAATCGTCAGCACCCTGTACAGAAAGCTCAGCAGGGATTGGCTCACAATCCGGCTCGAAACCACAGATAGTTACGTCATCACATCCGTCAATTGTTGGAGGAGCAGACTCAAGCACCTTGATTTCCTGGATATATTCCCAAGTAACATATCCTAATGGGAAAGAAGGATCTGGCTGACACCAGTCAACTACAATCCACTTACGTAGTAGCTTGATACAACCTGGAGGCGTAATTGGAAGCTCTGTGTCTTCGAAAGAAACACCAACTAGATCACAAAGATCTTCGATAATTACAGGCTCAGAATCCAAATCTTCAGGAGACAGACCAGGACCACACTCGTCAAGCGTGATATCACATGGCCAGATAACACCGTCGTTTGGATTTTCGTTGAAACAAGTTACGTCAGTGATATTGAAAGGAGTAGAATTGTTAATTGTGATGATTTGTACACAAGAAACAGAGTTTCCTACTTTATCCGTAGCTGTGTAGATGCGAGTCACCTGACCTTCACCACACTGATCGATATTGATATTCTGAGTAATGGTTACACCTTCAACTTCGCAGTTGTCCGTAGCACCTGGGTAGAAACCAACTTGCACACCACCTACAGATACTGGAGGCCATGGGTTTGAAGGATCAGGGTTCTGCGTTGCAGAAACACCGTCGAATACATCTTCTTCAAATTCCCAGCAATCCAAAATCTTGTTTGGAGGACAAGCAATAACCGGATCTAACTTATCTTGTACTTCAACTTCTACCATACACTCATTGAATCGAGCTGTAGGATCATTTTCAGGGAATGTACCAAATGGGTTTACTTGGTCGTAAACTCTCATTCTTACCATGATTGTTTCACCACAGTCGTCGCAATCAAAAGTAACACACTCAGTAAATGGTACGTTATTAGGAGCATCCATACGCTTAAGTCTGAAAGCTACGATCTCACAGTTGTCATAAGAACCGTCATCAACTGTTGGCCAGCAAAGGTCAGCAGTTCCGTCAGAACCTAGAGAAACAGTTGTTTGCTCGTCACAGATAGGAACTGGTGGAGAAAGATCTTCAACAGTAACTACGTACTCAGCTGGATCAGATTCGTTTCCGCAATCGTCAGTAGCAACGTAGGTAAATACGTGCGTACCAAGACCGAGACCTACAACGATGTCACCTACCGCGTAGGTATTTCCGTCAGCATCAGTAATTGTAACTGAAACATTATCAGAGCAAGCATCAGAAACGTTAGGAGCTGGTAAAGGAATATTCGCTTCACAGTTAGAGTTAGCGTTGAATGTTGCAGGAGCTGGAGCCGTTAAGTTCGGTCCGTTCTTATCTAGTACCTTGATGATCTGGTTGTAGTTCAGGATATCCTGCGTACACCAGTCAACAAGCGTCCATTGACGTAATACTTTGAAAGAACCTTCACAGATAGGAATCTGTACATCTTCGAAAGTGAAGTTTACATTGCTGCAAAGACCACCTGGCATTCCGGTATTGGAAGGATCAAGGTCAGCATTTTCACAATCTAGAGCAGGCTCGTCGATATCGTCGAAGTTTGGAGGAGTAGTCACTGCCTCAAGACCAAGACGACGTACATTGATCGTTTCTGTACAAGAAGTTGTATTTCCGGAAGGATCTACAGCTGTCCAGGTACGCGTAACGATTGAAGTGAATTGGCTGTTGCAATCTTGCTCTTCAACCTCATCAACAAAAGTAAGGGTAACAGGACCACATGGGTCAAAGTTAGTAACCGTCCAGGTGTTGGCATCTACCTGAGTAGCATTAGCGTCATCAGGAAGTGGTAATGGAAGACCGTTCTGAGAAGTAGCATCAATTTGAATTTCAGCTAAATCAACTGTTCCGTCGTCACCAAAAAATGCATCAGCCACTGATAATAACCAAGTACCATTTGGATCTTCACCGTCGATATCAGCTAAAGAACCTTGTGGTTGGTAGTCACCTTCTTTTGCAGGAGGTGTAGCATTACACTGACCAACAAATAAAGCATTAGCATTTGCAGACTCATCGTCGAAAGAAACTTCCATATTGTCATTTGCACAACCGATGTTGTTAGGGAACAAGTTTACAACTGTTCCGGAAGGAGATTCAAGCGTAGCAGATAGGTCACCTACCCACGTATGCGTAATATTTAATGCAGATACATCAACATCTGTAATTTGCGCGAACGTACCAGGTACGCCACCTACTTGAAATTCTACAACACCAGGAACACCAGCGGTAAGAGGAGTACCTGGAGTAACAGTCACTGTTAAATCGTCAGTATCAGGAAGATCAACAACACCAGGAGAAATGTCATCGTTACAATCTACTTCGTAATCAGAACATACTAAAGAAGGAATCAAATTATCGATAACCGTTAACTCTGTAGTACAAGAGTTCCCGGTTTCAGGATCAGTAACGGTAACAGTAATCGTTGATCCGATATCACTTGCATCCACAGTAGGAGGAGAAACGATATAATCATCGTAACATCCATAAGGACCACCTTCCAGTAATTGATCAGCATTGAGAACTTCCATGCAATTCTCACCTTCAAGAGCGATGGTTACATTATCGTTACAAAACAGAGACTGAATTGGATTAGGGAATTCCTGAACAGTTACTGTAAATTCGCAAATAGAGATATTTCCATCAGCATCTGAAGCTTCCCAGGTTTGAGTAGTTGTACCAATCGGGAAAGCATCACCTGAAGTTAAACCAGAGTTATCAACTTGCTCGATAGTAGTTGTACCAGTGAAACCATTGATTTGGAAGGCAAACGCCTGAGCAGTCGTAAAATTATCTACATTTGTAATGTCAGCAAGAATACCAGGAGCAGTAGCAGCACAACCAGAGACATAAGATGGCGCTGTTTCACCTTGTAAGAAGTCAGAGCTAATTACAACACCATTGTCTGGTAATACAGAACCAAAGCACTTAAACTCAACCACTACAAAACCGCTCGCCTGAACCGGCTGATCCAATTGAACATTCACTTGTGTAGAAGGTGCAGCAAAAGGAATAACACCAACGTTAGCCGTTTGTGAGTAAATCTGAGTCAAACTTGCTAATGTAGGAACTGCCGTTGAAGATTCGTATATATTAATTTCAAAATCACTTCCATCAGAATTTCTGATGTAAACATCAATATCATTGATAAAACCAGCTCCACCTAATAGATTATCAAAATCAAACACACGCCAGCTACTAATAGTGTCCGGATTACCGATAGCACAAGTAAAAGACCCGATTGGATTCGAAGGAGGCCAGTTAGTATTTTGGTTGAAAGAGAACGTAGCAGGAGGACAGTTATCTACCACCTCAAGAGGACCATAAGAGAAGATTTGATCACAAGCACCTGGATCCAGATTGAAGGTGATATCATTTGGACAGTTTTGGAAAACAGGCCCTACATCATCAATAACCGTTACATCAAAAGAACAAGTAATAGGAAATCCAGCTTGATCAAAAGTAGTAAAGGTAACTGTAGTAGTACCTACAGGATAGGTATCAGATGCATTTTCCGTACCATTGTAATCGTTCGTAAATACAGTCGTAGCAGGGACAGGAATAGATGCTAATACCTGATATTGATAAGTACATCCACCAAGGTTGAAGTTCATAAAAGTATTTGCGAGAAGCAAAAAGTCAAGATCAGAACCGTAAGTAGCGATCCAGCCATTCCAGGTCGCTTGAGGAACGGTTACACTAGCACTTGCATCTGTACACTGAGCACCATTAACATCGAAGATAAGGTTACCGTCTGGATCTTCCAGAACGAAGTTTTCCAAACCAGCAATATCATGATCTCCATTAAATTCAACCGTAAGGGTTACATCTCCAGTTGCATTTACAGCACCTGTCAATGTAGTGGGAGTGTTAAGAAGTGTAGACGTACCATTATATGGTGTTACAGGAGAAGAAGCACTTGCTGTGCCACCGCCTACACAAGAAGGATCAACTGATGGTAAAGGAATAGTAACATCAGCACCACAGAAAAACGGGCTAGCAGAAACGGTAAGATCATCTGGACAGTCAATAGTACAAGTTGGCTGAGCCAATGTACCAATAGTGATGGACCATGCATCAAGATTACCAGAATCACCTCCTGCGTCGTCAACAATTTCAAGGGTCCAGGTACCATTCGCTTGGATACCATTGAAAGCAGTATTCAATAGCGTACCATCTTCTGTCTGGAAATCACCACAGAAGCAATCACCGCAAGCCCCGAAAGTACAACCAACAGGAATTGGACCTGCAGCGTTGTCATCGATACAAATGTCACCGTTGTCACCTGTCCCTCCAACATCGGTGAACAACTCTAAAGATGTTCCGTCAGGAGCAATCAAAGTGACATCAAGATCACTATTCCAGGTGTGATCCCATTCGATACATACACTTTCGATAGAACCCGCAGTAACAAAGCCAGAAGCTGTTACATTACAGGTGAATGTTGCAGTACCGGAAGTACCGGTAGCCGGGATCGGACCTGTGGTACCGGGGAATGTTTGGGCGTTCAGGCCTCCCTGAATACCAAACAGCGACACACAGAGCACAAGCCCCATAAACCATTTGGTTATAAATGTAAAATTCGTATTTTTCATGAGAATTACAATTTAATTTTTAATTAGATATTTTTAATGAAAAATTATTGCTGAATAAGATTAACAGCTTCGGAGTAAATCGCTGCTAAATCAATATTGTAACCAACACCAAATTGATCATTGATTTCACGAAGTTTCGTGATACTGTCTGGAAACAACATTTGAAGATTACCACCATTACCTAAGGTTTCAACTAGGTATTCATAATATTTTACTTTTACCCAAGCTGTAGTCTCGGCAGAACCGCCCAAATCAGCGACATCCTCCATGTTTAGTGAAGCATCTTTGTATTCAGCAGACAGAAGGCTGAAAGCTTGTGATTCAGACACCAAATTAGAAATGTCTACTTTGAATTCAGACGCCTCAATAAGCCCACCTGCTAGGGTAGAATTTTGAGCTTGCACCCCTTCGACAACAAGGAATAAAAAGAAAAATACACTGGCAAAAACCAGTAAAGAATTCATCTTTTTCATGAGATTAAAATTTAGTTAATGAATAAATTTTTTAATGTAAAAACAATTAATTTCAACTGAATTATAGAAAAATAAAAGTTCTCGGAAATTTGTCATTGAAAAACGACCTGTTCACTTTTCTAAAAATGAAGAAACCCCCACTTTCTCCTAACACATCATTAATAAATGCTGAGAAAATCGAAGCTTAGTCCATTAAAATTTCTTAATCGAAATTCTTGACCGCCTTTCAATGCTGTTTAATTTCCTTCCGGAGCAAAACACTCCAAAAGTAAAGTTTGTAGAGATTTTGAGACTAGAGTAAGTCTACGGTTGATGGGATAACTGTATTAAATATTGGGATATATGCTTAGAGATAAATCTTTTCGAAGAACGTAATCAATCCTGCACATTATAGTTATATGACAAATATACAACAAAGATTTAGCGATACTATACCCAAAAGCAGGTATTTTTACCCGCCGGGTCCATCTTTTTAAATCTTGCCGCATTTTTTTGCATATAAAAACTCTTCAAATAATAAGCCACTTAAAATCAATAAAATATGAATAATAATCAAATAAAATCTAAATGCTTCAGTTCGTTCTGCCCTGATTCAGGGACCAAAATAGAAAAAATTGAAGGATTTTTTAAATTTTTTTTGATTTTTTTAAAAAAAGTTAACCAGTAAATATGGATCATCCCGCATTAAAAATAATGCGGGACGGGATGACTCATGCGAATCATGGACTAAAATTAGTTACAGCATAAAGCTGCTATTTCTTCCTGTAGCTCACACTACAAGCTTGTCAAACCGCTTATCAACCCACCGTTTTAACGGGCAGCTGTCTCCCTCCTTATGTTTTCAATCTTTTTCCCAAATGGCCAGGCGAACGTTTACGCTTGGGGATCATTGGGTTTGCCCCACCATTAAAATGGTGGGTTGATAATTGGGTTCTTGCCAGGTAGCTTTCATTTTTGGCCAAGCCCTTGCTAGTAATAGCCTTCATATTAATGTCTACCTTTTTTGTAAAGCTCTGGAAATCATAGTTCTTCACGTATCCCCGTAGGGACGTAGTCACGAGCATTTCATTTGGTTTGCCCCACCATTAAAATGGTGGGTTGATAATTGGGTTCTTGCCAGGTAGCT
>CAZHZT010000070.1:0-29388 GCA_964537285.1 uncultured Saprospiraceae bacterium | reverse complement strand
GAAGCAAAATAGCCCTTTCGGCCTCCCTCAAAAGAAAATATCGTCGCGAAGCGGCGTAAATTTGGTTTTGGATTTCCAAAACGAGAATTGCTGTTAATTCAAGTCGCTAATAAAAAAACATATGTATACAAACTTACCTAAAATTAAATATTATTTACTGGCAATAACGGCATTGCACTTCAGCTTAGAACTCACGGCTCAAAACCATCTGTACACTACCGAACAATTTGGTATATACGGAGCTATGTTGGGAGGAGCCATAACCTCAGGTGCGGAGGAAGTAACGATGACTTTTTACAATCCGGCATCCATTCATAAAGTGGCCCCGCAGTTTAATATTTCCTTAGTTCAGCCCTCAATAAGGTCGTTCGGATTCGGGGAATTCTGGGAGAATGATGAAAGCAGTAAGCTGAATACACGCATTAAGCTCAAACCAACCGTGATTTCCTTTAAATTTAAGTTTAAGAAGTTGGATTTTGCTTTTTTAAGAATAAGTAAGAGCGAGTTGACAGATGCTTTCAGTACCAAGCAAGAAACGCTTGAAAACAATCTGCTCACTACTCGGTTTTTTGACTATGAATACAGCGGCAACGATGATTGGTATGGCGTTGGCTCCAATCTAAAATTAAAGCCGAATTTTTATATAGGTTTGAGCCAATTCCTTAGCAATTCTAGTTTTTCGTATAGAAATAGAGCATTGTTTCAAGAATTGAATACAAGCCAAGGTAATCAATTGGTCCGTTATTTTGACTCCAACTTTGTAGGGAATTACAGCAACCTTGGCTTGGTCACCAGGTTTGGAATACTCCTGAATACCCATAAACACAACCTGGGAGTTTAACTTCGGATACAGCCTGGCGTTAAGTGAAAACCAAAAGATATGGATCAACACAAGTTATCACACAGCAATCGATGAATACGATATGGGGCGCACCAGTTCATTAGCTAACAGGGTGGCCTGGCGCAATGGAAGCAAAGCTGTTTTCAATATAGCTTTTGCTTATTCCCACATTGTTAGTCCAACCCTTGAGTTATCCGGTGGGTTTCGTACCAATAATTTTGCTTATGAGAACAAAGAGACCCCTCAGGGCACTTTGCGCAATACCATCCTGGATGGAAACCATATGCACTTTGTAGTAGGTTCAAAGCTGAAGTTTAAAAGAAACACAATTCTTTTGGGCATTGATTATGGGACGATAAATAACATTCCTAATGAATCGGGCTTTCAGAGACTCGCTGACATGGATATTCTTGGGGCCAGTTTTAACGATTTAAAGAAAAATAATATTAGTATCTTGTTGACCTATGGCTTCATTATTGATGAAATAAAAAAATTGAGAAATTAATGGCTAGATTAGCAAAACAAAAAGTGCACGCTGCTCTGGAAAAAGCAGCACAAAACATTCTGGATGCTGCGGGCAACGACCCTATCGTAAGCCGCAAGGATATCCGTGAAAAGCTCAAAACCTTAGAAGGGGTTGAACAACAACTCACCAGCGTCTTTTACCGATTTATTGACCACCGGGATTCCAAGCCGGGAGCACGGGTTACCAAGGTAGATATTGAAGACACTCTGGCTTACGCTAAAGAAAAACTGGTAGATGCTTATGACGTAAACAACAATGGTTTATCCGCTGCTGAAATAGCGGAAATGTCGTTTACAGCCCGCCTGGCAGTTCGGTACGCCCAATTGCAAGACCAGGCCTCTGAAACAGAAATGACTACGGATCAACTCTATGATAGTCTTTTTGAATTGGGCAACGGTTTATTTTTTCCAGCCTGGGCCAATGAGGCAGATGCCTATTTTTCCATGTTCCGCAAAGATGCTGATTTACAAGAATTGACCCAGGAAACCTTTAGCGCTACATTGGGCCTGGATCCCTCCAACCCGGTAGAAGCCATTGAGCTTTGGCATCAAGGCAGATCTGAGTATGAGTGGATATTTGAAAATTATGAAAACTACGAAAAGTTTGCAGAATTGGAGTCTTTCAAGACGCTCCATACATTCATGGAAAAACACCTCACGCACATCACTCATGTCGTTGTTGGTCTGGATGGCTTGCGCCCGGATTCGGAATATCCTGTCTATTTTGTTGGGTTAACGCCAGAAGGAGATATTCTTGGATTTCAGACGACTACGATTTGGACGTAACATCTAAAAATAATAGTTCTTTAACAATGAAACAAACCACCACACTCGGACACAGCCAACTCCCAATTAATCGCATTGGCTTGGGTTGCATGGGGATGTCAGAATTTTACGGTTCTTTTAATGAAGTAGAATCCATTAATACCTTACATAAAGCCATCGATCTGGGCGTCAACTTCTTCGATACCGCTGATATGTATGGCAGCGGAGCCAATGAACAATTATTGGGAAAAGCTTTTAAAGATCGCTGGGACAAGCTTGTACTGGCTACCAAGTTTGCCATTATGAGAGGGCCCAATGGTGAATTTATGGGGATCAATGGAAAGCCTGAGTACATCAGGAAAGCTTGTGACCAAAGCCTGCAAAACTTAGGGGTTGAAGCTATTGATCTTTATTACATGCATCGACAAGATCCTGAAGTGGAGATCGAAGACATTGTCGGCACTATGGCCGAATTGGTCAAAGAAGGAAAAGTAAAATACATTGGCCTTTCTGAAGTGGATCCGGAAACCCTTCGCCGGGCGCATGCGGTTCATCCTATTTCAGCTCTGCAAACAGAATATTCCTTATGGAGTCGTGAACCGGAACAAAAGCTTTTTGATGTTTGCAAGGAGCTGGGCATCACTTTTGTGGCCTACAGCCCATTAGGACGAGGGTTTCTGACGGGGGCGATTAAAAGCCGTGCTGATTTGGAAAAGGGAGACTTTCGCCTTGTCAATCCGCGGTTTACAGATGAAGCCATCAAGGCAAATATTAAGTTCGTTGAGGTTGTCGATCGAATCGCACAACGCAAGGGCTTGACCAAAGCTCAGGTAGCTCTTGCCTGGATATTAAGTCAAAATGATGAAATTACGACAATTCCAGGCACCAGAAAAGTGCATCGCCTTGAAGAAAACCTGGGGGCATTAAATGTAGAACTAACCGAAGCGGATCTGGGAGAAATAGAAGAACATATGCCCGCCGAAACTTTTGGCAGTCGATACTAGGGGGGATTTTGAAACAGCATTAGTCATCCCGAATTTTCAGGATGACTTATGTTCCAAAAGGGGGATTAAAGGGCTGTTGTTCCTGAATCCACAATTTATGTCAAAGAACTATTATTTTTAAACGTTCCTAAAACCATTAAAGCTATGAAAATCTTTCAACGATTATTAACTGCAGTGTTATTTCTATCAAGTTTTGCTTTAGTTGCTCAAAATGGATTTGATGCAAATGAAAACCAAATATTCACGGATCTAAATAAAGCCCTGGAAATAAAAGACCGAGTATTTCACCTCGATTTAAGTGATCAACAATTGAAAAGCGTTCCAGAAGAAATTTTAAAGTTTAAAAACCTAAGAACGCTTGATCTGTCCAATAACCAGATTTTGAACCTTGATGAGCTGAATTTCCAAAGTTTGGAAAAGTTAGAGGGGATAAACCTATTCTCCAATCAATTCAAGGAAATTCCAAAGGAGCTATTTGCTTGTACTAATTTGGAGGAAATCAATTTAGGTCAGAATCAGATTAAGGAGGTAACCGAAACCGTGAATAATTGGAAATACCTGCGAATACTTAGGTTGCACAACAACCAAATTGAAGAGATTGGTCAAAACGTAAATTTAAAATATTTGCAACTACTACGTTTGGACGGGAACCGCTTAAGTAGCTTACCTGCCAACTTATTCCATGATGGCTCTAAGTTAAGCTATCTGAATGTAAACAACAATGCCATTACTGAATTGCCGGAAAGCTTTAGTAATTGTCGTCTGGAGCATTTGGATTTAGGAGCCAATGATTTTTCTGAATTGGAAGAAATATATGAAATGAAAGAGCTGAAATTCCTTGTATTGGATTGGTCGGAAGTAGAAGAGGAAGCTTTGAAAAAACTCATGAACTTGTCGAAATTACAAATTCTATCTCTGGAGAATTGTGGAATTAAATACTTACCTAAAAGTATAGAAAATTTGAGTTCCTTAAAGGAACTAAGCCTGATAGGCAATTATATCGAAAGTCTCCCAAGCTCTTTGATTGACTTGAAGCATTTGAATAAATTATGGCTAACCGGAAATCCTTTATCAAAAACAGAGTTGGAAACCATTGAAAAGAATATGACCAAGGTGGAGATTATCCACATAGGCGTGAAGTGAATTGCTGAGCCTTCAAGGGTAAAGCAATAGTGAAGCCTTCACCCTTAAATGCATTGAATGGAAATTATATCCAAACGTCTTAAATTGTGAGTTATAATTCGTTAACCGTTTACTGTTAAAATATAACAAAATGCATGGTTATAAGTATAAGCGATACCAGCATTTATTTAGTAGCTATCCCAAAATATTGTCCATTCGCTTAAACTCTAATAGACTCGACCATGACGATAATATTCATTACCCTCATTCAATTCTTTTTCATCCCAGTCAAAGACAGAATCGAGATAAAAATCCCAACAGTCGAAGAAGAAACAGAATATGTGTGGAGAACAATAATTGACACCAAGTTTTTTGAAGAACACAATTATCAGGTCAGCTTGCCGCAAGGGGGGCTAATTGATGCCTTAACGGAAAAAGCCAAAAGCAATCAATTAAATGATTCGGATTATGAATCGCTGCGAGCGTTCATGAAAGCAGGCGTTTACGATAAATCGGATTATCAAAAAGGCTATAACAAGATTGCTGCTAATGAACTCCTGATCAATAAGATGATCAATCAACTTGGTAAAATAAAGAAAGATTGGCCATTCAAAGAGTTTAAAAAATATCAAATTAAACTCACTTTATACGGCCCCGGAGGGAGCTATGACCCCGAAGCGGGCTCCATTTTGATATACACTACTAAAGAAGGAGGTTTCAAGCAATACGACGATCCATCCAATACGATCATTCATGAAATCGTTCATATCGGAACAGAATCGTCCATTATGAATCATTTTAGGGTCTCGCACCCTTTAAAGGAAAGGATCATTGACAATATTGTCATGATTCTCTTTCAAAAATACTTGCCCGATTATCGGATTCAAGCATTCGGAGATGCCCGGATAGATGCTTATTTAAAGAAGAAAAAGGATATAAGAAAGCTAGATGTAATAGTTGGGGAGTTTCTGCAAAAGTATTGAGCAAAACAACTTTAACCCTTACAAAAATGGCCTCCAATAATAAAATACATATCGAATTTACCCTCTCATTGGGATGAACTGGATTCGAATAGAATGGAAGAACTGTCCGAATTTATTAAAGAGAAAAAACGAAGATGACAGAATCAATAAAACAGCACTTATTCCAACTCGAAAAGAACCAGGAAATCAAAATACTGCTAGCGTTTGAAAGCGGCAGCAGAGCCTGGGGTTTCCCTTCGCCAGACAGTGATTATGACGTCCGGATTATTTATATCAGAAAACACAATTGGTACTTATCCATAGAGGATAAAAAAGATACCATTTTGGAATCTACATCGACCCGGCAGGGGCACTTAATTATAAAGGAATATTGCAAAAGGAGAGTGCTACCTCTGTGTTGCTAAGCAGTATTCCAAAAGGAGAAACTCCCAAAGGACACCTGTATTTCAATCAGGACGGCTACGTAAAATACCGCAAAGATTACCGGGAATATTGGGATTGGGTGGATAAACGAAATGAATCAAGGTACCTAAATAATCTGGAGCATGGAAAAAACTATGACTCCAAAAATATGATGCATACTTTCCGCTTGTTGGATATGGCAATAGAAATTTTAAATTCCGGAAAAATCATTGTTAAAAGACCTAATCGGGAAGCCTTGCTTGCTATTCGAAGAGGAGAATGGCAGTATGAGCAGTTAATTCAAATGGCCGATGAAAAAATGAAAGCCGTTGAAGCGGCTTATGAGACAAGTAATTTGCCGGAGGCGCCTGATATGACTGAAGTAGAAAACCTTTTAGTGGATTTGAGAACAAAATTCTATCAATAAAAACATCTATTCCCCTTTCCTACAGCGCGGAATCCCTCTCAAAGGGAAATATCGCCGTGTAGCGGCGTAAATTTAGTTTTGGATTTCCAAAACGAGAATTGCTGTTCGCTGGTTCCGAGGTCATCCCGGAACCAACTTCCACTCCTCCAAAAAACCGGCAATCTTCCGGTCATTCGCCAATCTTGGCACCTTATTCTGTCCCCCTAATTTACCTTGCGATTTCATGTACGCTCTGAAAGCTCCCGGTTTTAATGGTCGGATAGCCAGGGGCCTTAAAATAGAACCATCAATAAGATCTTGATAATAAATGTTTTGCTCGATCATAAGTTGATCAATTCGAGCAGCAATGGCCGGTAAGTTTTCAGGAACACTTTCAAATTCTACAAACCATTCATGATAAGGAAGCCCTCCTTCCGGTGGACTTACCTGTGGAGCAACCGTAAACTCCACTACCGCCAAGTCTAATTCCTGGCTGGCTTGAAGCATGGCCTTTTCTACTTCTTTCCCAATGACATGCTCGCCGAAAGCTGAAATGAAATGCTTAATGCGGCCGGTAACTCTTAGTCGATAAGGGTTGAGGGATATAAACTCGACGGTATCTCCGATATTGTATGCCCATAGTCCGGCATTGCTGTTGATCAAAAGCGCATAATTAACGCCTACCTCCACTTCTGAAAGCTGTAAACGCTCAGGATTTTCTTCAAATATTTCCTCCGCAGGAACGAATTCAAAAAAGATCCCTGAATTGGTATTCAATAACAAGCCCTCCTGAGGCCAGCTGTCTTGAAAGGCAATAAATCCTTCCGAAGCCGGATAGGTTTCTACGCTATCAATACGTTTGCCCACAAGCTTTTCTAAAGCTGCCCGGTAGGGTTCAAAATTGACTCCACCATAGACAAACACGGAATAATTCGGGAATAAATCAATGACTTTTTCTTTGCCGCTCTCTTGCAGCAAGCTTTCGTAATACATTTGTACCCAAGGAGGAATGCCGCTGATCAGACGCATGTCTTCTTTCAGGGTTTCCTCTACAACTTTTTCCAGTTTTTTTTCCCAGGCTTCTATGCAGTTGGTGGGGTAGGAGGGGAGTTGATTAGTGCGCAACCACGCAGGTACTTCATGGTTAACAATACCCGACAGACGGCCGGTTGGGATACCACTTACATCGTGTAATTCCGGGCTGCCGGAGAGAAAGATCATCTTCCCATCCAGAAACCGGCCATTCCCGGTTTTGGCGAAGTAGTTGAAAAGGGCATTCCGCGCACTGTTAAAAAGGTTGGGCATGCTATCCTTGGTGAGCGGGATGTATTTAACGCCAGAGGTAGTACCAGAGGTTTTGGCGAAATATTTGGGCTTACCTGGCCAAAGTACGCTGCTTTCACCGTTTTTTATACGCTCAATATAATCTTTTAACCCTTCATAATCTCTCAAGGGAACTTTTTCCTTAAACGCTTCATAACTTAAAGTAGGAGAGAGGCCATGATCTTTACCAAACGCTGTTTGGCTGCCTTTTTTCATTAAATTCCTAAATATACGCTCCTGGTCCTGAATGGCCGAATACGACCACTTTTTTATCTGGCGGGCAATATAAAGAGCAAAAGGTTTGGCAAGCATCGATTTCAGTCCCATAAAAGCAATCTTTTAACATGAGTGATCCCCAAATTTTAAGGAATCTTATATTGTCACTGTCATTAAAGATGAGTACCGGAAATCAATGCCTTAAGACCAGCCTTATTCAATTTAGCTTTTGAAAGGCTGGCAGCCGTTAAAAATTGAATACAGCCTTGATTTTTTGCTACTTTTTTATCAAGAAAAAAGTAGGGAAGGCTTTGATTAACAGTAATAAGTAAAGGTTTTACAAAACGTGAGTGATCCCGAATTTTCGGGATCACTCATGTTATTTTCTTATTAGTCTATTCTTAAATCCTCAACTATAACGCCGGGATATTTGGTTTTATCAAATACGAACTGGCTGGCCGCGTAAGATTTATTTGGGCTTAAGGCGTTGATCGTGAGCGTGTAGCGAGATCCGTCTTTAGAAAAGACCTTGATCTGGCTGATGTCGTTTTGGGATTTATTTACAGTAAGGCGCATTTTGGAATATTCCGAATTTTGGTCAAGAGGTTTGAATTCGATTTGTTGAAAGATCTGGCCGTTTTCGGAGAACTCATTCATTAATGCGTAAACATATTCCTCTTTTTCGTAAATCCGTAACAGGTCATTTGGAGAAAGCACTTCACCATTGTCCATTTCATCTACATTATTGATTTGGACTTCGTTGTTGTTGCGCAAGAACAGCCATAAGTCTTTACCATCGCAGTAGATTTCCTGACTACTTAATTTTAAATAGTATTTTTCATCTTGTTGAATAATGGAGCCATCCTGCTCTTCTACAGGTTCTTCCGGAATTTCAATAGAAAGGGTAAAATCCGCTTCTATCGATTTGAAATTTTCGTATTTGGAACGGAGTTTCTCTAAAACGGCTTTCGCTGCCGGATCTGAGTCAGAAGCTTTATTATAGTTGTTTTGCTGAGCGAAAATTAGTGTGCTGAATAACAGCAAAAAGCTCAGGTTAAGCATACGGTACATCATAAATAAATGGTTTTTAGTTCTTTGATAGAACGAATGAAAAACACCAAAAGATCACAATGAGTTGTTAACAAAAGCGGAAAACGGTTAAGATTGTTTTTTACTCATAATATCTTCCAGGTATCGTTCCAATTCCATTTCATCGAAGATGAGCACTTCCCGGGCCTTGCTGCCTTCGCTTGGACCAACAACGCCCAAAGCTTCCAGTTGATCCATGATTCGGCCAGCGCGGTTATAACCCAGCTTCAGCCGGCGTTGAATCATAGACGTTGATCCGTGCTGGTTTTGTACAATAAGCCTGGCCGCATCAAAAAACATATCATCAAGGTCTTTGATGTTAAAAGCACCAGGCTGATCATCCATATCTTCCCCAAGGTATTCAGGAAGGAAGAAAGGGGTTGCAAAGCCCTTTTGTTCGGCAATATAATCTATGACGCGTTCCACTTCCGGGGTGTCTACAAAGGCACACTGCAAGCGATCCAGTTTAGAGCCGTGGGAAAGCAGCATATCTCCCCGGCCGATCAGCCGATCCGCTCCGCCCGAATCCAGAATGGTGCGCGAATCGACCTTTGAAGTTACTTTATAAGCAATTCGTGCGGGGAAATTCGCTTTGATTACCCCAGTGATAATATTTACGGAAGGGCGTTGAGTAGCAATGATCAAGTGGATACCAACGGCTCTCGAAAGTTGAGCCAAGCGACCGATGGGAAGTTCTATTTCCTTGCCTGCGGTCATGATCAGATCCGCGAACTCATCGATGACGAGCACGATATGAGGCATGAAGTCATGGCCATTTTCCGGATTGAGGCGGCGGCCAATGAACTTTTTATTGTATTCTTTGATATTCCTTGCCTGAGCCTTTTTCAGAAGGGTATATCGCTGTTCCATTTCAATCAGTAAAGAGTTCAGAGTATGAACTACTTTACTCGTTTCGGTAACGATAGGCTCATCTACATTGGGTAAAAAGGCCAGGAAGTGATTTTCTAGCTTGGCATAAGGAAATAATTCTACCTTTTTGGGGTCAATCATCACCAATTTAAGCTCTGAGGGGTGTTTTTTGTAGAGCAGAGACATGATGATGGTGTTGATCCCTACTGATTTACCTTGCCCGGTAGCACCAGCAATCAGGAGGTGTGGCATTGCCGCCAGGTCGGCTACCATTACTTTGTTATCGATCGTTTTGCCAAGAGCTATGGGGAGTTCCATTTTAGAGCGCTTGAAAAGATCGGACACCAATACTTCTTTAAGAGAAACGATTTGTTTTTTCTTGTTGGGCACTTCGATGCCTATGGTTCCTCTGCCCGGGATTGGAGCGATGATCCGTATACCCAAAGCCGAAAGGCTAAGGGCAATATCGTCTTCCAGGTTTTTGATCTTGGAGATGCGCACTCCCGGAGCCGGAACAATTTCGTACAAGGTTACCGTAGGCCCAATAGTTGCTTTTATTTTGGTAATCTCAATTTTGTAATTCAGCAGGGTTTCAATAATTTGGTCTTTGTTAGCTTCCAGTTCTACCCGGTCAACCTCGAATTTTTGATCGCTATAATCATCGAGTAAGGGGGTTACCGGATATTCGTAAGAGGATAGCTCAAGGGTGGGGTCATAAGGCTCTTTGTTAACAAGCGGATCCTGCTCTTCGTCTTCGTCTCTTTTAAATAAAGGTTTAGGAGAAGCGTTGTTTTCACCTCCAATGGAAATGGCATCTTCTTTTGCTTCTTCGATTTCCAGGTCAGCATTTTCGGCTGTAAGCTTCTGAGCTTCGGCCCGTTTTTGGGCGGCATTTTCGAGGTTCATCTTGAGTTGCTGCTCCCCGGAAGGTTTTTCAGTTCTTGATTCACCGGGCCCGGGAGTGGAAGGGGTTTCCTTATCTGCTTCAGCGGCTTGAGCCTTTTCAACTTTTTCTTCTACAGCTGGCGCCTTAGGGGCAGGAAGGGAAGAAGTTGCGTTCTTCATTTTTTCTTTAGCAGCAGCCAAGCGCCGTTTTTTCTCTTTGTCTTCCGGGCGAGTTATCCATCTGCCTTTGAACAGATCCGTAAAAAAGTTGGAGATTCCGTCCTTGAATTGCGTCCATGTGAGTTCGTGAAAGTTAGGGTTGATGGTCCAGGTTACAAAGCCTAGCAAGGCAAAAATAAAGAAAGCGACCATTCCGGCAGTACCGACGAACCTGGTCATCCAGATACTCACACTTTCTCCAAAAGCTCCTCCCCAGGGGAATTCCGATTCGCCGAAGGCAAATTCAAGGAAAATGGACAAGAGCAGCATGAGTAGCAAGGATGTTCGGATTCGTGGAAGGTTTTTACCTATGAAGTTTTCTTTGTTTTCTATAAGAGATAATCCCATTCTCACAAACAGATAGGCAACGATGTAAGAGGCAATGCCAAACCACCAGTAGAAAAATAAATTGGAAATGGCCGCCCCAAACCTGCCCAGCCAATTCTCTACGATCAGGTCGGAGCTAAAAAGCTTTTCCCATGTGAAGTTGTAAAAATCATTCTGATCCTCTCTCCAGGTGAACAGATGGGAGGTAAAGGCTATGAACAGATACAATGCAATGAAGAGGAAAAGTACGCCGAATAGTTTTGGGATCCGGTCGTCTTTAACCTTAAATAAACTAAATGAAGGTAAAAAGCCCGCTTTTTTCGCTTTCTTGGCTGCCATTGATTGTTTTTAGTGAATGAAATGTCTATTTGGCTCTCGTCTGTTGCTCAACTGCTAAATAACAAAATTTTAATAAAAAAAATTTCAAATGAAATGTTCTAAAATTATATTTTGTTACAAAAATAAGTATTTATTAGGAATAATTAAGGGAGGCATCCCCTGAATTAATTACTTTTGAATTTATTTGCAGCATATAAAAACATTGAAACGTTATGAATATTGCCGTCGAGATTAGTATGTATCCTTTAAAAGAAGAATACGTGCCTTCGATTTTGGATTTTATCGGAAGGTTAAACCGATACCAGGGAATTCAGGTATCAACAAATGATATGAGTACTCAGGTTTTGGGAGACTACGATCTTGTGATGCAAATCCTTAATGAAGAAATAAAAGAAACTTTCGAGGAAGAGGAAACGGTTGTCATGGTAATGAAGATATTAAATAAAAAAGGTTCTTTGACATAAATTGTGATAAAATGGAGTTTAAAAATGATAACCCTTTCAGCCACCAGGGCATTCAAGGCTTATCATTTTGAAGTTCCACACAATTTGTCAAAGAAGGATAAAAAATAAAATCAATTTTTCTTATCACTTTAACGGATCACATATCACGTCTTAAAAAGGGAGATAAAGCAGCTTTAAAAGCTGTTTTTAAAGCTGAGTATCCAAAGGTATGCAGAGCTATATCTCGTTTTATTCGCGAGCGTAGTGCCGTAGAGGATATTGCCCAGGATGTATTCCTGAAATTGTGGGAAAAGCGTGAAAAAATAGAGGTCACCACTTCATTAGGTGCTTATTTGCATCGAATGGCTGTAAATGAGGCGATTTCACATCTAAGAAAAATTAAAAAACTTCAGGCAAATATTGAGCTTGAAAATACGCTTCCGCTCGAAGGAAGCGAACGAAGCGATGCTTCCTTTATGGAGGCGGAGCTATCTGGCCGGATAAAAGATGCTTTGGATAAACTACCGGAAAAATGCCGCATTGTTTTTGTCATGAGTCGTTACGAAGAACTTTCTTATAAAGAAATTGCTTTACAATTGGAAATATCAGTGAAAACCGTTGAAAATCAGATCGGAAAAGCTTTGAGAATATTACGGGGTGAGCTGAAAGATTACCTTTTATAGAATATAAATGGAGTAAGTCATCCCAAACTTTAAGAAACTTCATGCTGTCACAACAATTAAAAATAGATGCTGTAAATCAATGTATTAGGATCGGCCTTATTCATTTTAGGCTGCCAGCCTGTCAAAAAGCGTTAAAAATTGAATACAGCCTTGATTTTTTGCTACTTTTTTATCAAGAAAAAAGTAGAGAAGGCATTGATTAACAGAACTATGTAAAGATTTTTACAAACATGAGTCATCCTGAATTTTCAGGATGACTCATGTTTAAACCGCTTTACAAATTTACTTCTTATGAAAAAAATTATTTTTCTCGTAGGGGTGTCCTCAATTTCTTGCGTCATCATAATAGAAAGCAAATAAATAATGGATGAGCATAAGTTAGACATATTAATTGGAAAATATTTAAACGAAGAACTTTCTGCGAAAGAGCGGGAAGAACTGATGGCAAAAGTAAATGAAAAGCCTGAGTATGAGGCGTATTTCAAGGAAATGCATTTGCTTTGGGAAACGGTGGAAGAAGTGGAAGATGATTTCGAAGTAGATACCGATGTAGCCTGGGAAGCATTTGAAGAAAAGTTGGACAGTCAGGAAGAGAAAGAAACTCCGGTGATTTCCTTTCGCCCCCTTTTGATGAGAGTTGCCGCTGCGGTCATTCTTCTAGCCGTAGGTTCTTACTTGTTTTGGCCTTTTTCAGAAGAAACGGTTCAAACCTTCGTTGAGCATACCTCCGGAGTAAATGAAACAATGGAAGTTAATCTTCCAGATGGCAGCATGGTTTTGCTGAACAAGCGAACAACGATTGCTTACACCGGGGATGCTGAAAAGAGAGAGCTGAAACTGAACGGAGAGGCTTTCTTTGAGATAGCAACGGATTCTTTGAGGCCTTTTAAAATTTTTGCAAATGATACTGAGACAACGGTTCTGGGGACTTCCTTCAATATCCGTGCATACCCCGATGAGGATGAAGTTGAAATTGTAGTGGAGAGTGGAAAAGTGAAATTTAACGAAGTAATGGAACAAGCATCTCCTGTATTTCTAAAAAAAGGAGATCAGGCAGTGTTTAAAATTGCCAAAAAGAAAATTGAACAAAAGGAAGTAGTAGATCCCAATACTGTAGCCTGGAAAACAAAAGAGTTTGTATTCCAAAATACGCCCTTCAAAAAAGTTAAGGAAGTAATTGAACGATACTACGATATTCATATCAAACTAGAAAACAATGCACTGAATGATTGTGGGATTTCTTCAAACAGGAAATTCGAAAACCCGAGTCGCGAAGAGATGATCGAAATATTGAGGTTACTGATCAAATCTGAAGAAGCTGAGATTTACAAGGATACGGTACTGTACAAAGGCGGAATTTGTAAATAGTCAACAAAAGGCATGAGAATACTAGTGATTTATTGCTTGCTGCTCCTACAATTTAGCAGCTGGGGGCAAGCTGAACCTGGCGCTGTTAAGCTTTCCTTCGAGTACGAAAAAGTTCCGTTAAAAGACATTTTAACGGACCTGGGGGAACGCTACACGCTTTCATTCTCCTATCTGGAAAATGAAGCAGCCTTAAATCATAAGATTTCGGGGCAGGCCTCAGAGGTTCCCTTAGTGGAAGGCTTAGATGTACTTTTTATTAATTCACCGGTAAAATACAGTATTGTAGGAAGTTATATCGTATTGCAGTGGGACCTGGAGGCCCTGCAAAAAATGCAGCTCACAAAAGGATATGAACTTAAACCACGCGAAGTATTTAAACCTGTAGATCCGATAAATAAAAAAAAGAACTCCCTGAACATTAAACGTTCAGGGCAACAATCGGTGCCAAATTGGCAAAGTATTGAGCTTGTAATGCCTGAACCTCCTGCTGAACCTAAGGAAAAAATAACACAGATCTCTTTTTTACCTTATCTCGGAACGAATGCCTGGGAGAGTGATCAATATACCAACAGACTTTCCGTCAATCTTTTTTGGGGGCATAATGGCGGAGTAAGCGGAACAGAGGTAGGTGGGGGGGGTAATTCTGTAAAAAGCGAAGTAAGAGGTATTCAGGTAGCTGGATTTGGGAATATCGTGATGGGAAATGTTCGGGGCACTCAACTGAGTTTGTTTGGAATGAATGTGGATTTTAGCAATTTTCATGGCATTCAGTTTTCCAGCCTGGGAAATTATGTAAAAAAGGATTTTGCTGGTATTCAGCTGAGTTTATTCGGTAATTGGGTAAGTGGTAACATTAGTGGGTGGCAGATGGCCGGGGTGTTCAATTACAGTGGTGAGAAAGTGTACAATCAATATGCCGGTTTAATCAATTGGGGGAACGAAATTCAGGACACGCAGCTTGGCTTTTTATTTAACAAAGCCAAACGTGTAGGTGGCCGACAACTTGGATTGATCAATGTTTGTGATAGCATTCGGGGCGTGCCGGTCGGGCTAATGAGCTGGGCAAGAAATGGTTACCATTTTATCGAACTTGGTGCCGGAGAGGCACTGCACCTGAATACCGCTTTCAAAACAGGGGTGAAGCAGTTTTACAATATCTTTCAAATAGGGACAAAAATCAATGAAAAAACCTGGGGATTGGGCTACGGGATCGGTACAGCCCTAACATTGAGCAAACGTGCACTCGTGAATGCAGAACTGATAGGAATGCACATCAATGAAGGAGAAACCTGGACAGATCACCTAAACGTCCTCAGTCAAATCAGGATAAATGTTGAACTTCCAATGCGGAAAAATACACGTTTCTTTTTTGGCCCGGATTACAATGTGACGGTTTCTAAAGGAAAAGATGAAGAAGGGAACTTAATTGGTTCAGAAATAATGCCTTATACATTTTCCGATAAAGTAACCGGGGATGTGAATATTAAGATGTGGATCGGAGGGAAAGTGGGATTGAGGTTTGGGTATTAAAATGATTGCGGTTAACGGTAAACGGTTAACGGTAAACGGTTAATGGGGTATTTATAACTTAGCTTTTTAGGGGATAGGATAAGATTCGGGGATTTCTGGGATCAGATGAGTATTGGGGTTGGTAAAGAGTAAAAGCCAGCTTCTGGCAACTGGAAATAAATTTTCATAATCAAAATCGATAGTTATGACACGTTTAATGTGCCTCATATTGATGAGTATCACAAGCATGGGATTGTTTGCCCAGGATCAGACCTTATTTGGTAGCAGCCAGCGAAAAGGCGTTTATATTTCTCCATTTGCAGAGTTTTATAGCAAAGGAAATTTAGCAACCACTAATGCAGGGGCTAGTATCAGTGCCGTGTTGGATCATTGGACTGTGGGCCTTTATGCTGTGGCCGGAGCTGATTACGACGAAATCATTGACTCTGAAGAAATTGAACGCCTGGATCTTGCCCATGGCGGGGTAGAATTGGCCTTTCATACACGTCCTTGCCGGCTCTTACATCCCTTTTTAGGAACTCGTGTTGGCTGGGGAGTTGTAAATCTTGATGTGCAAGATGACAACTTAAGAGCTTCCGACATTGATGAAGTGTGGGTAATTGCCCCTCAACTTGGTTTGGAACTAAATTTAACCTCTTATCTAAGGGTTTATGGGTATGGAAGTTATCGTTGGGTGAATGGAGTGGATAATACCCAGGCATTTACTGAAAATGATCTGGAAGGATACACCTGGGGGATAGGCCTGAAGCTTGGTTGGTTTGGGCGCAACCCTTGCGCACGCAACGGGTGTAGAGACTAGCGGTAAACGGTAAACGGTGAACGGTGAACGGGGGGCGGTGAACGGGAAACTTTTTAACCAAAAAATAGAATCAAAAATTAATTAATTATGGAAAAGCACATTTGGTGGTTTATTATCAGTTTGTTGGCTATTTGCCTTACAGGTTGTTATTTTGACTTTGATGATGAAGACGGAGGACCTTTTTCATGTATTGAAGGAGAAGGAAGTCTCATTACACGAGAATTATATTTGGATGATTTTAGAGGCGTTAAGTTAAAAGTTGATGCAGAAGTACATTTGTATTACGGAGAGCAGCAATATGTTGAAGTTAGAGGGCAACAGAACATCATCAACGAGCTCGAACTCGATATTCACAGCGGCGTTTGGGACATTGAGTTTGATGATTGTGTGCGAAATTATGAAACACTGGAAATTTTCATCACGATACCTAAGGTTACTTTTATCAATGTTAGTGGCTCAGGTGATGTAATAGGCGAAGAAGCTTTCAATAGCGATCAATTAGAATTGATCGTATCTGGCTCAGGTAGACTGGAAGGCATATTTTTTGTAAATGAGCTCGAAGGAAACATTTCGGGCTCCGGGAATATACGCCTGGCGGGTGAAAGCAATCGGATGGATGTCCGAATTTCCGGTTCCGGCGATTTGCACGCCTTTGATTTTGTAAGCGACTACGCTGATTTGAGGGTTTCCGGCTCTGGAGATGCCCGCGTACATGTACTCTCCGAAATGGATGTGAAGATCAGCGGCAGCGGGGATGTCTTTTATAAAGGATACCCGGTGATTCATTCCAGTATTTCAGGCTCAGGAGAGTTGATTGATTCAAATTAGGGTTTCTTCACGAAAACTATGCTTGGCGAGCGGCCCTTTTTCTGAGATTTTTCAAAGAAAAATCTCAGAAAAAGGGCCGCTCGCCGATAAAAAATAATCCTGCCGGGAGCAAATAACTACTTTTGACTCCCCCTTTTCTATTTCCTTAACAAAATCAAAAAATAGTCCTTGTAAAGACAAGTGACTTTAGAATTAATCTAATCATATCATTTTTCAAAAATCTTGTCGTTACTTGTGCGTACTACTTAAATGAAGGATCATTTATATTTGTTTTATAAGATCATCAAAACAAACCAACAGTATGCACATTGCCATTCTTGGTAACGGTATTGCAGGGATTACGGCCGCACGTTTCATCCGGAAGCTAAGCGACCACCGCATTACCGTTATTTCCGCTGAGACGGATCACTTTTTCTCCCGTACAGCCCTTATGTACATCTACATGGGGCACATGCGTTTCGAAGATACTCAACCTTATGAGCCTTGGTTTTGGGAAAAAAACCGCATCGACTTGCTTCGGGGCTATGTGAAGCAAATTGATTTCAATAATAAGACGCTCCATTTTGATCGCGATAAGAAGTTTGAAACCAGCCATCCCTCTCCCGATCGTCTTTCTTACGATAAGCTTATTCTGGCAGTTGGTTCAAAACCCAATAAGTTTGGTTGGCCGGGCCAGGATCTTAAAGGCGTTAGTGGTCTTTACAGCTATCAGGACCTCGAAAATATGGAAGCTTACAGCGAAGATCTGGAGCGTGCCGTAATTGTGGGAGGTGGTTTGATTGGCATTGAAATGGCAGAAATGTTCCATTCCCGCCATACGCCTGTTACTTTTCTGGTTCGCGAGAGCAGCTACTGGGATCGCGTTATTCCGCCCGAGGAATCTCAGATGGTCAACAGGCATATCAAAGAACATGGCATTGACCTGCGCTTGAGTACCGAGCTGAAAGAAATTGTGGATGATGGCACCGGCAAGGTCAAAGCTGCAGTGACCAACAATGAAGAAACCATTCCATGCGGATATGTAGGGTTGACAGCAGGCGTACACCCAAATATTCATTTCTTAAAAGAATCGGAACTAGAAACTCAGAAGGGTATTTTAGTGAATGAACATCTCGAAACAAATATAAGAGATGTCTATGCGATCGGTGACTGTGCCCAGATACGCGAACCGCTTCCCGGCCGCCGGCCAATTGAAGCCATCTGGTATACCGGCCGGATGATGGGAGAAACCGTAGCCTATAATATTTGCGGCAAGCCGGTGGAATACGATCCGGGGATTTGGTTTAATTCGGCGAAGTTCCTGGATATCGAATATCAAGTGTATGGCGAAGTACCGGCAGCCTTACCCGATCATTTTTCTACGCTTTATTGGGAGCACGCTGATGGCCGGAAGAGTATCCGAATTAATTACGAAACCGAGACAGGGAAGATCAAAGGCTTTAATCTGATGGGCGTTCGCTATCGCCATGAAGTTTGTGAAAAATGGTTGAAGGATCAGGTGCATGTTGAAGAAGTACTGCAGCATTTGGGGCTGGCCAATTTTGATCCTGAATTTTACAAGGAATATGATCACGAGTTAGTAAAGCTATACAATCAGCAAACGGGGAAGAATCTGAAACTGAAGCAGCGCCGGGGATTAGGGGCGGTGTTGAAGTTTTTGTCTCGGGCCTAGCTATGTAATTGCTCCTGTATCGATCAATAATCAATTATTTGTCAAAGAACTAAAATAAATATCAAATAAAATGAACATTCTTCAAAAAGCAGGCTTAGGCTTATTTGTTCTGGCCCTACTCATATTTACGGCTTCCCTTGGTCTGGATAATTATAAATTAACATCTGAGAGTCTGTCCATTTCCAATACATATCACAAAACAGTGGTCATTCAGGAAGCACAGAAGGTAGGCATGTTTGAAAAAGAATATGGTTCCAGTTTTACATTCGTTCCTGCGCTGAAAGAAGTCATCAAATCAGCTCAAAAAACCCTTGAAGAAAGAGCTAAAGAGGGTATTCCTGAAGGTGTCATTGAATGGGATTATAAGCTGGGCGATTGGGTAATTAAGGATTATGTGCTCTACACTGTTAAGAAGTCGAGCACAGGGCCTGTGGCGAGTAATCCTTTTTTGTTCTTTCTTTTAACGATCGGGCTAGGAATTTTAGGCGGCCTGTTATATCTCCTACCCAAGTTTAATTTAATACCGGGAATAAAGAATAATCAAAACTATGACAGTCCTTTAACGCGAGGGTTAAGTCTGGGATGGAGGAGCTTTTTTCTAAGTATCACTATAGTGGGCGTAATAATTTATGGTTTTTTCTATTTAGGAGGCAACTTCTTCTGGCCTTTAGTGACCACATTGATTGCCGGTTTGATCATTTGGCTGGTATTTTTCTATGAAAAAGAAAAAGATAAAAGCCTTTCACGCTCTGCTTCTCCAAGGGTGACCGGCTGGTTGGGGATTATTGCCGGGATCTACCTAATTGGTTTTTACATTCTGCTTTATTGGGCACCACAACACATCACTTCATGGATGTTGATCTCTGATCCATTAAGCAATGTGCTTAGCGGCAATGATGCCAGCCAGTGGTTTTTGTACGGGATGTTGTATACGGTAATTGTATTGGTAATGGGCATTCGCATGATGGCCAATTATATGCACAACCGATATCAGATTATCCGGACATCATCCGTGATGTTTTTCCAAACGGCTTTTGCATTTTTAATTCCTGAAATATTGGTTCGTCTGAACTACCCATACTACGATTTTAAGAACATCTGGCCATTGAACTACACTTTCTTTTTTGACTGGAACATCAATAACCTGGTGAATAGTGGAGGCCTGGGCATTTTCATGCTCGTCTGGGGTATCGTATTGGTGATCGTTGGCGTTCCGTTGTTTACTTATTTCTTCGGCAAGCGCTGGTATTGCTCCTGGGTATGCGGTTGCGGAGGTTTAGCAGAAACGATGGGTGATCCTTACCGTCATTTATCCGATAAGAGCTTGAAAGCCTGGAAATTTGAGCGCTGGATCATTCATGGCGTTTTGGTAGCGGCTGTGGTGATGACGGGCATGGTGCTTTACACTTATTTCACGGGTTCTCGTGATGTCCTTTTTCTAAATAGCGACACGGTAAGAGGCTGGTACGGCTTTTTGATCGGCTCGGCCTTTGCGGGTGTAGTCGGTACGGGCTTTTACCCATTGATGGGGAACCGGATGTGGTGCCGCTTTGGTTGTCCACTCGCCGCCTATTTAGGTCTTGTACAGCGCTTTAAATCCCGTTTCCGCATTACTACTAACGGCGGGCAATGTATTTCTTGTGGCAATTGCTCTACTTATTGTGAAATGGGCATTGATGTACGTGCTTATGCTCAACGCGGCCAGAATATTGTACGGGCTTCTTGTGTGGGCTGTGGCATTTGTGCGGCAGTTTGTCCGCGTGGCGTATTGCGTTTGGAGAATGGCACCGTAGATATTGATCAGCGTACAGCGGAGTTGAAGGCTTTTCATATTACTGACGAAGGCGTAACATTGGTTTGATCACGGATTACGCTGAGGACACAGATTGACGGAGCTCCGCTCCTATTGATTTAAAAACGCCGCCGCCTTTCGTCCGAAGGACGAAAGGCGGCGGCGTTTATCACGGGAGCGCAGCTCCCGCATCATCTGTGTTCTCCGCGTAATCAGTGATCAAATTACTGCCCGGCCATCCAATTCAATAGATCCGGGTACTGGGTCAAGTAGCTGGGCACTTCTTCTTTGGTTAATCGAATGCCGCCATAATAAGGAATGATCCGGCAGTTTGTATAAGCTTTCGCCTGAAGATCGTTGAGAAGCGTTTGAGCCACGCTATATTTTGTGAATAAGCCCGTCATATAATGGAAATTGGCATCATCGCCCCGTCTTTCTACTAAGGGATCTGGTAGACCGCCATAGAAATCATCATTAAGGATACCGGTGCTCTGTGCAACTTCGATTCGGTAAGTAATCTCCTTTATCGCCTCCTCAAAGCCATACCATTCCGGGCGCATCATGAAGGCATTCATTTCCGGTTGGATCAGTTCAAAAGAATTAATATCATTACTTCCAAGCTCATGTCGGATATGGACGCTGATTCTTCGGTTTAGCTGAAGCCCGGCTGGATTAGGCTGCCCATTGATAGCCGATTTGGCAGTAGGGTAGGCCGAACCGCATCCCTGAATATGGCAACGCTCGGCAGAAAAGCCTTGCTGAATCAGGTATTCAACAGCTTTTTCAGCGCGTTTTACAGAAAAATAAAGGTCGTACTTTTCCGGATTTTCAAGATCATCAGAATGACAGAGCAGGGCAATGGAGGTACCAGGTCGGTTTCTCAAATAGGCCAATAATTGATCGAGTTTCGCTTTATTTCGCTCTGTTAATATCGCTTCCTCCTTGTAATAAAGGGGCTCAAGGCTTAAAGACTCGAGAGAGGATACGGAAATATTATCAGATGAGTTGATTAATGAAGTGGTATTAGTTACTAAATTCATATTTTCTTGTTCCCAAAAAGCCAGACCGGATTGTTTTTCCAGTTGATGTTCCTGAGCTGTTTTAAAAAGCGCCAGCAGAATGTCTTCTCCACCAATGCCATCTTTTCGGTCAGAGGAAAAGTAAGCTTTAATGCCATCAGGGGCAAGGCGAAAGTATAAGTCATCAGCTGCTGAGTTTATGGGAAGGCCCAGGTTTTCAGCTTCAGACCATTTTTTCTGATCGGGATCAAAAAGAGCTCTGACCACATCGAATCCCCCCATGCTTTTTCTTGGGTTGTTGGTGCTGAAGTAGAGGGCTAAGCCATTGCGGCTTAAGAAAGGGCAGCGTTCATCGTAAGCGGAGTTTATTTCAGGCCCCAGGTTTTTCGGAGCCTGCCAACGGCCATTTTGAAAAAGGGTAAAATAAATATCCATTCCTCCATACCCCTCTGGCCGGTCGCTTGAAAAAAACAATACGGTGTCCTGGAAGATAAAAATATCTTTATCCGCTTGCTCCGGAATGACAGGAGAAAGGAACTTATCTGGAAATAATTCCTCTTCTGCATTGGCTTTGAAGGTATCTACAAAGATTTCGCCACTGTAGCGTGTCAATCCTTTAAAAAAGAAAATAACTTGTCCGTCTTGATTAAAATCAAGGATCATGTCATTAGATGGGCTATTGAGCAAACTGTTGAGGGGGACAGGGCTTTGCCATTTACCGCTAATGGATTCCGTGGAGTACATGTCGCTGTTGTAATGGCCATTAGCATCTTCCTTCCCTTCATCGTTGCGAAGCCCTCCTGTACTTCCGGGGCGATTAGAAGCGAAATAAAGTTTATCATCGTAATTGGGACTGAGAATGGGGGCAAAATCGTGCCATTCCGTATTGACAAAGTCGCCCAGGTTTTCGGCCAATGCTAATTTCGGCTGATACAATAGGCGGGCACCAAAAGCACAGCGAAGTACCTCATCTTTCACCGCTTCCCGGTCAGGGTTTTTTAGGGGTGTTTTTTTTAAATAAGCTTTATATTGCTTGATCGCCTCTTCGAATTTTTGAGCCTGATGATAGGTTTGGGCTAAGTATTTGGTCGCTTCCGTTCCGGTGTTGTTTTCAAATCGGGAGAGACTGGCGAAGATATCCGTTGCTGCGTCAAGATTGTTTTTTTCAAAATAAGAAACACCCAGTTTCAAACTGACCTCCTGGTCAAGAGGGGCTATCTTTTTTGCCGCTTCAAATAATTCCAATGCTTGTTGATACCGGCCCTGAATAAAGTAAGTTTCGCCTTCTTTAATGAGCTGTTTGTTGTTCTGAGCAAAAAGGAGCAAAGGGGAAAGGGTGAAAAGAGGAAGAAGAAGGAAAAAAAGCGATTTTTTCATTACTACCTTATTTTGACCAGGATTGACTTTGGATTAGCCGGGATTACCGCGATTAAATGCAATCAGCAATACTTGCTTTGGAAATCAGGGCTCAACTTTACACAGCAAGAATCGCAAGAAAATGAATAATCATTAAAATACCCGTTAATCCTGGCCAATCCTGGCTAATCCAGAGTCAATCTTGTTTATATGTTTGTATCAAATGCTTCCAGGTAATCCTCTACTTTGCGTAAGAAGGAGCTACCCAGAGCACCATTAAAATACCATTTAATCCTGGTCAATCTTGGTCAATCTTGGTCAATCCTGGTCAATCCTGGCTAATCCAGAGTCAATCGTGGTCAATTGTGGTTATATGTTTGTGTTTGTATCAAATGCTTCCAGATAATCCCCTACTTTGCGTAAGAAGGAGCCACCCAGAGCACCATCCACCACGCGATGATCATAAGAAAGCGAAAGATACATCATATGTCTTACGGCAATAAGGTCACCAAACTCTGTTTCTACAACCGCCGGTTTTTTGCGTATAGCACCAGCAGCCATAATAGCCACCTGAGGCTGATTAATGATCGGTGTGCCCATTACATTTCCGAAAGTACCTACATTTGTAAGCGTGAACGTACCATCCTGGATCTCTTCGGGTTTCAATTTATTGGAGCGAGCGCGCTTAGCCAAATCATTCACCGCTTTCGTCAAGCCCAGTAAACTGAGGTGGTCAGCATTTTTGATGACTGGAACGATCAGGTTCCCGGAAGGCAGTGCTGCTGCCATACCGATATTGATATTTTTCTTGCGGATTATCTTAGTACCCTCTACAGAAATATTGATCAAAGGAAAATCATGAATAGCTTTTGCTATAGCTTCAATGAAGATTGGCGTAAAGGTAATTTTCTCTCCATGGCGCTCCTGGAAACCTTTTTTAATACTGTTCCGCCAATTTACGATATTGGTTACATCCACTTCAACATAAGAAGTAACGTGTGGAGAAGTATTTTTCGACATCACCATGTGATCGGCGATAAGGCGGCGCATCCGATCCATTTCGATGATTTCCACATCATCGCCATAGGAAGCAGTGGAAGCTGGTTGAGCAGCAGTAGTTGCTTGAGGGCTTGTTGATTTAGCCGTTGCAGGAGCTTTAACGACTGCAGGTTGAGCGGTGCGATTTTCAAGGTAAACCAGAATGTCTTTTTTGGTTACCCGACCGTGCATACCTGTTCCGGAAATACTTTCCAGTTCTTGTAAGCCGATGTTTTCTTTTTGAGCAATAGTGCGTACGAGCGGAGAATAAAAGCGACCGCCGTTGGAATCAGAATGCGTAGGAATAGGTTCTGCTACATCAGTTGTTGCTGATTGTTGTGCCGGAGCGGTTTCTGTTTTAGCAGCATTGGTTTGACCATTGATAGCTGGTTGGGCCTCCGGAGCCGGAGCTGAAGGAGCAGAAATGCTTTCACCTGCCTCTGTTTCGATAAGTGCGATCACTTTTCCGATTTCTACCACATCATCTTCCTTGAATAAAATTTTGGCGATTTTTCCGGCTACCGGAGAAGGGACTTCGGAATCTACTTTATCGGTAGCAATTTCCAGAATGGTTTCATCCAGTTCCACGGTGTCTCCTTCCTGTTTTACCCAGCGGAGGATGGTGGCCTCCATAATACTTTCGCCCATTTTAGGCATAATCAGTTCGTGCGCCATATACTTTTCTTGTTTTAAATTTTTGGTTAAATTTCTTGGGGTGAAAGGCCAGATGGTAAGGACAGAGTTTTCACCCTTTCCCCTTCATCGTTTCTTTTTTCTTCCACCCAATAATATTTGGCAAATTTAATCTTTATAATTGGCTAACAAAAATTTTCGTAGCATGTTGAGGGCTTGGGTGCCTGTATATTTTATATTTAACAAACGGTCCTTGCCCAATTGCCATTTTTGGGTTTCGATTTTGTCTTTATTGCCAACGGCCATCCAAACGGTGCCAACAGGCTTTTCGGGCGTGCCACCGCCCGGGCCGGCAATGCCCGAAACCGCAATACCAATATCTGCGGGGATGACTTTTAACACGCCCTGCACCATTTCCTTGACAGTGGCTTCGCTTACGGCACCGTGTTCGATAAGTGTAGTTTCTTTTACACCAAGCATATCTTGCTTAACGGCATTGGCGTAAGAAACCACGCTTCCCTGAAAATAAGCCGAAGAGCCTGGCACAGAAGTGATTTGATGAGCGATGTATCCACCTGTACAACTTTCGGCAGTAGCCAATTGGAGGTTGCGCTCCAACAGCATTTTACCTACAATTTCCTCCAATTGATCTTTTTCTTCCCCGTAGACATATTCGGGAAGCAAGGCCTTCAACTCGTTTCCCTTTTCAAGCAATACGCTTTCCAGCTCATGCTTATCATTACCCTGAGCGCTAAGACGAAGGCGAACCCTTCCTAAGTTGGGAAGGTAAGCAAGCTTGACAAAAGCCGGTAAATTATCTTCAAAGTCACGGATCATCTCGGCAATTCGAGACTCTCCCTGCCCGACTGTAAGGATGGTTCGATGCAGTATAGAAAAAGCGTTGAATCGCTTTTGCAGTCTGGGGAGGATCTCATTTTCCATTAAGTACTTCATCTCATAGGGCACGCCAGGCATAGAAATAAGGATCACACCATTTTTTTCAAACCACATGCCGGGGGCTGTCCCCATTTTGTTCTCCAGCAGCTCAGCACTCTTAGGCATATAACACTGCTGGCGATGCGCTTCGGTCGTTTTGCGTTCCAGGCGCTCAAAAAAGCGGCGGATGCGATCCCAGGTAGGTTCGGAGAATTCCAGGTCGACATGGAGGAAGTCGGCTATGCATTGCTTGGTGATATCGTCTTTGGTGGGCCCCAGCCCACCCGTCATAAGAACGATTTCCGAATTTTCGAAGCCATCTTTCAGGGCCGCTTTGATATCTTCCCTATCATCACCAACGGAAATGATCTTTCTGATAGAAATGCCAAGCAGGTTGAGTTTTTCTCCAATCCAGGCAGAATTGGTATCGATAATTTGCCCGATGAGGATTTCGTCGCCGACGGTAATGATGGTTGCGTGCATGTTGGATAGTGTTTGGTCTATCTGAAATTAATGATCATTTGAATGTTGGAGCTAAGTAGTTAAAAAAGCACATAAGGTGAAATGTGGAAAGGGGGGATTTGTTCAAATTGTTGTGCCTGTAAATGTTGTTCGGATTGCAAATCCTCACGAGCTGGTTCGGCGAGCTGGTTCGGTGAGCTGGTTCGGATTACAAATCCTCACGAGCTAAGCACATTCGGCCGCAGGCCGACAAAAAATCACCTCCCTTGGAGCGCAGCTCCAAATTATCCGCGCCATCCGCGTAATCAGTGATCCCTCATCCACACATCCCGCTGTGGGAACGGAATCGTCACCCCATGCTCCCTAAAAGCCTGATCAATCTTAAAGCGGATTTCACTCTGCACATCCTCAATGCGCATTAATTCATTCGACCAGAAAAGGATCTCAAAGTCAAGGGAAGAATTCCCAAAGTCAACAAAGCGCACGAAAGGAGTGGGGAAGGTCGCCACTTTTTTCGCACTTTGAGCGCATTCTAATAATAAACGTTTCACCAGCTCTGTGTCTGAGCCATAAGCTACGCCTACCGATACTTTGAAGCGGGCCTTATGCCCCATATGGCTCCAATTGATCACGGTTTCATTGATGAGCTTGGAGTTGGGAACCACCACAGTAATGTTTTCCCGGGTTTCTACCAGGGAGGTGCGCAAGCCAATGCGTTTTACCTTGCCCACCAAGGTGTCGAGCTCTACAATATCGCCCACTTCTACGGTGCGCTCAAACAAAATGATAATGCCCGAAATAAGATCGTTGAAGGTTTGTTGTAATCCTAAACCCACACCCACCAACAAGGCAGCGGCACCACCCCAGATGACGGTCATCTGTATGCCAAGGCTTTCCATGGCGTATAAGATGGCTACTACATACAATACATAGGTGAGCAACTGATTGGCCGCGTAGCGTGCGCCTACATTGATGTTTTTTTGCCGATAATAAGCGTGTAAAATCAACTCTGTCAAAATCCAAATCACCAGGCGGGCCGCAAAGAGGATGATGACTACCCTAAACAGACTCGAAATGCGGAAGTCAACATTGATATCGCCTTTTTGATAGGTAAAAAGAGTGTAATTGATTTGGAAGGCTTGAAGTATTAAAATCCCCGCTATGCTGTAAAAAATCAATCGAATGGAAGTTCGTGGATATTCCAGATCCTTAAGGCTTTCTGCGATGGTGTCCTCATCTTGATCCTTAAACCGATATCGGGCATAATAAAAGCGGATTAGCCCGGATACCATCCAGTTAAATATAATGGTGAGCTGCAAAACCAAAATGGCAATAATAAAGCTGCTGATCCGGATTTCAACATTTTCGTTTTCCCAGATCAGGTAATCGAGCTCGACTCCCCACAAAATACCCAGTACAATGATCTGTATAAATAAAATACGGGCCGCATTGAGAATGCGCCGGCTCTTGTCGGGCTCCTCACCAATAAATTTTAAAAATTGCCTGAATAATTTCCGAACGAGTATCCAATAAGTGATAATAACCAAAGCCATGCTGGCTAAAGCATATAACACCTGCGCTATCGTGAAAGAACGTTCGCCAATATTGAAAAGGACTTCATTCAGGTTCATTTCAAACAATTGTTTATTTTTGCACTTCTATAAACATCAATAATAATGAATAATATCTTTAATAAGATACGCTTTGCAGCAATATTTTTTTGCAGCTTTTCAATCTTGAGTGCCCAATCCGGCTCAACGGTAGTGGAGAAATTGCCGGAAATGATCAATACCCCTTATCATGAAACGGCCCCGGTGCTGAGCCGCGATGCTCAAACGCTATATTTTACGCGTATCGGAGATCCCGATTTCAATCGGACCTTGATCGAAAAGGGTAAAAATGTTACCGATTCCCTGGATGAGGTTATTTACCTGGACTATTTAGGGAGAGTGTATAAAGAAATCGGAGGGAAAACGGTTAAAAAGCCCGTATATTCTTCGGCCTTCAATCAGGATGTTTGGGTGTGTGAGCTCGTAGATGGCACTCCCGAGAACCTGATTCACCCGCCTTATCCCTTAAATAGCGCGCTTCCTAATAGTGTGTGTTCCGTTACGCCTTTTGGTCGTTCGCTGGTAGTGTTGAACCAGTTTCCGGAGGAAGGAGGCATGAAGGATGGCTATTCCATGGTGCAAAAACTCAATGACAGCACCTGGTCTTTCCCTGAACCGATTACGATTCAAAGCTACTACAATCTGCAGTCAGATGTTAATATGACCATGAGTGTAGATGGTAGTTTTATTCTTTTTTCTATGGCGCGCCATGATTCCCGCGGTTCCAAAGATTTGTACGTGAGTATTAGAGGCGAAGGAAATAACTGGGGCCCGCCAATCAGCCTGGGACAGGGCGTGAATACTACTTACAATGAAACCGCTCCTCATCTTTCCGCTGATTCCAAAACGGTTTACTTTTCATCCGATCGCCCCGGCTCATTCGGAGGTAAAGATCTTTACATGATAAAACGCCTGGATGAAACATGGCGGCGATGGACTCAACCTTTCCACCTTCGCGCTCCGATCAACTCGGAGTTTGATGATACACATCCTTGCTTCAATGCCGCTACCGGCATGCTTTATTATTCTTCCGACCGGGAGGGGTCCAGCGATATTTATCGGGTTCAGGTATCGCCTCCTAATCCAATTACGGTTCCGGTTAAGGGATATGTGATCAATCGGGTTACCAATGAATTGATGAGCGCAAAAATTGTGTCTGGCCCTGAGGATGATCCAATTGTTCGGAATGTGTTCATTTCTGAAGACGGTACCTTCAATATGGAAGTGCCTAAGGGAAGTAGAATCAAGATATTCCCCGAGCGAACAGGCTATATGAGCGAAGGACAGATCCTTAACTTTGCGAATAGCTTTGTCCCCCTGGAGGATTTTGAAACGATCCTCTATCTGACGCCTCTGGAAGAAGGCATGAAAGTCAGTTTACCACCTATTTACTTTGAAAAATCCAAGCCGGTAATTCTCACCAATTCCTTTGAAGTACTGGATGAATTGGCCCTGTTCCTTGAAGAAAATCCTAGCGTAAACATCCGTATCGAGGGCCATACCGATAATATTGGTGATGAACAATCTTTGCAGTTCCTTTCGGAACAAAGAGCAGAGGCCATCAAAGCTTATTTGGAAGAAAAAGGCATCGATAAAAATCGGGTGGAAACCGTTGGCTATGGCTCCACCAAGCCCGTAAATGATAACTCTACTGAAGATAGACGCAAAGCGAATAGAAGGGTAGAGGTGATTATAACGAAGAAATAGTTCGTTGCTTCTGATAGGAATAACCCCTCCCCAAAAGGGTGTTTCCTCCCGGGAGCAGCGAACTATTTCTTCGCTACGAGATGATTTCATTTGATCGAAATTTATTTGGGAAATCCTTAAAGCAGGCCGTTAGGCCTGCCAGATCGTAGCCCTGGGTTCTCCCAGGGTTATAAGGTATAGAGACCAACTTCCGCGT
>CAZHZT010000069.1:0-30099 GCA_964537285.1 uncultured Saprospiraceae bacterium | reverse complement strand
TGAATAAACTCGCCGAGGCTCAAACAGTATTCATTTTTTAACGGCTGCCAGCCTGTCAAAAAGCTAAATTGAATAAGGCCGGTCCTAAAACATTGATCTTACAGCACCTATTTTTAATCACCGTGATAACATGAAGTTCCTTAAAACCCGGGATAACTCAGGCTTATAAAAAATGGTTTTCTAACCTTTAAACTCTATTTTGCGATGAGCTCCATCGCAGAAAGGCTTATTATTTGATGCGCCACATCTACAAAAAGCCGTAGTTCTGTTCTTGACTTCATTGGTTCCATCCTTATGAGTAATTTTTAAAGTGCCGTGAACCAGTAGCGGGCCATTTTCCATTACTTCCACTGCGGTTTCAGCGCTTTCTTCTTCTTGGTTTTCGGCATCATTCATGTAAAATGATAAAGCTCCTGACGGGCATTTTTTCACTTGCTCCACAATGCGTTCCGTAGAAGCACCTTCTACATTTATCCACGGGCGTTCTTTGGGATTGAAAACCTCCCCTAATTCTTTCCAGCAGAAGGAAGAGTGAATGCATTTATCTGCTTGCCAGACGACAGTCACTTCTCCATTAGTGTATTCTTTTTTAACCTTTTTCATAATATGATCGTATTAATTTATAGATTTAGTAGAGGTCAGCATTGCTTGCTTTGGAAAGCCAGAAATAAATTTACGCCGCGTAGCGGGCGATATTTTCTTTTGAGGGATCCCTCAAAAAAGAAGTTTCGCGTCGTAGGCGCGTTTATTTTCCAAAGCGAGAATCGCTGGCAGAGGTTTAAGGAGTTGAGAGTGTTGAGAAACACCACTTTCGGATTTTTTGGATCCATAAACCTGCCTAACAATCCAAGCTCAATTAAAAGTCATCTCAAAAACACCCATAATGGACAAATCTAGCTTGAAAATGTTTTGTATTTCTGGTGGGAAGTTGCAAAAAATTCTTTGGATCTTATGCAGTTTGTTTCTTTTTTTTCAGGAGGGGAATGCACAAGTTATTTACGTAGATGAGAACGCTCCTGCAATAATGGAGGATGGTAAAAGCTGGTCATCTGCTTACCTGACGCTTTCAAAGGCGCTGCAAAGCGCTGTTTATGGGGATACTGTTTGGGTAGCTCAGGGTCGGTATTTACCTACCGAATCGGATGATCGGAACATCTCTTTTCAAATCCAAAACGGAGTTCGGATCTACGGAGGCTTTCAAGGGAATGAAACTCAGCTTCATCAACGCGATTGGACTTTGAATCCTACCATCCTGAGTGGAGATATTGGTGTAAGCAATGATTCGACAGACAATTCATACACGATTATCATTGCAGGAAATTGCGATAGCACAACCGTTCTCGATGGTCTCGTGATTCAGGGCGGTAATGCTGACTTTGAGTCAGGGAATGCTGAAACGCCTCAACGAAATGGAGGAGGAATAAATATTAGTTTGCAGGATAATGAAATCAATGCTATGCAAATCTTGAATTGTACATTCAGAAATAATTTTGCAAATCGGCAGGGAGGAGCTATTATCTGCAATTCTAAAGCCTCTAGTATTGGGCTTGGTCTGAGGATTGAGTATTGCCATTTTGAGAATAATCGTACTCTATTTACTGGTGGAGCTATTGAGTTGAGAGGGAAGTTTGTTCAAGACAAGCCTTTTATTCTTCAAAATTGTACTTTTTATCGCAATGAATCTTCTAGTGGAGGCGCTTTGGAATCCTTTCCCACTTTTGGAGATAATTTGATCATTATCCGTTCTTGTGTTTTTGAAGAAAACGAAGCTAGTGTAGGAGGAGCTATGATCATCCAACCTATTGTTTTTGACGGAAGTTATTTAATTGATTCCTGCCTTTTTATAAAAAATGATGCCAATACGGAAGGCGGTGCTTTTATTGTATTTTCCTTTGCAAATGACATTACCTTTTCATTTAATCAGTGCGTATTTGACAGGAATATTATTACCGGTATAGATTCAAATACCGGAAGTTGTTTTTCCTTAATTAACGGAGCTGCAAGCCCAACAGCAGAAAACTTCTATTTTACGAACTGTTTATTCAAAGAAAATGAAGGCGGGGAGGTTTTCAGTAATGCCGGGTTTAGTTTAAGCTTTGTCAATACTATTTTCGAAAAAAATGAAAATGGATGTATTGTCAGTGTACCTACATTTTCTCAGTTAAATCACCAATTTATAAATTGCAACTTTATAGAAAATAAGCCCATTTCAGGGGCACCAGGCTTGTTTTGGTTTTTGACAGATGAAATTAATGGACAGCCTATCAATAATGAAATATCTTTCCTTAACTGCTTGTTTTGGAAAAATGAATTCACTCAATCAACAGGAGGCCTGGGGAGTTTTAATAACACGACCCTGACTTTTAGTCATTCTTTTTTTGATAAAAACTCCCTTCAACCTTATATCCAACTTGTCGGGGGGATGACTCCTCCTATTATCGGCTCTAATAATATTACAAGCATACACATCAATCCATTATTGAAAGAAGATCCTGCTGGTTTCTCCAGAATTCGATCGTGTTCCCCTCTGATTAACAGAGGAGATAATAGCGTAATGGATAGTTTATTCATAATGACGGATTATTCAGGAGGTCCTCGCCTTATGGGTGACACGATTGACATAGGAGCATTTGAGCAAAAGCTATTTATTGCATTTGTCGAAGAAGTGGAAAACTTAAACTGCTTTGATGATCTTTCCGGAAAAATTATTTTGGAAGTAGATGGCCTTGAACCCGTCAGTATTACCAATGAACTACAGGATACGCTTCCGGGCATTAATACTGGTTTGAGTGCCGGAACTTACTCCTTTTATGTGCAAGATGCAGACCTTTGCATGGATTCTTTTTTTATAGCATTGCAAGAACCCGACTCTTTAGGAATCGAAATAGTGATGGACTCCATAAGTTGCCATGGATTCATGGATGGCATGATCAGCGCAACACCAATCGGTGGAGTACCTCCTTATCAATATAATTGGAATACCGGTGATGTGGATTCCCTAATTACTGATCTTGGGTCTTCAAAGTATTCGGTGATTGTTACAGATGCTAATGGCTGCACACAATCGTTTATTCGGGACTTATTTGAGCCTGATAAGATATCGTTGGGTTTAAGTGTTGAAGAACCAAGCTGCTTTGGATTAAATAATGGCAGTGCTTTTATAAATGTATCCGGAGGAACTACTCCCTATCAATTTAACTGGAATAACGGAGCTTCAGGACAAGAGCAACAGCAACTACCACCCGGAGCATACAAAGTGATCATTACTGACAAAAACGGTTGTCAGGATTCAATTTCTTTTTCTTTGGAACAACCAGATTCCATTCAAATACAGACATTCTCTGAAAACCCCACTTGTCATGGAGCAGAAAACGGAATGGCTTCAATTACCATTCAGGGTGGAGTGGCTCCCTACACTTATGACTGGAGCAATAAATCAATGGATTCTGTAGCGCTTGAATTAGAAGCAGGTATGCATTATGTCATCTTCTCTGATGCCAATGATTGTCAGGATACCATCGTATTTGAGTTGCTCCAGCCAGACTCAATTGAGCTGGAAGTGATTAGAATCGAACCCCAATGCTATGGCGATGCCAGTGGAGCTATTGAATTACTTCCAACGGGAGGAACACCGCCATTTAGTTACAATTGGAATACCGGAGACACAAGTAATGCTCTTTCTGGTTTAATAGCCGGCACCTGGGAAGTGATACTTTCAGATGCTCAGGAATGTAATGATACAATCAGCATTCTCTTGGAACAACCGGATTCATTTTCAATAACTTATCAAGCAATTGACCCGAGTTGTTTTGGGTTCTCAGATGGTCAGGCTTCAGTTTTAGTTGTTGGGGCTACTCCGCCTTACGCCTATTCATGGGCACATGGAGGAACGGATTCTATTGCTTTGGACTTAGCAGAAGGCATTTATGTTCTTTCCCTTACAGATGCAAATGCTTGTTCGGATAGTATTGCAATTGAATTAGTTGATCCCGATTCTTTGGACTTGGAGTTCGAAGTACTGCCTGCTACGACCCCGGTGAGTACAGATGGCAATATTCTTATACAATCTATTAGCGGAGGAACGCCACCCTATACCTTTTTGTGGAGTAATGATCTTGTTACACAAAATCTACTAGGCATTCAGGCAGGAGTTTATTTTTGCACTATAACAGATGCTAATGATTGTAAGTATTTATATGATTTTGAAGTGGATTTTTTAAATAGCGCGACGAATGCAGGCTTTGAAACTAATTTCAGCTTGTTTCCAAACCCTGCCGTCGAACATGTCCAAATAAATACATCTGCCGGAGGAAATCTTAGGTTTCGAATAGTAGATGCTTGGGGTAATTTAGTTCTAGACCGAGAAGTTGTGGCAGGTAAACTACTGAGTATTAATTCCTTGCCGGCAGGCCTGTATTTTTATAGCATTAACGATGGCACATATAAAAAGCTTATTATAGTTAAAAACTAGAAACAGCGCGAGATTTGTTATTTGAGGGGAGCCGAAAGGGCTATTTTGCTTCGCAAAATAGCCCTTTCGGCTCCCCTCAAATAACAAATCTCGCGCTGTAGGCGCGTTTACTTTCCAAAACCAAGCTTACGCCGCTTCGCGGCGATATTTCCTCTTGAGGGAGGCCGAAAGGGCCATTTTGCGAAGCAAAATGGCCCTTTCGGCCTCCCTCAAATAACAAATTTCGCGCCGTAGGCGCGGTTATTTTAAAGCGAGAATCGCTGAACTAAAAACGATTTTGTTGAAAAAAACCTTATTAAATCTTTTATGACAAGAGCAAAAATTGTTATTATTGAGGCGAAATGGAAGCCGAATCCATTAAAAAAACGGGGAGGATTCCGAAAAGCCTTAAGAGTAGGAATAAAACTAAAGCCTTATGTCATGCTTAAAAAAATCAAAACAATCATCGCATTATTTGCTCTCGTAGCTATGATGTCCAGCTGCGCTTTAACTTTACCTGTAAATGCTACCAGCAACGAAGTAGGATCCAGAGTAGGTACTGCAAAAGCTACTGGCTACTTCAGTGTTTTATTTTTCGATCAGGATGCAAGTATCCGTAAAGCAGCTCAGAATGGTGGAATCAAAAAGATTTCTACTGTTGATATAAAGTACACTAGCATTTTAGGCCTAGTTGTTACTTATGAGACGATCGTTACAGGAGAATAATACTGACCTATAAAAGGAGGCTGTTCAAAAAAATAGTTCATTGCTCTTGGCAAGAAAGAAATTTTTTGGACAGTCTTTCTGAAAATTTTCATGGACTTCCGGAAAATATGAAAATAAAACTACTTTTTATTTTTGTTCTTTTGCTCACAGCTTGCCAACTTGCAAAAGAAAATAAACAAATTCCAGTCTTTAATAATTTGCATTTCCAGACGTTATCTGCTGAAAAAGTTGTGAAACTATCTCCAGAGGTTAAGGAAATGTATTTTGGCATTGTCGGTGAAAGGCCCGTTCAAGTGCCTTTATTCAAATGTTTGAAGGGCCCTGATTATCATATCTTTATTGGCATACCCTACAATACCAATCTGAATGAAATATCCGGGACAAAACTAGCAGACAAATTAAATCCCCTTTCCCTGGAATCCGATGGTAAAACATATGATTTTAAATCTTATCAAAAAGATTCAGTCTTTGTCAGTGAATATGCTGAAAAATTAAATGAAGACCTTCTGTACATTTTAGCAATATCGAATACAAAAGAAATTCATATAAATTCTTTTAATATAGAAAATCTGTCTAATAGAATAATATCCTCTGATAGAAACTAACTAAGTTAATGAAATCATCTAGAACCGAAGTTTTTTTCAACAAGACAAAATTCGAAATTTAAATTAATGACTAGAACAAAGCTGTTGTCTTTATCACTGGTATTCCTAGCAATCTATATATCCGGTTGTTTTTCAGTTAAACCAGGAACATCGAGATCAGGGGGTAATTTGTATGAAACCTTTTATGTTGGAGAGGAAGGCACTCAGTATTTCATAAAACCACTTGCCTTTATTTCTTCTGATGGAGAAAAAGAACTTTTGATCGACTTTACTTTCCGTTATCTGGATACTCTAGCGGGAAACGTTTCTGCCAACTTTAGTTTGATTAATCTGATGCCGGTGCGAACGCTGGAGTCTTTTAGGTTGGTCGGTAAAGAATCAGATTTTGTTAGTTCAGAAGTGGATTTATTATTCAATGAAAAGATAAAAAAGGGATTTGAATCCAGGTTTAAACTAATTATCCCCTTGGCAGCTTTCACGAAAATAGTGAAGAATGAAGAATGGGGCATAGAGTTGGGAATCCAATCTGAGAAAGTGAGCTTTAGGCCCTCTAAAAGAACTCAAAGGGCATTGAGTAAATTAAATAACAATATTTTTGTTCTCTTCGATTAGTCTTCCCACGGATATAATACAGTAGGCACATTTGTTTATTCCCTGATGCTGGATAGCCGAGTGGTTGACTCCAAGCAAATGATTTTTGCAAATTAGAGAATAAAAACAGGAAGTTTATCATAACAAAAGGCCTGGTGAAGTATTACTTCACCAGGCCTTTTGTTATGATAAACTTCCTGTTTTTATTCAACTACTTCATATTCGCCCTGCTCCACTCTTTTTTCAAAATCTTCTCTTTTAACAGGCATTTTTCTGTTCAAGCTAACTAAAAGAACAGTAACACTTTTATTGCTTTCCTTAACGACTTTCACTTTGATAGATCTTTTCACGATGATATATTTTAAGTTAGAAAAAGGTACTTAACTCTTGTATAGAAAGAGCTTATTAAAAAAATAAATTAAACAGAGTAAAAACAAAAGGCTAGACTTAAACGGAAGGAGGAGTTGATTCATCAAATTTTTTCCCATCCCAGCATCCGTGCCATTCACATTCTTTGCCCAGAATGATATACTTTTTGAAAGCATCTTCAGCAGCTTGTTTGGTTTTGCGGAAGATAGTAATGTTGTTTGGCATGGACTTGACGGTAAAATAATACTTTCCTACACCATAATTAAATTTTTTACTCATAATTACGAATTTAGTTAAAAAAAAGGGATGAGCTCAATACATTTCTTACTACTTCATAAAAAACAAAGCTTAATCCCTCTACGGTAAAAAATAAACGTTCATTGACAGATTAGAGTGTGAAACTTCAGGATGATAAGCCTTGGATACTCTTGTGCCTCAAAGGCTTACCATTTTGAAGTTTCACTACTTATAATTTCTGTAAGAGAACTAAAAATAAGAGGTAAAAACGATAAAGTAACACTAATATTGCTACTTACATAATTTCTAACGAAACTTTTTTAAATTTAGTTCGTGGAAAACGGTTTTTTTTACCCATTGTGAGATGCTGGGCTAAAAACAGGAGGCATCCCGAATTTTCGGGATGCCTCCTGTTTTTAAGTAGCCCAATTCCGTGAACTACTTAGCTCAGCATCTCACAATGGATTAAGCATCTTTCATTACCAGCAAAGGAATTTTTCCATGCAAGGCCATTTGCCGGGTAGCACTTCGACGGAAGAGGCGGTGGAAAAAGCCTTCATGTTGTTTGTACATGACAACCATGTTGGCTCTTTGAATTTCAGCAAACTCTTCAAGGCCGGTGGCTACATTGTCTTCTTGAATTTCATGGAAGCTTAGCTGTAGTGTAAAGGATTGATTATCAAAGAAGTTTTGTAGGGAATCCATGTCAATTTTCTTGGCGGGTTCTCCATTTAAATGTACGTGTACACATCGAACTACCGGCTTGATTGGATTGATTAAGGCAGCCATCTTCCAGATGTGAACGGGGTCGGACTCAGAGAGGTCACTGGCATAAATAACCGATTGTAAGGAGTTGTAGGTTGCATTTCCGGGTATGATCATAACAGGGCAATGTGCCTGCTTAATTACACTGCTGGCAACACTATCAAATAGTTTTTCCAGGAAGTTGTGTTCCTGTTTTGTTCCCATTACAATCATATCTATATTATCTCTCTGAGCAACAGAAGAAATTAAATTGGCTGACCCTCCGATTTCAATATCCGACTGTACAATTGGTATACTCTTCAATGTACGGGTGAGCTGAACCTGCGTCAGGGCATTTTCAGTGAACGTTTTTAAAAGAGATTTAGCGACCTCTATCTTGTCTTGTGTCGCTTGGTGCGAAAGCGTCGGGAGGTCCATGTTCTCATATTCAGGCATTATTACGTGCAACAGTTGTATGGATGCATTCACTTCATCGGCAAAATGTAATGCATATCGAAACGCATTTTCTGCACATGTTGAGAAGTCGGTTGGAAAGAGTATCTTTTTCATAGTTCGGATTTTCTATAAGTGAACTAGCAATTTAGGATAAAAACAGCTAGGAATATTTTTAGGTGTTACCCATTTTTAAAGCTAAAGGGTTATTAAAAGCAAATTTCAGTAAATCAAATGTGGTAATGATTCCTATTAGTACGCCGTTCTGATCTACAATAGGAAGAGCACTAAACAAATTCTCCTTAAACAGGGCGTAAGCAGCTACTAAATTGTCTTCTGGTGCCAAGGTAGCTACCTGCCTGGTCATCACTTTATGTATCGCAATAGATCGAAAGTACTGAATATTCTTTTCTTCTTCAACCTCTTTTCGAAAAAGTTCAAAACTGTTGTAGGCGAAAAGGTAATCTTTTTTACTGATAATTCCCAGTATTTCGCCCTCCTCATTGACCACAGGTATATGATGAATTGGGTTGGTGCGGAAAATATGATCAACCTTATCCATTGTATCTTCCGGATGAACAATCACAATCTCCGTGGTCATTATATCTTTGACTTTTTGCTCCAGCATAGCCTTTCTTTTCGTTCTTTGACAAATTGTGTGGAGGTTAAAAATGATAAAACCTGAATGCCCTGGTGGCTGAAGGGATTATCATTTTTCAACTCCGTTTTATCACAATTTATGTCAAAGAACCTTTCTTTTAATAATAATAGATTAAAGGTGAAGGCTTAAGGGATTCTCTTCGTCAACCTTTGGCCCCTGGCCTTTTTTATCCCTGGCTCTTTAGTACTTAGGTTCAGAGTATTTGGTTATTTTTTTTCTGCAAAGTAAGTTTTATTAGCACCGGTATTGCCAAACACACGAATCATCTGATAAGTAGGCGTTTCTATCTTTTCACAAGTAAGTGCGATAAACGCTCTATCGGCACAATCAATGATTTTGCCTAATTCAATTATGTTTTTACTGATTTCGCTTTTGTACTGATTAAAAAGATGTTCCTCTACTACATCCAGCGTGAAAATCTTCAGTTCTGGTTCATTATTATAAACTGTTTTCCAATGATCTTCCATTTCATGCACAAGGCCAACAAATTCTTGCCATTCCATAAGGCAAAGCATAGGGTCGTTGGCAATGTTTTGTACCATTTCAAATGACATTTGGAAGTTCCACAAATGATCAAGATAATACGGAACATCATGGCATTCTCTGAACTGCATGAATTCGTACCTTACATGGTCAAGTTTGGTATATGCTTCTTCCCAAAAGTGAGCATCTACAGCCCTGTAGGCTTCACCGAGCCAATGATCTATTGAATTGAAGGACAATGTCCATTCTTCTGAAAAGTGTTCGACACCTTTATATTTTTGATTGAATTGTTGCCATTCGCGCTCAAGTAAAAAAACATTACTCTGTGCCTCAAAGGCATCTTGTTGGTATACCGCATAAAACATAGACACGAAGGCCTTGTCAAACTTTGCCATGTCGTATCTTAACTGCTGCGGGTTACAACCCGCAAAAAGTAAAAGAGTCGACATTAATATGAGTGAGAAGATGGAATTTTTCATGATTATAGATGTTTAAATATTGCGAAATTGAAAAAGGATGACTTTCACCAGAACCCATCAGCATTTCTTCTAATTACCCGCTCTTCTTAAAGAAGCAAAGTAAAACTGGATACCAACGGAGAAATCAAATTGATGCCTGTTCGTTACTGTATTTTGTTGAACACCCCCTACATCCGTATCAAAGTCACTCCGGGCATAATTATATTTAAAAAGAGCCTCAATGCCCATCGCATCATTAGAAATAATGGTTAATCCGGAACCTAATCCCATAGAAAAGATATTGGTGCGTATCGTTTGACGCTGATTATTGATGAGCTTGTCGTCCCTGGAGTTCCCAAAACCAAAATCAGCCTGGATAAAAAAGAATTTTTGATTACTCAATGGCAAATAAGCCCTGGCAAAAGGACCAAATAGCAGGTCACTGTCCTCAATCCGATCTTTTTCACCATTGGTTTCTTCGGTAATGCTTCCGAATGTATAATCCAAACCAATACCTAAAGCGAAGTTTCGCCCAATAAAATAGCCCACTGCCGGGGTGATATTCAGTTGTATAGAGCTGGGGTTTTCCTTCCTACTGTTTCCATTGCTTCCTTCTATTTCAATTCTGGATTGTGCAGATGAAAAACCTGCTGTACTACCAATAATGAAGTTTCCCTGATTGGTATATTGCCCCCAGGAGTAATTTGTTCCTAAGAGGCTCAAGACCATTATTATCAATATTTTATTTCTGCTTCGCATTGTTCAGGTTTTAATGAATAGCCTTACTGGGGCATTTTATTTTGTTACTGTTCTTGAGTTACAATGTTCGGTTAAATATATATTTGACACTTCAAATTAAGATCATTCTCTTTTATGCAAAATATTACATGTATCACCTAAGAAGCAATGATAATTATCAAGGACTTAAATGATTTTTATCAGGCTTTTGGAATAACCATTATGCTTTACTTTGGGTTATAACCCATAAAAAGATACTATGGATAATCGATTGGATAATATTTTTAAGCCCAAATCAATTGCCGTTATCGGAGCCTCCAATACAACAGGTTCCGTCGGCTACGTCATTTTTAATAACCTGCTTACCGGAGGTTTCAATGGGGATTTGTACCCCGTAAATCGCAAACATGAAATTGTACAGGAACAAAAAGCCTATAAAAGCATTAGCGATGTTCCTGTAACAGTAGATTTAGCCGTTATTGTAACGCCTTCCAGGGCGGTACCTATTATTGTAAAGGAATGTGGAGAGAAGGGAATCAAAGGGATGGTGATCATTTCAGCGGGATTTAAGGAGGCCGGAGAGGAAGGAAAGAAAATGTATGATCAAATCATTGCTTATGGCGAAGAATACGGTATCTGTATAATTGGTCCTAATTGTTTAGGGGTTCAGGTGCCGTCCTTAAACATGAATGCCACCTTCGGCGCACGGCTTGCTTTGCCAGGGAATATAGCGTTTATATCCCAAAGCGGGGCTTTATGTACAGCCATTCTGGACTGGTCTATCGATCAAACAGTAGGTTTTAGTCACTTCGTATCCCTGGGGTCTATGGCAGATATTGGCTTCGATGATCTGTTGCGTTATTTCGGGGAAGATCCTTCTGTTTCCAGTATTTTGATTTATATGGAAAGCCTTTCTCATTCAGAAGCTTTTATGGAAGCCGCTCAGCGCTATGGGGAGTCTAAGCCGATTATTGTGCTGAAAGCAGGAAAAAGCGCTGGCGGAGCAAAGGCGGCTGCATCTCACACCGGCTCCTTAGCAGGAAATAACGCCGCCTTTAATGCTGCTTTTGAAAAAGCAGGTATTATTAGCGTGGAAACGATTGCTCAACTTTTTAACTGTGCTCAGGCATTGGCTATGCAGCCGCTGCCAAAAGGAAATCGTCTGGGGATTGTAACGAATGGCGGAGGTCCGGCTGTACTGGCCACAGATTATTTACTTGCCAATGGTGGAAAATTGGCAGAGTTCAGAGAGAAAACGATCGCAGAAATGAATACCTATCTTTCTCCCGTATGGAGTCACGGCAATCCGGCCGATGTTCTGGGGGATGCTAGCCCTGAAGCATACCGAAGAGCACTGGAAGATGTACTGAATGATCCTTGGGTAGATGCCGTACTTGCTATCGTAGCACCTGTGGCTGTCGCTGATCCTACGGATACCGCCAAAGCTCTCGAAGGGATCGAGAAGGTCAATAAAAATAACAAACCTATATTAGCCTGTTGGTTAGGAGAAACAGATGTCCGGGAAGGACGTGAGTTGCTGGAAACATATAGTATCCCAAATTACCGCTATCCTGAAAGCGCCGTTGATGTTTTCTTGAAAATGTACACTCACGCCAGGAATAAAGGGCTCCTGAAGGGGTTAAATGATCCGGAGATGGATCTAAAGTTTGAACCCGATCGAGATGGAGCAAATACCATCATTCAAAAAGCACTTGATGAAGGGCGTAAGCAACTTTCTGAATTTGAAGGCAAGAGCTTGCTGCTGAAGTACGATCTTCCCGTTTTACCTTATGATATTGTAAATAGTGCTGAAGCGGCCGCAGAGGCCGGTGATTCAATGGGTTGGCCGGTGGTTATGAAAATTGTATCTCCGGAAATTGCCCACAAATCCGATATTGGAGGCGTTCAATTGAATATTAAAGATGAAAAGGCCGCCAGAACAGCCTATAGCGAAATTATTTCTAATGTTAAGAAAAATGCACCGGAAGCTAAAATTGAAGGCGTGCTGGTAGAAAAAATGATCAGCAAACGCTATGAACTACTGGTGGGGGCTAAGCGCGATCCTATTTTTGGCCCCTTGATTATTTTTGGCAGAGGAGGCATTACCGTCGAAATTGAAAAGGATACCCATATTGGCTTACCTCCTTTGAATCGTGTAGGCGCCGATCTAATGATTAAAAACACGCGTATTTACAATCAATTGAAAGGGTTCCGCAACATTCCGCCAGTTCCTTTATACCGGCTAGAGAACGTTTTGATTAAATTTTCACAGCTTATCATGGATTTTCCGCAAATTCAGGAAGTAGATATCAACCCGTTGGCAGCTGATGAAAGTGGGGAGGCTATCTTGGATGCACATATTGTTTTGAATTAATAGGCTTTAAGCACTATCTTTGATAAATTTTGTGGATTTCTTGCTAGAATAGGATTTGATGCCCTTACTACATGAGTCATTCCGAAAATTAGGAATGACTCATGTTTTGCAAAATCCTTTACAAAATGTTGTTAATTAACTATCTGTCGACTTTTTTCTTGATGAAAAAGTAGCAAAAAATCAAGGCTGGATCCAATTTTTAACGCTTTTTGTCCCGAACTTGATTCGGGACAGCCTAAAATTAATAACCTTAAGTTGCGATTTCTCGTTAACCGTTAACCGTTAACCGTTAACCGCAACTTGCATTAAGTACAAGTATGGATACATTTTATACAATTGAATTTCATCACCAAGAGCACAACCAATGGCTAAGTAAACTGAATTTTTACCAGGATGAAATAAAGATTTTTCAAAATGAATTGATGGTGGTGTTGCACAAACACGCCGGTAATTTATCTATTATTGAACATATAGACGAGTACAGAGCCATATTCTTAAAGAAGTTAGGGCATATTGATGATATTCGCAAACAGATTTTTTTATTAGAAAAATCACTGAAGGAGGAAATGGCTGTTTCTCCGGACGAGGCATGGGATCATCAGGAGGTCAGAAAGGAAGTGGATGAATTCGTGAATGATTTTGAAGCAATGAAAAAGCGATTTAAGCGCTTCGTTTCCAATAACTTTAGTTCTTTGACATAAATTGTGGAAAATGGAGCTTCAAAATGATAAGCCTTTCAGCCACAAGGGCATTCAAGGCTTATCATTTTGAAGTTCCACACAATTTGTCAAAGAACGATAACTTTTAAAGCTTGTTAAAGGGCAATTTTGTAGTCCAGTTGATTGATAAAAATTTCCCATAGCGTTTCATAGGGGATTATTTCGATTTCGCTTGCTTGCCGGGCTTTTTCCATTGGAGCCTCTCCCAAACGTTTGATATACTTTTCTGCATGCCGGATGGTAGCTGCCCGGTGAAATCCTTTTCGATGTGCTATCAAGAGCATTTTTATGAAGCAATTGCTTCTGAAGGTATCATTTTTTAAAAGATAGCGCGTCGTATATTTTTCCAGCGCCTCAATACGCCCTACCGCTTCATCGTACTTTTTTTGATTTACAAGAAGCAATGTTTGGATAATCAATATAGGGATATTGAAGCCTCTTTGGTCTTTAGAATATTTCGGGACTTCATTCAAAAACTTATTCAATCTAAATTTGTGAGCTCCGTTCTCTACATTTATGAGTCCTATTTTTATTAAATACTGAATGTAAGCCTCATATATATGCCACCTTTCTTTACGACTCTCGTATTGAAAGGCAAAGATTTTTGATTCTGCAACTTTTGAATAAATCTCAAATGCCCGTTCATATTTTTGAGTATGCATTGCCAGGAGTAAGTCCAGTTCATGAAGCCGTATCCAATAGGTAGCAATATTAGGACTTATTAATTGATGGCAATTATTGATCTCCTCTTCGGCCTCTGAATAGCGCTTAATTTGGATTAAGGAAGTTATGAGGTAAAGGAGGAAGTTCGCTTTGATGACGTTATTTTGGATTTCATTTATCTCCAGATACTTAAGAGCTCGCTGGCACCACAAAATATTTGCCTCGAAATCTCCGGCACTCAACCATTTAATGACACCAATGATGTAATAGACATTGTGAAAATCGAAAGAGTTGATGTTGTTTTCATAAGGGGCAAGTTCCTGGAGGTATTGATCTGCTTTTTGTTGTATTTCTGGCTTGTAGGATTGAGAATTGTGATACTCATTGGTTAAAAGAGAAAAGAAATAAGTTGCCTTCATTTCAACTAAAAGGATCGAATGGGTTTCAATGCCTAGTTGATAGAGTTTTTCTATTTTTTGGGAATTTCCCTGCTGTATGGCCGTTTGGCGAATCATATGTGGAAGCAAGGAATAAGTGATCCATGTGAATTGATGTTTCCGGGATTTTTTTAACAATTCTTCTTCTAAAACAAGGGCTGCTTTATGGGCACCTCGTCCAATCAAAAAGCGGGAAGCCAGCAGTAATTTGTAACTTTCATAAAAAGCTCTCTGAATAGCACTGAACTTTGTTGGTGGGAAATCAATAAAAAACAAAGCATTCAATAAAGCATTGCGGACTTTCTTTTTGAGTCTCCTGTAGGAATAGTGAGAAGGATCTACACCAAGTAATTCTTGAGCGGCTTCTTTTTCTGTTCGTAGTGAATTGTTCTTCAGGTGTTCAACAAAGGTTTTAACCAAACCATTCTGATCCGGAGTAAGTTTGAGGGCTTCTTCAGCTTTCCCCTGATGTTTCCTGATAAGTTCGTAAATCTCTTTTAGTTCTTTCAAAACCTGTTGTTCGAATTTTTAAAATAATGAATAAGTCTTAAAAAAATATATCATTGATTATGAGTTGTTTAGTTATATGTTGATCAAAATGGCGTATATTTAATTATGTCAAAATAGGTTGAAAATGTCCTTTTAAGAGTTCCAAATGCGGCTTATTTTTGTATCATAGTTAAAAGATAGGAACCTTAATACCTTTGGGGCAATGAGGTTCATAGGAAAAATTACGTTTTCATCGTTTTTATCATACGCTTATCTTTATATAGTTGTTATTGTTAAAGCAAATAAATCTGGTTATTAGTGCCAAATATATTTTGTAAATAAATATACTTTATTTTTGTGCTGTAAAGACTTGGAAATCAATTTCTTTTGTGTTGTTTGTTTATTCATTCGAAATATCAGATCGAAATTGTTATTGCCATTTTTTTGCACAAAATAGTTAAAATTATCGTTTTTTTGATCAATCTAATCTGCTTGTTTTGAGTATAAAGTTTGTATTTTTCTTTAAAATGCAAGTTCTTTTTAAATATTTGCTTTGGAGGATTCTGTCCTTTTTGCTGAGGGAAAGCCTGCCTAACTTCGTAGAGTAATTTAATTACGTTCTTTGACAAATTGTGGAAAATGGAACTTCAAAATGACAAGCCTTGAATGCCCTTGTGGCTGAAAGGGTTATCATTTTGAAGTTCCATTTTCCACAATTTATGTCAAAGAACTTTTAAATATAACCTACAAAATAAAAGTCTATGGTGCTTTCAGTTTTAATTTCATTGCTTCTTTCATTAGGATATATTTCAAGTGAGGCAGAGTATCACGCTGCAGATCAGGTGCAACAGGAGCAATGGGAAGATATAATCATTGAGGATTGTAGTGAATTCTAAAAATTGCGACGCATCTTATGTTTTTTGGATAAGTTGTAATCTGTAAAAAGGATAATTGGTCTTCCTTACATTAAGTAGCCCAATTCTGTGAACTACTGAAGAAGGTTTTCTTATTTCATCCTGCTTCTTTCTATTCTGGTAGGATGAGCTTTACATTGTTTAGAAATTTCTTCTACATGCATGATGACTGGTATTGAAAATCCTTTGTGAGTGGAAAATATTATTGCATGAAATACTGCCTGCTCCCCTAACATTTTCAGCCTGAACAAAGGGCATTCGTATTAGAGTTGAGTTCTGCTAAAAACAAGGAGTCGCAAATCTAATGTTTATACCTTTTAGTTCTTTAAGATAGTAGTGTAACGTTGTATTGTTCGCCCGCTTTAGTTTCCTTACCGCTAAAGCGGGCTTTTTACATTCTCTCCATCTTTCTACCTTTCATTCTCTAAACTCTACCTTTAGTTAAGCCTTTCATTGAATTTGAAAAGAATTCCCTATCTTGCATTGACTTGAATTGTGATTAGTAGGTAAAGTATAATTAATAGAGAATAAATTCGTTACAATCACTATGTTTTACTTTTGATTGTATTTAGTACTCTGTAACCTTCATTAACTTAGGTTACAGCGTACTTAGTTGCTCGAAGACCTGTAGTAAATGGAGACTTGAATTATTAAAGAAATCACCTCAACCTCATGCGAAAGGTTTGTGAACGGAAAAAAAAGGAATTGCTTGCTGTGGATAGGAGCCTTTATTCGCTCTCTCAATGTCTTATCGTATTGACTATCAGCCTGGTTTTTTATGTAAAGGTTGATGCTCAAAAGCTCTTTCCTGTCAAACTCAATAAAAAATGGGGCTTAATTAACCAGAACGGGCAGGTCGTTATTGATCCTGTGTATGATGCCATCGGGGAATTCATTCACTTTGGTTCGGCTATCATGCAGCGCAATGGAAAAGTTGGCTTACTTAATCATCTGGGAGCGGAAATCATTAATCCACAATATGAAGACCTTAAGGTACTGGATTCTACCTTGGTGGCCGTTTTTGCAAACGGCAGCTGGAAAGTAGTCAATACCAATGAAGAAATTGTGCTGGAAGCGGGCTATGAGCAAATTAAAATTCTTGACAAAGGGTATATTGCATTTAAAAAAAATGGTTCCTGGGGAATTGCCCGAGCGGATGGCATTAAAATTTGTAATCCCGAATTCTCAGAAATGAAACGACTCTACAAAGACTACTTCATCGTTCGAAAGATGGAAACCATCGGCTTAATCGATGGAAACGGGACGTTTTTGCTGGACCCTGAATACCAGGAAGTCAAAGTTGAAAAAGAAAAGTATTTCTTCTTTCGCAAAGCAGATAAATGGGGGGCTCTTACCTTTAATGGCCAAACGCTATTTTTGCCACAATTTCAATCTTACAGCTTTATTTCTAACGAACTCATAAAATTGCGTAAGGATAAATTATTCGCCCTTTTTTCCATCTCGCAAAAAAAGTTTATTAACAGCAGCTGGTATGATAATTACTACCCATTACTTGATAAATATGTATTGTGCAAGAAAAATCGTTTGCTAGGATTGATTGATCTTTCTGGTGAAGAAATCCTGCCGGTACTCTATGATGAAATCCTTTCTCTGGGGAAAAATCATTTCAGAGTGCAGCAAAATGGAAAATGGGGAGTGGTGAAAATTGATAATGCACTCATCTTACCATTAGAATATGATTACATCTCTCCTTTCAAACATGGTTTAGCTTTATTAAAAAAAGGAGAAAAGTTTGGGGCCTTAAACGCTAGGGGAGAAACGATCATCGAAGTTATTTATGATAAAATCTTGCTCAAGCCCAATCGAATCGAAGTGTTCAAAGGCGAAGCACTTTCCATTTTTTATCTAAAGGAGGATGGAACGGTTAATGGAAAAAGCTCTTTCGGCTCACTTTTTACCGTCAAAGTGCGAAAAAAACACAAGAAAAAGCCGCCCTTTTTATCTCCTGAGAATGAACAATATGTGCTTGATAAATTCGAATGGTTTTACTCTTCTGCTGATGATAAATGGGGCCTCCGCAACTTAGAAAATGGAACGATCCAAATAAAGCCTACCTTTGACTGGATAAACGTTGTTCCAGATCAGGAGCTTACTGTCGTAGGAAAAGAACAACTGCAATATCATCAGTTCGGAACCACTACTTTTCGCTCCGATTGGGTCTTTGGAATAGTCAATAACAAATTTGGTGAACTAGTCACAGAAGCAGACCTGCTGGATGTGCGCCTGGGAGATTTTAAAGAAAAAACACCGCTGGTGCGTATTATCAATAATAAAGGGAAACACGGATTGATCAATCCTGAAGGAAAGATCGTACTCGATGGTTTGGCTTATATTGGCCGTTCGAAGGACGGTATTTTTCGGGTGGCCACAAAAGGTAAACTGACCGCTGTTAAAGAAAAAGCCGCTGATAATTATTCTCTGGAACTGCTTTCATCCTATCTTAATAATCAACTTTCTAATTTTACATTAACGGATCACACCAATCATGATCGCGAAATTAGCCGGTCCGGGCAATTGATATGTCAAAATTGTAAATGGGGGTATTTGCGGGATAGTGGGCAGGTGCTTGTAGAAGCTACCTATAATTTCGCTAACGAATTTGTGAATGGCGTCGGTATCGTGTCTGATGGTCAAAAGTGGGGAGCTGTAGGGATCAATGGAGATGTTTTGATTCCATGTAATTACGATGAAATCCATTTTTTAGAAAATACCGGGAACAAGATCCTGCGCATTTATCATAGAAAGCAGCAGTATGGACTGATTGATACTTCCGGAAGCGTTACCGTCCGAACTATGTATGATGAAATTGGTGGCTTTAATGAAGGCAGGCTCTCCGTTCGAAGAGAAAAATGGTGGGGCTTCGCTGACAGAAGAGGGATCGAGGTCATTCCGCCACGTTTCCGCAAAGTCCATGCTTTTAGTGAAGGTATGGCGGCGGTTCAGTTAGGGTTTAAATGGGGCTACATCGATAAGCAAGGCGATGTAGTAATCGATTTCGAATATCAAAGAGTCGGGAATTTTCATGATGGACTGGCATGGGTGTCTACCTCACATGGTTATGGGTACATCGATAAAAAAGGGGAAATGATTATCCCCGGGCAATTTGATCAGGCTTTTGATTTTGAAGATGGCCTTGCCAGGGTGGTTATGAACGGCAAGTATGGCCTGATCAACTTAGAAGGTAAATTCATCGTCCGGTCTGGTCGTTTTTCTTTAATTGAACCTTTTAATGAACATGAGCTGAGCCTGGTTTGCTATGGAAATGATCGAATCCGTTATGGATTGATCAACCGGAAAGGGGAGCTTGTTACCTCACAAGGATATCAAAAAATCTATCCTTTTTATGATGGGTTTGCTGCAGTAAAGACCAATAAACACTACGGGTTCATTGATACAAAGGGCGATTTGGTCATCAAAGATAAATACGCTAAAGTATCCAGGTTTTCCGGCGATAGAGCGGCCGTTTGGAAATGTGGCTATTGCGGCTACATCGACCCGGAAGGAAAAGAAGTCGTGGAACTGGAGTATTTAAAATGCCTTGATTATAAGGGCGGGAAAGCTGTTATTTACAAAAATGATCAAAAAACCGGCCTGATTGATCGCTGGGGGAATTACATTATCAAACCAACGATCAATAAATTGTTGGATTTTAGCGATGGCCGCGGCCTCGTCCAGGATCGGAAATATCGCTTCTATTACATCACCGAGGAAGCTAAAATGTCGGAAGGCTATTATACTCACGCAGGCAAGTTTTCCAACGGAATAGCCGTGGTTGAATTAGATGGCCGTTGGGGAATCATTAATCAGCGAGGCATTCAGATTGTCCCTCCCAAATATGATAAAATCGAGGACTTTGAAGATGGCTATGCCAAAGTACGTATCAAAGGGTTTAATGGCTTGATAAATTTGGACGGGGAGTTGATTGTACAACCGGAATACGAATATATTAGTTATGCGGGGGAAGGGCTTTTTCGTATAGAGCAAGGGGGCAAGATTGGGTATTGCAACGAGGATGGAAACTGGATTTGGGGGCTGACGGAATGAGACGAATGGAAATTTTCTTTTTTGCAGGATATTCTTTTTAGGCTTTAGATGATTTCATTTGGCCGAAATTAATTTGTGAAGTCCTTAAAGCAGGCCGTTAGGCTTGCCTGACCTTTTCTTCAAATCCTCCTGAGGAAAAGATTATTCTATCTAATTTCTTCCGCTTAGCAAGTAGCCTCAATATCGTCAACTTAAGCTCTTTATAGCCCGGCACTTCAGTGCCGGGGGGAATAGTTCTCAGATTGGGCTTTAGCCCCTTCGTTATTAATGGGCTAAAGCCCCGATAAATATTAACATTACACCTGGCGCTAAAGCGCCAGGCAAAGAAAAAGGTTAAGCTAACGACATTGAGCGGCAGCTTAAGACACAAGAGCTATAGCTTATGATGTGCTTCCGCTACGCAGAAGTTGGTCTTTATATCTTATAACCCTGGGGAGAACCCAGGGCTACGATCATGCAGGCCTAACGGCCTGCTTTAAGGACTTCCCAAATTAATTTCGACTAAACAAAATCATCTGGCAGCCCTTTTTTTGAAATTTTTAGTAAAATTTCAAAAAAGAACATCCCGCAATAGAAATTACTTCTCCCAAGCCACACGAATTAATTATGAGGCAGCCTCTATTGTTTTTTAGGCTAGTGCTTCCAAAGCTTTCTTTATTCTCGCCACTGCATTCTCCAATTCCTCATTCGAAGCGGCATACGAAAGCCGGATACAATCCGGAGCACCAAAAGCCATTCCATTAACTACGGCAACATGTGCACTTTGAAGTAAATAAATACACAGCTCACTCGTATTTTCAATTACCTTCCCTTCAGGTGTTTTTTTGCCAAGGAAGTAGCTCACATCAGGGAACACATAGAATGCGCCTTCAGGCATGTTTACCTTCAAACCCTCGATTTGACTCAGTAAATTTACGATCAGGTCTCTGCGTTGAAGGAAAACTTCCTTCATTTTAAAAGTAGGCTCCAGGCTGGAATTTAGAGCATGAGCAGCAGCTTTTTGACTAAACGCATTCGCACCTGAAGTGAATTGCCCTTGCAGTTTGGCGCAAGCCTTAGCAATTTCTAAAGGAGCTCCCATGTAGCCCAATCGCCAGCCTGTCATAGCAAATCCTTTAGAAAAGCCATTTACGGTAATGGTTCGATCCTTAACCTCGTCGAACGTACCGATACTAACGTGTTCATCGGTGAAGTTAATGTACTCGTATATTTCATCAGAGATGATATAAATATCTTTGTGTTCACCTAATACCTCGGCAATAGCTTGCAGTTCTTTTTTACTATAAACGGAGCCGGTAGGATTACATGGGCTCGAAAAGATAATCAACTTAGTTTTATCGGTAATTGCTGCTTTTATTTTCGCTGCTGAAACTTTATAATCTTCGTCTATTCCTGCCAGTAATAATTTAGGTGTAGCCTCGCTTAGCTTAATAATCGGCATATAAGACACCCAGTAAGGGGCTAGAATAAGCGCCTCATCGCCTTCCTGAAGTACAGACAGGCAAACATTGGCGATGGACTGTTTGGCACCATTTGAAACAACAATTTGAGCCGGAGAATAATCCAAGTTATTATCTCTGCGAAACTTATCAGAAATGGCCTGTTTAAGTTCCGGAATACCCGGTACGGGAGTATACTTCGTGAAGCCCTCGTCAAGCGCTTGCTTAGCGGCGGTTTTTATGTGCTCCGGAGTGTCGAAATCGGGTTCACCCAAGCTCAGGCTGATCACATCATGTCCTTCTGCACGCAGATCTCTGGCCATTTGAGCCATTTTTATAGTGGCGGATTCCTTCATTTGAGCCACTCTTTGGGCGAGCATTTGTTTTTGTTTGATATCCATATCAATGTCTTTTCATGAATTCTTTAATATGGTCGCAAATGTAGTCAATTTCGTTATCACTTAAGCCTGGATAGATCGGTAAACTCAATGCCGTGGTAGCAATTTCTTCAGCGATCGGAAAATCGCCCGTTTTATAGCCTAAATGTTTGTAGGCTTCTTGAAGATGTGGCGGGATAGGGTAGTGGATCAACGTGCCAATGCCCTGTTCTTTGAGAAAAGCCATCATTTGGTCGCGTTTTTCTACCCGGATAATAAATTGATGCCATACGCTGCTGACATTGTCAGCAATGTATGGAAGCGTTAAGCCTTCGATATCTGCCAGTCTTTGATAATATTTATTGGCTACCTGAGCTCTTTCTGCATTCCAGGAATCCAAATGTTTTAATTTGATACTTAGAATGGGAGCCTGTGCCTCATCAAGACGAGAATTGATGCCTATGCGTTCGTTTTTGTATTTTACCTGCGATCCATAGTTGCGGATTACTCTGGAATGATGCGCCAGCTCTTCAGATTGAGTGGTAATGGCCCCTGCATCCCCAATGGCACCCAAATTTTTTCCCGGGTAAAAGCTAACTCCGTTGATATCTCCAAAGCTGCCTGTACGTTGACCTCCACATTTTGCCCCCTGAGCCTGGGCATTATCTTCTACTACATAAAGATTATGTTTTTTGGCTATGGCCATAATCTTATCCATTTCACACGCCTGGCCGTATAGGTGAACAGGCATGATCGCTTTCGTTTTTGATGTAATAGCTTCTTCAATGCGGTCAGGGTCGAGATTATAAGTCCTTGGGTCTGGCTCCACAGGTATAATTTTAGCTCCAACATAAGAAATAGCTAACCATGTAGCTATATAAGTATTGGAAGGAACGATCACTTCATGGTTTTCTCCAACTTCCAATGTCTTGAGTGCAATGTGCAGTGCATCGAGTCCATTGGCTACTCCGATGGCATGATTGACTCCAGAGTAAGCCGCATATTCCTTCTCGAATTGTTTTACTTTACTGCCCAAAACATACCAGTTGGAATCGTAGAACGCTTCCATCGCCTGGATGACCTCATTCCTAATAGCCGGGTGCATACCTTTGAAAGAGAAGAATGGAATATTCATCATAGCTGGAATCTTTTTTTTATAATAAATGTAATAATAGATGGTTAGTATTAGACTTTATTCTGAAATAGTTAACAACTATTTCAGAATAAAGTCTATCGGGTAAAACCGTAAGTACAAAAACTTGGTTCTAGATGATTTTATTTGGTAAACATTTTAAGAACATAAAGCAGGCCTAACGGCCTGCTTTAAGGACTTCCCAAATAAATTTCGACCAAATGAAATCACCCAGAGCCAAGAACTTCCTACTCAACAAAAAAAGTGCATGAATCATTTAGCTCATGTTTTCCTGTCGGGCAAGCACGAAGATATATTAATCGGCAATTTTATTACTGATTTTATCAACAATAAAGAGGTTAAAAGTTTGTCAATTTCTGTTCAGAAAGGCGTTGAATTGCATTATCTAATTGATGAATTTACGGACAATCATCCAATAGTAAAAAAAAGTGTAAAGCGCCTAAGACCCCTGCATAGGAAGTACTCCCCGGTAGTAATGGATATCTATTTTGACTACCTCCTGGCCAATAATTGGAATGCATTTTCCGAAATCTCTCTCGAATCATTTACAACATGGGTGTACAAAATCCTTTTGGCCAGAATGGAAGAAATGCCTCCTCATTTAAAACGTTATCTTCCTAAAATGATCCAGGACGACTGGCTGTCGAAATACAAAGAAGAAATTGGACTTCGGAGAGCTTTTAAAGGGATCAAAAGCAGAAGTTCCAAACCAGAGCAAATGGATAATGCCACCGAGCACTTGTTTCAATTTTATGATCTCTTCCAAGAGGAGTTCCTGGCTTTCTTCCCTGAATTGATGGTAGCTGTGAAAAATAAATTAGACACGATAAATATGAGTCATCCCGAATTTTAAAGAACTTCATGTTGCCACAATAATTACAGCGATTCTCGCTTTGAAAAATAAACGCGCCTACGGCGCGGAATTCTTTTAAGGGAGGCCGAAAGGGCTATTTTGCTTCGCAAAATAGCCCTTTCGGCCTCCCTTAAAAGAAAATATCGCCGCGAAGCGGCGTAAATTTGGTTTTGGATTTCCAAAACGAGAATTGCTGCAATAATTAATATTTGATTTAAGGCGGTTTGTGAAGTTCTTTGACCAAAAAAATGAGTCATCCCGAATTTTCGGGATGACTCATTTTTATAGTGCCTTCCCTCCCTTTAACCTTCGAAGTGAAAAGAAATCGTAAAGGTTTGAGAAAGAATCTTTTCAATTACGCTAGACTCATTCAGCTGATCATCGAAAAGGAAAATATTGCTGATGCCTTGTGATATTTTAATCTCCGGAGAAAAGATGAAGTAAGGGAAAAAGAACTGAAAGCCCGCTCCGTATTCAAAGGCAAAATCTGTTGGAGATATTTTAACCAATTCATCTGCCTGGCGGGAGCGTGACTCACTCGCCACATCGAAGGAGTACTTCACCCCGGCGATCACGAATAAACGCATATCATTGTAGGGCTTCGATTTATACCGGATGTGGAAAGGTAATTCTACAAATACAGATTCAATGCGTCTGGTAGAAACATTTCTGAACTCGGAGGTACCTGTGTATTCAATATTTCTTTCTGCAAACGAAAGCGTTGGCAAAAAACGGAAATCAAAGTATTGTCCGATCTTTAAATTACTTACGATGCCGAGGTTAAAGCCCGGCCCCCGAACGGCCTCGACCGTCCGGATACTGTCGTTCAAGATCAGGTCAGTGGAGTTGAAAATCCTGAAATTAGAGGAATTGATGGCCAATGTGATGCCAAAGTAATAAGGCTTCTGCTGGAAATCCAGGAAATTATAATTACCCTTTACGGATTGGGCATTCAATAAGCCTGTGCTCAGTGTAAGCAATAAAAACGATAAGAATGCTACTTTTCGGACTGATAGATGGAACATACGCCTAAAGTTAATGGGATATTTTGGTTCGATTTAAAACCAACCGATGATAAAATATGAATAAACTTTTCCCCTTCCGGGAAAGCTTGTACGGATTCAAATAAGTATTGATACGCTTTGGGGTCCTTGGAATTCCATTTCCCAATAATGGGCAAAATATTTTTAAAATAAAAGTTAAATAGTTGCTTGAACGGAAAAACTTTAGGTTTTGAAAATTCAAGAATGATTAACTTTCCTCCGGGCTTCAGTACGCGGTACATCTCTGCCAGGCCTTTTGAGAGGTTCTCAAAGTTGCGAACCCCAAAAGCAACGGTGATAGCGTCAAAGGTATTGTCTTCAAATCGCAAGTTCTCCGAATCTCCGTTTTCCAGCGTGATGTATTTTTGAAGCGTTTTACCAAGAATTTTCTCCCGGCCAATTTCAAGCATTTTATCAGAGATATCCACTCCGGTGATATGATCCGGTTTTATTTGCTTGTAAATCTCCAAAGCTACATCTGCTGTACCGGTTGCAATATCCAGTACCTGTTTAATCTGTTGATCTTTTAATCGATTTACGGCTTTTTTACGCCAGTAAATATCAATTCCAAGAGAAAGGAATCGATTCAAAAAATCGTATTTCGGAGCAATATTATCGAACATTTGCTCCACTTGCTGTTTTTTGCTCCCTTCTTGTTCGTAAGGTTTTACCTGTTCCGCCAAAATGATCATTATTTAGCGCCTGCTCGTATCGGGATCTACCTTCCGCGTTTCTTCGTGGATAACTTCTCCCTTCTTCAGGCGATTTTGGATTAAAGATTTCCTGTTATTAACGAATTCTTCGATAAGAGGTTTGGGATTAAGGGGCTTTTTATTTAAGTGGCGGTGGTAAGTAACAATAATGAATTGAGCCATGTCATCGGGATGTGTGAGCCCCATCTGGCGGAAATAATGGGAAAGCCGGGAGCCTTCATAAAACTGCCAATTGTAAATCATCCAACGGCCCAGGCTGAAATGCAGCTTTTTTGCGGCAAATTCTTCGGGCGCATTTTTAAACTTCTGCTCCGAAGCATTATCCGTCAACTTGCTGAGTTGAACAAAGGAGTCCGCCAGATCTTTAGGAATATAAACGCCGTTCAGGTATTCTTTCTGGATCCTTTTTGAGTATTCCTTCTCAAAAGATTGCTCAAAGGACCCTTCAATAGCTTCTTCCTGGGCTGCCAGTTGAAGAAAAGACGTGATCACTATGAAGCTTAACAAAAATACTTTCTTCATTTTAATTTAATTTTGTTCCTTAATTTTCCTGCTGGTAATGCTTGATTTCGTAATATTTGTTTAAGTAGTTCACGGAATTGGGCTACCAAACAGATGATAGCTATTTTGTGCTGAATCAAGGCGCGAAAACCGCGCTTAGCCCATGTTAAGCAAGGCTTTGAGCAACGCAGAGTCAGCGCAAAAGAGCATCATATGTTTATGTAGTTTAATTCCGTGAACTACTTAACGCCAAATACCAGGGTAAAATTTCACTAAAGAATGAACAAACCATCTAAGTTTCTTTTGGTTATCGGAGGGCCAACCGCTTCCGGAAAAACAAAGATAGCGATAAAACTGGCTCAACATTTCAAAACAGAGGTAATTTCTGCTGACAGCCGCCAGTTCTACCGGGAAATGACCATCGGAACGGCTAAACCAAGTGAACAGGAACTTCAACAAGCACCTCATCATTTCATCAATTCCTTTTCTATTCACGATGCCTATACCGTTGGAGATTTCGAACGCGATGCCTTAGCACTTCTCAATCGACTATTTAAAACGCACCAAATGGTAGTGATGACCGGAGGCTCTGGTCTTTTTATAAGAGCCGTTTGCGAAGGCCTGGATGAATTCCCGGAAGTTCCCGGGGCTATTCGGGAAAAATGGCAGAAAGCTTTTGAGGAAAAGGGTCTGGCGTATTTACAAAAACAACTTGAAATACTGGATCCTGCGTATTTTAAAAAAGTGGATATCTATAATTCGAGAAGGCTTATTCGGGCTTTGGAAGTCTGTGATGTAAGTGGAAAACCTTATTCTTTTTTTCTAAATGAAAATTCTAAAGAAAGAGATTTTACTCCAATTTACATTAAATTAGAATGGGAAAGAGCATTGCTCTACGATCGAATTAACCAAAGAGTGGATCAAATGATGGAGAATGGCTTGCAGGAAGAAGCTCGCAATCTATATCCTTTTCGAAAACTAAAACCCCTGCAAACGGTCGGCTATCAGGAATTATTTGATTTTTTTGAAGGGAATGCCTCACTTTCGGAGGCGGTTGACCTTATCAAACAAAATTCCCGGAGATATGCCAAACGACAAATGACGTGGTTCAGAAAAAGAGAGGCCTGGAAAGCTTTCCACCCTGATCAGATAAAAGAGATGCTTGAACATATATACATTCTTACATGTGTCTAGTGATTGACAGAGTTTATCAATACCAAAAACCAAAACCGTGGAATATGTTTTATACATTTGCATTTTGCTCTGATTTAACAATTATTATTTTACGCTAGAAAAAGAAAATGATGAAAAAGTTCTGGATTACACTCTCACTTGTATCCTTATTTGGTTTTTTACAACTTGAGGCACAGCTCAATGTAAATTACATTTCCGACCTTCCTTACGATGCTGACCTTAGCGACATTTGGGGGTGGGCAGCTCCTGACGGCACAGAATATGCTCTAGTTGGTGTGCGAAACGGATTCTCCATCGTTAGTTTAGAAGATCCTGAAAATCCTTATGAGGCAGCTTTCATCCCCGGTCCTTCCACCACATGGAGAGATATTAAAACCTGGGATCACTATGCTTATGTAACTAATGAAGGCGGCGACGGCCTATTAGTCGTGAATCTTGAAAACTTACCTGATGGTTTAACAAACGATGATTGGTTCTATTGGGCACCTGATCTTCCCGGGTTAGGAACTTTATCGACGATTCATAATTTGTATATTGATGAATTTGGTACTTGCTACCTGGCTGGAGCCAATATCAACTCCGGTGGTGTGCTGTATGTAGATGTGGCAACCGACCCCTTCGGTCCTCAATTTGTTGGTGCAGGCCCACCCATTTATTCTCATGATGTGTATGCCAGAGATAACTTCCTATATAGTTCTGAAATATATCAAGGTGTTTTTGCCATTTATGATGTAAGCGATTTGACTAATCCTGCTTTAGTGAATACACAATCAACCGGCGCTACTTTTACACACAATACCTGGTTGTCAGATGATGGAAATACTATCTTTACTACGGATGAGCTAGCGAATGCGCCTTGTGGTTCTTACGATATTTCAGATAAGAACGATATTAAGGAACTGAACCAGTTTCGTCCTTTAACGACATTAGGCGTAGGTGTAATTCCTCATAATGTGCACGTTTGGAACGACTACATCATCATTTCTTACTACACGGATGGTTGTATTATCGTAGATGCATCCGTTCCTGATAATTTGATTGAAGTTGGAAATTTTGATACCTATATCCCTGCCAATACTGGTTTTAGTGGCGCTTGGGGAGCTTACCCCTTCCTTCCTTCTGGCTTAGTACTGGTTACTGATATTGGCAATGGACTCTATGTGCTTGAGCCAAATTATGTGCGTGCAGCCAGATTACAAGGAATCGTTACCGATTCAGAAACACAAGATAATATTGCTGGCGTTGATGTATCTATGGATGCAGTGGAGCTTAATCAAAGCGTAACCAATGTTTCTGGTGAGTATAAGACGGGGGTGGCAACTGCTGGTACCTTCGATGTAACGTTTACTAAATTAGGTTATTTCCCTAAAACGGTATCAGCTACTCTGGTTAATGGTGAAATCACTATTTTGGACGTAGAACTTGATCCAATGCCGAACTTTATGGTAACTGGTCAGGTCGTGAGAAGTGATAATGGTGATCCTATTCCAAATGCTAAAGTGTTGGTTTTTAATAATACAACTTCTTTTGAATCTGTTTCAGACGGCAACGGTAACTTCTCTTTGAATGGTTTGATCGGTGGGCAGTACGACATATTTGCCGGTTCTTGGGGCTACTTGCATAATAAAGTGGAAATTGATCTCAATCAACCTACTTCAGTAGTGATTGAACTGGATGAAGGGTATCAGGATGATTTCTTCACTGATTTTAATTGGAAATTGGCTGAAAACTCTGCTGAAACAGGCAACTGGGAAATGGGTGAGCCCGTAGGAACTACGTATCAGGGCGGTGAAGCTAACCCTGAGCTGGATGTACTTAACGATTATGGCGATATGTGCTATGTTACCGGTAATGGCGGTGGCAGTGCTGGTAACGATGACGTGGACAACGGCTTTACGGTTCTTATTTCCCCTGCAATGGAACTACTATCAAAATATGAATATCCTGTATTTAATTACAGCCTTTGGTTCTTCAATGATGGTGGAAATGGCGATCCGGATGATAAATTGGAAGTAGGTGTTACCAACGGAACCGATGAGGTGATTATCAGAGAAATTACAGAAACCCAAAACAGCTGGGAAGTATATAGCGATACGCTTAAAGATATTATCGAATTAACAGATGATATGTCTATCTTCCTTCGCACTTCAGATCTTCCGGGTAGCGGCCACCTGTTGGAAGCTGGTTTTGATGCTTTTTTAGTTACGGATACGACTACTGCTACTACCACAGCCATTAACGCAATTTCCGATAACAATACACGCCTAAGTGCTTTCCCGAATCCTTCTATCAGCAATACTTTTGTAACTGTAGAAATGACGGAAATGCTTGAGGAAGCTCAATTGGTTGTTTATGATGTGAACGGAAGAAAAGTGTCAAGCATTGCAGTCAATCAACCTAATGCTGTTATTGAGCTTGATGATCTTCCTCATGCAGGAATCTTCTTTGTGCGATTGGAATCTACCAATAGTAATAGCGAAATGCTTAAGATCGTAAAACAATAAAGATCTTTTAAGAAACATGAGTCATCCCGAATTTTCGGGATGACTCATGTTTTGTGAAAAGCCTTTGTATGTGTCTGTTAATCAGGTATTTTTCTACTTTTTTCTTGATAAAAAAGTAGCAAAAAATCAAGGCTGTATTCAATTCT
>CAZHZT010000068.1:0-31118 GCA_964537285.1 uncultured Saprospiraceae bacterium | reverse complement strand
TTCGGGACAAAAAGCGTTAAGAATTGAATACAGCCTTGATTTTTTGCTACTTTTCATCAAGGAAAAAGTAGATAGTCGATTGATTAATAGGTGTTTATAAGTGTTTCGTAAAACATGAGTCATCCCGAATTTTCGGGATGACTCATGTTTACCATCTTATTAATGTGGCAACTTATCTCTCAAAGCCCCATAAACCCAGGTGCCTGCTAAGGCACTAAAAATAACGACTAAAATGATCCAGTATCCATGCCCTACCAGGGTGTACATTGGTCCTGGGCAAGCTCCCGTCATAGCCCAGCCAAGACCAAAAATTGTTCCTCCAAAAAGGTATCTTGGGATACTCATCGCTTTTGGGCTTAGTACGATGGGTTCTCCGTTAAAGCTATTAATCGAGTAGCGCTTAATTATTGCTACGTATAAAGCACCTAATACAACGGCTACTCCTATGATTCCATACATGTGAAAGCTCTGGAATAGGAACATTTCCTGTATCCGGTACCAGGAAACGGCTTCGGATTTGGTCATTACAATGCCAAAAAGAATGCCTATAAATAAATATTTTAAACCTTTCATCTCTACCCTTTAAGTTTTTTAGTTCTTTGACATAAATTGTGAAAAAATGGAACTTCAAAATGATAAGCCTTTCAGCCACAAGAGCATTCAAGGCTTATCATTTTGAAGTTCCACACAATTTGTCAAAGAACGAGTTTTTTTTTGTTCGACTTAACTTTCTTACATACCTAGAATCAGTGGTAACAAAAGATGCGTCATCAACAATCCGCCAATGAAAAAACCAATTACCGCAATCAAGGAAGGCAATTGTAAGTTGGACAGACCACTAATCGCATGCCCCGAAGTACAGCCCCCGGCCCAGCGTGCTCCAAAGCCGATCAGAAAACCTCCCAATACCATCATAATAAGGCCTTTTACAGTAAGTAAGGCTTCAAAGTTGAACAGAGATTCAGGAATGAAATTAGAATTTCCGTTCTCTGGCCTTTCAACTCCTAATTGTTGTAAGTGGGTAAGCGTTGATTCCGAAATGTTGATAGGCTCCGGGCTTTTCATAACGGTACTGGCCAAAAAACCTCCGATTACAGCACCTAGCAATAAAATCAGATTCCACCTCTGTGATTTCCAGTCAAAATTGAAGAATTTATGCTTTTTTCCTGCTCCCGCCACCGTACACAAGGTTCGGAGATTAGCAGACATACCAAAGCTTTTGTTAAAAAGTAATAACAAAAGCATCACCAACGAAATCACGAAACCAGAGAAACTCCAGTGCCACGGTTGTTGTATTATACTCATCCAATAACTTGTTTGACTTGCTAATTCCATATTTATTCGATTGATTTAAATATGATCATTTGATGAACACTATACTCATTAATAATATTCGTTAATGCATAAGCCGACTGCATGCCGGACTGCCTCCAAACGATTTCACCTTTTTGAAATAAAATGAAAGTAGGAATTCCCCGAATGCCAAGTTGTCCGGCAATTTGTGGATTGCGATCAACATCCACTTTTACGATATTAGCTTTATCTCCCACATCTTGTGCCACTTCCTGAAGTATGGGGCCCATGGCTTTACAAGGAGCACACCAATCAGCGAAAAAATCTACTAATACTGGCTTGTCACCGTTTATAAGATCATTGAAGTTTACTTTCTTCTCCATGTCATTTGTTTTTTGCCAAAACATTTAATTTCGACAACAAAATTATTATAGTTCATACTGCTTTTCAGTGATAATTATTACAAATTAGAATTGGCGCGGCCTAAAAAACGCAAAAACTCCTTTCCTTAAACATTCGTTAAGGCCCTTCTTTTGTAACTTATTCCATTAAACTTTCACGTTTAGTGTTGGAAGGGGGGAAAATATTTTATTTTTGCCCAGATTTTAAGTAGTTTAATTCCGTGAACTACTTAAGTAAAAAGTCTATTTAACCATAAAAAAAATTATTCATGTTATCATCAATAACTAATAAGGCTTGGATAGGAGCAGTATGTTTTTTTGCTCTGTTTTTCATAGGAACTTCCTCCTTGAATGCCCAAAGGTTTGCTTATGTAGATATCAATCTGATACTTGAAAGCATGGAGGAGTATCAATCCGCTCAGAAAGAACTGGATCGTCAGGCAAAAGAATGGCGTCAGGAGATTAAAATCAAATACGACGAAATTCAATCCCTGTACAATGAATATCAGGCAAAACAGGTACTGATGAGTGAAGAAATGAAGAAAAAGAAAGAAGAGGATATCATGTCTGCTGAAGCAAAAGTTAGAGAAATGCAAAAAGAAAAATTTGGCCCTGATGGTGCATTATTCCAGAAACGCAAGGAATTGGTCAATCCAATTCAGCAAAAAGTCTATAAAGCCATAGAGTCCTATGCCAATAGCCGCAGTTTTGACTTTATTTTTGATAAGAGTGGCGAATCTGGCATAATTTTCTCTAATCCAAAATATGATAAGACGGAAGATATTCTCGAAGAGCTTGGAGTTAAATAACCCCAATAAAAAATTATCTTTGCACTTAAACTTTTTGGTTCTTTGATTTTTGTTGTGAAAAAGTGGAACTTCAAAATGATAACCCTTTCAGCCACAAGAGTATTGAAGGATTATCATTTTGAAGTTCCACACAATTTTTCAAAGAACGAACTTTTTTTAACCGTCCAACTTTTTATTCAATTGTTGCCTCTACTAATGTAGGCAAGTTATTTTTTATCGAAAATTTTTTTTAGCAAAATGAAAAAAATAATAATAAGAACGTTCCTTCTTTTCGCAGCTTTGGCGATTACAGTCGGCTTGAATGCCCAAAAATTTGGTTATATCGATTCAAATGGAATTTTAGCTGAAATGCCTGCCGTGAAAGAAATGCGTTCCAATCTTGAAGCGCTTCAAACACAGCTTCAAAAGCAAGGGCAAAAGATGCTCCAGGAGTATCAGCAGCAAGAACAGGCGTTCGTGCAAGAAAGAGAGCGCGGTACACTTTCGCCTGTACAAGAAGAAACGAAACTACAAGAACTGCAAAAGAAACAAGAAGAAATCTTAAAGGCAGAAAAAGACATGTCTCAGCAGTTGATTGATAAAGAAAATTCCCTTCTTGAGCCTATTTTAAAACAAGTCAACGATGCGATCAAAGCTGTCGCAGATGAAAATGGCTATCAATTCATCTTCGAGGCAAGTGTATTGCTTTATGCTGAACCTGCTCAAGATGTAAGCGAACTTGTTCGCCAAAAACTGGGCATGTAATAATATCCATTAAATTCTCTTTTTTATCCAATCAAATGGGTCAATCATGGGAGAACTTCTCCCATGATTGACCCATTTGATTGGATGAATTACTAATACCTCCTTCATTGAAACCTTCTTCTTCTCAACCCATCGGAATTTTTGATTCCGGTATTGGTGGATTGACGGTGACTAGAGCAGTTACCCAGCTTCTCCCAAACGAGCAAATCATCTACTACGGGGATACTATCCATTTGCCTTATGGGGATAAATCCCTTGATGCCATTCGCTATTACTGCTTAAAAATTTCGAAATTCCTTATTGACCAGGGATGTAAGATGATCGTGGTAGCTTGCAACTCTGCCTCTTCTGCTGCTTATGAAGTACTGCTCGACTTTTTTCAGGGAGATATCCTGTTTGTAAATGTCGTTGATCCTTTAGTGGAAGCTGTGGCTCCTCTTAATCCAAAGAAAATAGGCATCATTGCTACAAAAGCTACCGTACATTCCGGTGTTTATCAAAAAAAAATAGCTGAAGCCTCTCCTTCTTCCATAATCGCAGCTTTACCTACTCCCTTATTAACCGTTATGATTGAAGAGGGCTATATTTCCAATAATATCAGTGAGGCAGTAATAGAAAGTTATCTTTCTGCTCCTATGTTTGAGGGGATGGAAGTATTACTCCTGGCTTGTACTCATTACCCTCTCATCAAGCCTAGTATCGAAGCCTTCCTGGAATATAAAGTAAATGTTATGACTTCTTCTGATGTGGTAGCTAAAGAGGTAGAGCGTGTTTTGAGAGAAAACGCCCTCCTGAATCCGGGACCTCGCCCTCCTCATCGCATCTATGTTTCCGATTATACGGAGTCATTTGAGAATACCACGCGTTTGTTTTATAAAGGGGTAATTGAGTTGAAACCCCATTCGATTTGGTAGGTAAGAGGGATAGATATTAGGGAAGTGTATTTAAAACAGCTATAACAAGGGCAAAGCCCTTGTTATAGCTGTTTTAAATACACTTCCCTAATATCTATCCCTCTTACCTACCAAATTTTCTCAATTTTCTCATTTTCTACCCATTTGCTCCATGATTTGTTATACCCGTGAATTTTATTTGCTGCATTTCCTTTGCTGTCAACAACTTCGTAACCTTTGTTAACCCACTCAAACATGCCTCCATAAACATTATACACATCTTGAAAGCCCAGGTTGATTAGTTTTTTTCCGATCATTGAACTGCGGTATCCTACAGAACAATACAATACAATCTTCGTGTCTTTAGGCAGGGAACTCACTTTGCTTTGATCGAAGTGGTTGTAGCCTACAAATTGGGCTCCTTTTATGTGGCTGATGGCAAACTCATTGGGTTCGCGTGTATCGAGCAGTATGAAATCCTGATTTTCGCTTTCCATCTCTCTTAATTCATCTACACTGAGTAGGGGAGTAGTGTAATCCAAAATATTTTTAATAGCCTTGTCAAACTTTGGATTAGTCAATTTCGGCCGGTCTTCTGGTACACTGCAGCCAAAAAGTATTGATAGAACGATTGCTAAATAGATCATATTTTTCACAATTTTTCAGGTCCTTTTCCTACCTGGTCTTTTATATGATAGCTGAGCTCACAATGAGGCGTCAACTCGTTTTCTACAAAATCATTTACTTTTTCTTCAATGGATTCGGGGTATAATAAATGCGGGTTAGGACCAGCATCTAGACTAAAATAAAGAGGCAATTTTTCAGTTGCTCTGAATGCTCTCACCTTTTCGATAACCTGTAGTGTCCCCGGTTGCAGCAAAATGTAAGATGGATTGGAGGCCATCATTAAAGCATGAAGGGTTAATGCTTCATTTTCAGTGATTTGGCCAAATTCATCCAAGTCTCCGGTTTTTAGTACGCTAATAAGGTTGTAAATATGTCGGTTAGCTTGTTGATACCGTACGTCAGCAAATGGGTTCTGATCCATAAGAGAGTGGCCGGCACTGCTGGATACTTTTTTTTCTTTCCGGGATACGATTAAAATATCATCTTTGAACGTCTTGAATACTTTGTGTAGTTCTTGCTCGAAAGGGATTGCGTATAAGTCTGAAGATTGCTCTACCGCTCCGTATTTTCCCCAAAAGGCTGCTTCCGGGAAAATGGAACGCGAAGCACTTCCTGAACCTAATCGGGCTATGTAAGAAGCTTTCTTTAAAAATTCTTTTTCATCTTTTAGCTGGCCAAAGAGCTCTTGTTCCATAGAACAGAGACAGAGAGCGAGGGCACTCATGGCAGAAGCCGAAGAAGCAATACCTGCGGAATGAGGAAAAGAATTATGAGAGCGTATTTCTAACTTTACTTGCTTTAAGAAAGGAAATATATTGGTAATGCTTTCAAAAAACTTTTCAATTCTTGCTTGGAATTGCTCATGGGGTTGGTCTTCAAAGAAAAAATCTAATTCTATCTGCTCGCTTTGGCTTTCTTTAGGGCCATACTCGATGGTCGTTTCCGAAAAAGAGTTTTCGAGTGTAAAACTGATTGAGGGGTTCTTGGGCAATTGCCGACCGTGTTTCCCCCAATATTTTACAATCGCCAAATTGGAAGGACTTTTCCAGCCAACCTTACCTGGTTTTAATTGGGCCGTTTCTAATACAAGATGTGTGTTAGTGTAATCCGTCATGAATTATGTTATTTAAAATAGTTCTTTGACATAAATTGTGAAAAAATGGAACTTCAAAATGATACCCCTTTCAGCCACAGGGGCATTCAAGGGGTATCATTTTGAAGTTCCACACAATTTGTCAAAGAACGTTTAGAATTAATCAACAACCTAAAGTGAATGGAGTTTACAAAAAGTTTGAAGTGTGCTCGGATTGCAAATCCTCGCGAGCGGTGCCGCTCGCGAGGATTTGCAATCCGAGCACATACGGAACCCTACTTTAATAATTTATTAACAGTGTAAATGGCCTGAACTTTGTCACTATATTTCCTTGCCGTCGTCTAAATAACAAAATTATTCACCAATCTAAACCAAATCAAACAAACTTAACGTTCTAATTTTGAAACCCTTAACCCCCATAATCTTTAACCATTTATCCAATTTTATATGTTACGAATTTTTGCAATTTTATTAATCACTTTTTCGGCCACTATTTGTCTTTCTGCACAACAAATCAAAGAAAGCTACGAGTCCAATATCGGAGGCGAATTGGTGACCGTTCTCATTACAAAGGATAATGATACGATCTATGTATCTGAAATGGATGATATTCAGGTTTCCTCTCCCAAAAAGTTTAAAGATCCAAGAGACTATCATACTTACATGAAGTACAAGCGTTATGCCGCAATCGTCTATCCCTATGCTTTAAAGGCAATTGCCTTATTCAAAGAGCTTGATGAAAATACAGAAGGACTTAAGAAGAGAAAAGCTAAGAAATACGCTAAGAAGCGTCATAAAGAATTGAAAAGTGAGTTTACTGATCCTTTGAAGAATCTGACCAAAACACAGGGGAAAATTTTGGTTAAAATGATCGAAAAGGAACTAGAATTACCGCTATTTGAGCTTATCAAAGATTACAGAGGAGGCTGGACAGCAAACTATTGGAATTTCCTTGCTGGCTTCAGTGGTTATAAACTCAAGCATGGCTATGTTCGCGGCGAAGATATTTTTATGGATGCCGTACTGGATGACCTGGACCTTTCTGCTGCTGTAGAATAAACATAGTTTAGAAGATGCCCGAAAAGTAAGTCCTTGCCTCCTGACAAAGATTTACTTTTCGGGCATCTTATTAAACCAAACCCCTTCCCAACGGTTCTAGCTTGCAAATGTAAAACTTTCATATGCAGGTTGAAGAACATAATGTAATCACACTTACCTACGAATTGCGCGACGGCGGCCCTGAAGGAGAATTGATGGAGCGCATGGATGCGAATTATCCTTTTATCTTTTTATTTGGAACCGGAAAATTGCTTGAAGCTTTTGAAGCAAAACTGTTCGGTCTTAAAGAATCCGATTCTTTTGAATTTACCTTGTCTTTTATGGATGCTTACGGGCCGCGCCTTGAAAGTAATATCGCAGATGTGCCCAGGAATATTTTTAAAATAGACGGTCAGGAGCCTCCTGGTTTGGTGGTGGAAGAAAATTACGTGGAGTTGACGGATACAGATGGGATGAGTCATCAAGGCAAGATCCTAAGTTTTTCAGATGAGGAAGTCGTTGTGGATTTCAATCACGCGATGGCTGGTAAAGATTTGCACTTTAAAGGAGCTATACTAAATATTCGCAAGGCAACGGTCGATGAATTAATTCGCAAGCATTATATCCAGGAAGATGGCATCAGAGGTTAATAATTTAATATTGAAGCCGCGTACACAAACGGCTAATTTGATCGAAAGCCTCTGTAGAGGTCTATACGAAAGGGAAGAATCTATGAAGCTGGCCTTGCTATCGGCTATTGCAGGGGAAAGCATCTTCTTCCTCGGCCCTCCGGGAGTGGGGAAAAGTCTTATAGCTCGTAGGTTGAAGTATGCCTTTAAGGACGGAGTGTCTTTTGAGTATCTTATGAGCAAGTTCAGCACACCAGATGAGATATTTGGACCGATCTCTATCAAGAAACTCAAAGAGGAAGATAAATACGAGCGGCTCACGGAAAGGTATCTCCCCAGTGCAAATATAGTTTTCCTGGATGAAATTTGGAAAGCTGGTCCTTCCATCCAAAATGCGCTGTTAACTATTCTGAACGAGAAGATCTATCGTAACGGCGATCAGGATATGAAAGTCAATATCCGCGGGATCATAACCGCTTCCAATGAATTGCCTCCTAAAAATCAAAGCCTGGCTCCAATTTGGGATCGCTTTCTGATTCGCCTGGAAATCGGCAATATTCGCAATTTTAAAAACTTTGTGAATATGATTGTCGATACAAAGGATGTTTACAAGGACGATCTTGATGAAGAAGCTAAACTTTCAGAAGCAGTACTGAGAGAATGGGATCAACGGATAGATGAAATAGATGTTCCCGCTGAGGTGCTGAATGCCATTCAAGTTGTCAAAGTATCTATTGAACAGCATAATGCAAAACCCAATAATGCCGGAAATAAAATCCCGGTTTTTGATCGCCGCTGGAAAAAGATCATTCGACTATTAAGAACCTCAGCTTTCCTGCACAACAGGACCGAGGTAAATTTAATGGATTGTTTTCTAATGGTTCATTGCCTTTGGAGTAAGCCGGATCAGCTGGATCTGGTTAAAGAAATGGTCAGTGCTGCAATCCGTAAGCATGGCTACTCTATGGCGGTCAATCTGAACATGTTAAAAAGAGAGATTAGTGAGTTTGAAACGGAAGTAGATAAGGAAATCAAGGTAAAATATACAGAATCGGAAGTACATCCTTTACCTGTTCAGGAAGATTATTACCAACTCGAAAAGCAGGAGCAAAAGTTTGAAGGAAGCCTGATCACTATAAAACAGTACCACAAGTTACGCCTCGATGAACAGGAAGTCATCAATATCTACGATGAAGACCTTGAATTGCGCAACCGCCTGAAAGCACAACGAAGCAACAACGAACATAGCGTTGATGTATTTCATAACTCGGTGAAATACACATTGCCATTAAAAACAAAAAAAGTAGAAAAGACAAAAATCGTCTACAAAGCACCTCATTCCATTGTTGAAGAACATTGGGACAATCGCCTTAAAAAGCTTCAAAGTTATATCCACGAACAGAAAAAACGCTTAGATGACAATCCACCTGAAGCGCTTAAAGGTATTGAACGGCACTTGTTCGTCGATCCGGAATTGAGCGAGATTGTAAAAGCCAATTTGGATGAGGTGAAAAGTGCTTTGGATAATTTATTGCTTCGTTTGGAGAAGTTGCAGTATGCGTATGTAAGCATTGAGTAGTATACTCTTTATTAAACGCTGTAGTGATTATCCCAATAATTTATTCGTAACCACCACCCGTTGAGCAAGAATTCTCGCCAGGTTCCTCCAAATAATACTTTTATCTGCCTCTGAATTCAATTGATTCAATGCGGATGAGTTAAAAAGTACGACCTCCGTTTCTTCGCTCGCGGCTACTACCTGTGCTGTTCGGTTACTTTCGAGAATGAATGCAATTTCTCCAAAAATATCTCCTTCACCCAGGATGACAAGGGGTTTACCCCCGATCAAGACTTTTACCATGCCCTTTTTTATGTATCCGAACGAATTTCCTCCGTCATTCTCCGTTATTAGTACTTCTCCCTCTCTGCAATTAATCACTAAAGCATTTTTTAAGAATACTTCACGACCTGTTTCGCTAAGTCCTTCCGTGATGTTATGATGGCCACTAAAATCACCTTCTTCCTCCGGGTAGAAAGCTGACCCGATTCTCAATGCGCTGTTTTTGCGTAATAATTGGTAATACCATTGACATATCGGTGTGTATCGGTTAAAATCAATTGTTCTTAATAATGGAATAGCCGGGGAGTTGATGATATTCAGATATTCCTGATCCGGCAGGCAGATCATGCCTATACGATGTTTCTCAATTGCTGAAAACTTTTCCAACTGGCTGATCGGGCGCATGCCTAATCTTTTATACATGTAGAAGTAATCCGGATTACAGGCCATGATAATTCCAAGCCCTCCTACTTTAAGTGTTTCAACAAAGCAGTGACTCATTAAAACAAGTACTGCCGGTGTTTTTTCATAATCTTTTTTAACCTTAAGTTTTACAAAAACAGTTAGGCTGGGAAGGTATTGACTATCTATAAGGTCGAATAATACACTGAAGGGATTATTCGATGAGGATAAGAAGCCGTCAGCATCCATTAAATACAAGGACGCAACGATTTCCCCGGTCCTGGTATTCTGGCAAGCGGCAAGATGTGCATCTTCGGGATGATCTGATTCAACTTCTCCTCTGAACTTCATGCAAGCCTGGATATCTTGCGGAGTATTAGGGAAGTAGGCTCTAAATTTTCCGATCCACAAATCCCATTGTGTTGATATGGATTGAACAAGACTCAAATTTGAATAATTTTTATCTTCAAAACTATATAATGCCAGGCTAATCAGGAAAAGTATTGTGAAAAAAATTTTATTTTAGGGATTAGGCAATTAATAAGCTACCCAAATTTTGCGAAGTAATTTTTTTCTCAGGCTAGGCGGAAAACGTAGGCATAACTTGTCCCGAATGCCTTCGGGACCCAAAGGTACGGCGAGGCTTTCCAACACAGCCTGAGGAAAAAAGGACAAGTAAAATGGGTAGGGTATTATTTTCCTGATCCCTTAATAAGGATATTGCTCTCGCCGGGTGCATTTCATTTTGTCGCTGCCGGCAAGAGAATAGATTATTTATAGAGATAGGTACGCGGCAGCGTGCCTATCTCTAAAGAAAACACCTTCTCAAGAACAGCGACAAAATGAAATGCACCCGGTTAGAGCAATATCCCTATCAAAGAACGAAATAAAATTTACATCTTTGCTTTAAACAAGCAGAGAACATCATGGAGGCACATCACTACATCAGTCGGGAAGTACTTAGTTTAGAAAAAATTGATTTTTTGGTTCATCATGAAGGGCTTACTATAAGCCTTGGGCAAGAGAGTTCTTTGGCGGTGAACCGCTGTTATGACTTTTTGTCTGAACAATATCATCGTGAAGGGAATGTTTTCTATGGAATAAATACCGGTTTTGGAGATTTGTGCCACATAAAAATAGGTGATGATGCCCTCCGGGACTTACAATATCACTTAATTATTTCTCATGCGGCAGGCTTGGGGGATGAAGTGCCGGTAGAGATCGTTAAGATCATGTTGCTGTTGAAAATTCAAAACCTTGCCTATGGTTATTCCGGGGTTAGCCTAGGCCTTGTGGAACGTTTGATTTGGATGTATAATACAGGAATATTCCCCGTAATTTATCAACTTGGTTCCCTGGGAGCTTCTGGCGATTTAGCCCCTCTTGCTCATTTGAGCCTGCCTCTCATCGGGTTGGGTAAAGTATGGTTTAAGGGAGAAATGCATGAAAGTAGAGATTTATTGAACAAATTCGATAAAGAACCTATTCAACTCCATGCTAAGGAAGGCTTGGCTTTGTTAAACGGAACTCAGTTTTCTTCTGCTTATGCCGTATGGAGTGTCTTGCAAGGAAAAAAATTACTCGATCTCGCTAATTGTTGCGCCGCTTTATCTTTAGATGCTTTTGATTGTAGCCTGACTCCATTCGATGAGCGTATTCATAAATTAAGGCCTCATAAAGGTCAAATTATTGTTTCTGAAGTTATTAGGAATTGGTTGAAAGACAGTGAAATTGCCACTCAGGAAAAGCATCAGGTTCAAGATCCTTACGCTTTTCGATGTATTCCTCAAGTACATGGCGCATCTTATGATGTGCTTGAGTTTGTGGAAAAAACAATTCTGACAGAAATCAATTCTGTAACGGACAATCCAAGTATCTTCCCTGATTCAGAAGCAATTCTCTCCGGAGGGAACTTTCATGCTCAACCAGTAGCCTATGCGCTTGATTTTCTTGCGATTGCACTTGCTGAATTAGGGAGTATCTCTGAGCGGCGGGTTTTCCAGCTATTGTCGGGGAAAAGAGGCTTGCTTCCTTTTCTTGCTAAAGATCCTGGCCTGCATTCGGGCTTAATGATCCCTCAATATACTGCTGCGTCTATCGTTAGCCAGAATAAGCAATTGTGTACTCCGGCATCCATAGATTCTATTGTGTCTTCCAATGGGCAAGAGGATCACGTTAGCATGGCTTCTAATGCAGCCACTAAATGCTATCAGGTGGTGCAGAACCTTGAAAGATTGTTAGCTATTGAGTTTTTGACGGCCACTCAGGCTCTGGAAGCCAGGCGCCCCGGAAGAACTTCTACTGCTTTAGAGGAAATGCTGATTCAGTACAGGAAGGTTGTTCCTTTATACGATGATGAACGGGTAATACATAACGAATTGATACGAACAATAGACTTCCTTCGCCATAATAGCCCCACTCGTAAAGAAGAGGAAGAATGGTTGGCAAATGGATAGCAGTAGTTGGTATACTGGGTCTGTTCCCAAGCCTGGGAATCGCTCAGGAATCCTATCCACCAATTTGGAGCTTCAATATGCATGGAGGCCAGATCCTTCGGCATACCCCCAGTTTTACTTTTGACATTCCTGCCTTCAGCAAAGGTGCTAGCCTTTCCGTTAGTTTCCAAACTAGTGGGCGCGAGAAATGGCATGTTCGACAGGGCCGACCTATGCTTGGCTTTAGGGCAACTTGTCTTGATCTTGGAGGGAGCGGCCTAGGGCAGGCCTTCGGCTTTCAGGGAACTTTGTCATTTAATTTATTGAAAAAAAAGAAGGCCAATCTCTTTTGGCATGTCCGTTCAGGGGTTGCTTTGTTTAACAGCCCCTATGATCGTATTCTGAACCCCTCAGCTAATGCAATTGGCAGCAGGTTAAATAACTTTACAAGTTTTCAGTTAGAGTATCCTTTCCCGGTCAGTGAACACCTTGATCTATTATTGGGAATAGAACTAATGCACTTTTCCAACGGTGCGGTACAGTTGCCAAATTTTGGAATTAACCTTCCTTCTGTCTCTTTGGGGGCCAGCTGGCGAAAAAAACGATTGAAAGTGAATTACTTTTTAGAAAATTTGGCGTCAATACCATATAAACGCTGGAAAGTAATCGCAACAACAGCTTTTACCGTGAAAGAGAGTTTTGTAGAAGGCGGCCCCAAATATCCTTTGATTGCCATTTCTCTGGAAGGAGCATGGGTGACGCCTAATCGGAATTTATTTTTATTAGGCCTCGAGTTTGAAAATGATGGTGCTGCAAAATCAATAGCGCGACAGCTTAACGCTTTTTCTAGTTTTGAAGAAGCCCAACGGAACGCCAGGAGATTTATGTTTTTTTCAGGCTATGAATTCTCATTTGGTCCCTTGGGTGTTTATCTCAAATTAGGCACCTATTTTAATCCGGATGCTTACTTAATTCCATTTCCGGTATACACAAAGGTAGGGGTACGTTATTATTTTTCAATTAAAAATATTTCGCCCGATATTCAAATGGGGCTTTTTTTGAAATCCCACAGAACGGTCGCTGAGTATATAGCTTTTGGAATAGGGTTCAGTTTCCCTTAGAGGAATTTATTATATTTGCTAAAAATCACAGTCATGTCAATTCGTAATTTAACTTTTCTGATTCTTTTTGTTGTTCCTGTCTTATTTTATGGTTGTAAATCCTTCAATGTGTTTTCAGTTGAAGATGATATCGCATTGGGTAAACAAGTTAGTCAGGAAATTGAAAGCGACCCCCAACAGTACCCCATTCTGCCTGAAAGAGGAAATGAGGAAGTTTATAAGTTTATTCGTGGGCTGAGAGATAAAATTTTGAATACCGGGCAAGTAAAGTATAAAAATGAATTTGCCTGGGAAGTAAAAATCATCGATGATGATCAAACGCTTAATGCTTTTGCTACTCCGGGAGGATATATCTATGTGTATACCGGCTTAATTAAATACTTAGACACCGAAGATCAGCTAGCCGGAGTAATGGGGCACGAGATTGCTCATTCCGATCGTCGCCACTCTACGAAGCAATTGACAAAAGTTTACGGTATTTCTACTCTCCTGGCCATTGCTACCGGTAGTTCAGAGCCTGGAATGTTAGAACAAATTGCCTTGAGCCTGGTGTCTCTAAAATTTAGTAGGGAACATGAAACGGAAGCGGATTCTTACTCCGTAACTTATTTGTGCAATACTCCATATAATGCCTCAGGGGCAGCTGGCTTTTTTGAAAAAATTCAAGACGAAGGCGGTAGCCGGCCACCTGAATTTTTAAGCACACATCCGGATCCGGGGAATCGGGTGCAAAATATTAAAAACAAAGCTACTGAAATGCGTTGCAGAGGAACGCAAAAAAATAAATCCAACTACGATAGAATAAAAAGGTTGCTGTAATTCTGTAACGAGCTGATTATTGTTTAGAAGCGATACTAGGTTGAGATGCCTTGATCAAATAAACGGAGTGAGGTAGGCGCCATAGCGCCTACCTCACTCCGTTTATTTGATCAAGGCATCTCAACCTATTTGTTTTTTTTTAGTTTACTGTATACTAAAAATGAATCAACAGACTTTATGACAAACAAAGGGTCGGCCAAAGATTTTATTGAAGTAATTGGAGCTAGAGTACATAATCTAAAGGATATTAATGTACAAATCCCTCGAAATAAATTAGTCGTAATCACAGGGATTAGCGGCAGTGGTAAGTCATCCCTCGCATTTGATACCATCTATGCAGAAGGACAACGCCGCTATATGGAGACCTTTACCGCTTATGCACGACAGTTTATCGGAGAGATGGAGCGCCCTGACGTGGAACAGATCAATGGCCTTAGTCCTGTGATTTCCATTGAACAAAAAACAACCAGCCGGAATCCAAGGTCAACAGTAGGTACGGTTACTGAAATATATGATTTCTTACGTTTACTTTTTGCCCGTATCGGAGAAGCTTATTCTTATGCGAGTGGACGAAAAATGGTAAAGTATACGGAGGAGCAAATGGTCGAACACATCCTTGAAAACTTTAAAGGCAGTAAAGGCTTACTCCTGGCTCCTCTTGTCAGAGGGCGGAAAGGACATTACAGAGAGCTTTTTGAATCTGTCAGAAAACAAGGCTACTCCAAGATACGTATCGATGGTGAAATTAATGATCTAAAACCTGGCTTGCAAGCAGACCGCTACAAAACCCACGATATTGAGGTGGTAGTGGATCGCCTCAAAATAGGGGAAAATCGCAGGGACCGCCTAACTTCTTCCCTACAAACAGCTCTCAAGCTTGGCAATGGCCTGATTATGCTGCTCGATAGCGACACCGACGAATTGCAAACCTACAGTAAGCACCTTATGGATCCCGAAGCAGGTATCTCTTATGAAGAGCCTTCACCGAACTCCTTTTCATTCAACTCTCCATACGGCGCATGCCCGAACTGCAAAGGCTTAGGGCTTATCAATAAGGTGGACCTGGAGAAAGTCATTCCAGACAGATCTAAAAGCATCAATGATGTTGGAATTGCTCCTTTCGGTGAAGTACGAAATAATACTACCTTTAAACAACTAAGAGCTTTATCTAAAAAATTTAAATTTTCCTTTGCAACACCAATCAAGGATATTCCGGAAGAAGCGCTCGATATTATCCTTTTCGGAGGCGACGATTCTTTGAGTGTACAAATGAACTACAGCAAGAATGATTTTAATTACAATCTTGCTTACGAAGGTTTGGTAAATATGCTGGAGCGCTGGTATAAAGACTCTAGCTCTGAAAAAGTGCGCCGCTGGGCCGAAGAGTTTATGACCATTGATACCTGCCCGATATGCAAAGGCGCCCGCTTAAAAATGGAATCCCTGTTCTTCAAAATTGATGATAAAAATATCTCCAATGTCTCTAACTGGGATATTGCTTCCTTGAAAGAATGGGTGGAAAGTCTGGATGATAAACTTTCTGATCGACAATTGTTAATCGCTAAAGATATCCTGAAGGAACTTCGACTTCGTTCAGGTTTCCTTTTACATGTCGGATTAGATTATCTTTCCCTGAACCGCCCTGCCCGGACATTATCCGGAGGCGAATCACAACGCATTCGCCTGGCTACTCAAATTGGTTCCCAGCTTTCCGGAATTACTTATATCCTTGATGAACCTAGTATTGGATTGCACCAAAGAGATAATCAAAAACTGATTGAAGCACTCAGAGAATTGTCTGACCTTGGAAATACCGTCCTGGTCGTAGAGCATGATAAGGATATCATGCTTGCTTCTGACTATTTAATCGACTTGGGGCCGGGGGCCGGAAAACATGGGGGCGACTTGGTGGGAGAGGGAATTCCCTCTGATTTTTTAAACGCGAATACCATTACTTCAAACTATCTCAAAGACGTTGAGAAAATTGAGGTGCCCGAAGTAAGGAGGAAGGGAAATGGCCATTATCTGGAACTGACAAAGGCTGCAGGTAATAATCTTAAAGAGGTAAGCGTAAGCATCCCTCTGGGAACTTTTACCTGTGTGACCGGCGTTTCTGGTAGCGGTAAATCTACTCTTATAAACGAAACCTTATATCCCATCCTTCGGCATCATTTTTATAAAAGTCAAAAAAAGCCTTATCCATACGAAGAAATCAAAGGATTGGAGCACTTGGATAAAGTGATTGAAATTGATCAATCACCTATCGGCCGAACACCACGCTCAAACCCGGCAACCTATACCGGAGTATTTACGGATATCCGTAAGCTTTTTGGCGAAGTACCGGAAGCTAAAATTCGTGGATATAAAATTGGTCGCTTTTCTTTCAATGTAAAAGGTGGCCGCTGCGAGGTTTGTCATGGAGCTGGCCGAAGAGAAATCGAGATGAACTTCCTGCCTAATGTACAGGTAGACTGTGAACGCTGCATGGGCCGTCGATATAACCGGGAAACCCTGGAAATTATGTTCAAGGGTAAAAATATAAGTGATGTGCTAGATATGACTGTGAGTGAGGCGGTTGAGTTTTTTGAAAATATTCCAAGCATTTACCGGAAAATAAAAACACTTAAGGAAGTAGGGCTTGGGTATATTACTCTTGGTCAACAGGCCACAACGCTTTCGGGAGGAGAGGCGCAACGCGTTAAATTAGCAGAAGAACTTTCTAAACGAGATACCGGCAATACCATCTATATTCTTGATGAACCTACGACAGGCTTGCATTTCGAGGATATTCGTCAATTGCTCAAAGTGCTCAATAAATTAGTGGAAAAAGGTAACACAGTGGTTATCATTGAGCACAATATGGATGTCATCAAAACGGCAGATCATATTATTGACATGGGGCCGGAGGGAGGTTTTAGGGGCGGTATGGTTGTTTGTACAGGCACGCCCGAGGAAATTGCGGCTCATGAAGGCAGTCATACAGGGCGATTTCTTAAGTCTGAGCTTGCAATGTAAACTACTCCGGGCTCTCCGTCCATGATTCTGTCTTCAAGGTATCGCATGCCCAGCTTTTCTAATACTCTGACAGAGGCTGTATTCGCTTTCATTGCTCTGCCTACGATTTGTTCCAGGCCCAGGTGGTCGAACCCATAGTGAAGGGATGCTGCAGCTGCTTCAGTTGCAAAGCCCTGGTTCCAGAATTTTTTGAAAAAACGAAATCCAATATCGACTTCATCCAGCTCTGATGAATATTTCAATCCACACCATCCTATGAATTGGTTTTGAATTTTATTAATTACAGCCCATCGGCCGTAGCCGTATTGCTCATAATGGTTGTAATTCCTCAAGAAAAGGTTGGCAGCAGTAATGTTTTCAAAAGGAGAATCTCCTGTATAACGAATTACATCTTGATCGCTGTTGAGAAGGAAAAAGTCTTTATCGTCAGAAGCTTGAAAGCGACGAAGGTATAGTCTTGAGGTGGAAATTATCATTTTTAGTAAAATATTTGCCAGTCAACCCTATATTTGCGGAACAAAAGCACACAAAAGGATAAATAGAATTTCATATTTACAAATATATATTAATAAATTTGTGCGCTTTTATTTGTAAACCAACTTATTTGAATTCATAAACACAATAAAGTATCATGGGTGATTTGATAACGTACTCGGTGCCCGCGTTTGGGGTTTTAGCCTTACTGTATACATTCTGGCGCTCTTCTTGGGTTTCTAAACAAGAAGTAGGAACGGAAAGAATGGCAAGGATTGCAAAAAACATTGCTGATGGCGCAATGGCTTTTTTGAAAGCAGAATATCGTGTTTTAGCGATCTTCGTAGTCGCTGTGGCGATTTTATTGGGTGTTTCCGCTAATGCTGAGACATCTTCTCCTCTAATTGCTCTTTCTTTTATCCTCGGAGCAATTTGTTCTGCTCTGGCTGGATTGATCGGTATGAGAGTGGCCACAAAGGCGAATGTTCGTACGACCAACGCTGCCAGAATCAGTCTCGGGAAAGCACTTGAAGTGGCATTTGCCGGAGGCTCTGTTATGGGCTTAGGTGTTGTAGGTCTAGGTGTTTTAGGGCTTGGATTGTTATTTTTAGTTTACCAGAATATTGGTTGGGACATCAATAAGGTGATTACTGTAATCACTGGTTTTTCCTTTGGTGCTTCTTCGATCGCCCTTTTTGCTCGTGTAGGTGGAGGGATTTATACTAAAGCCGCCGACGTAGGAGCTGACCTCGTGGGTAAGGTAGAAGCTGGTATTCCTGAAGATCACCCCTTAAATCCTGCTACTATTGCAGATAATGTGGGAGATAATGTTGGAGACGTTGCCGGTATGGGCGCTGACCTTTTTGAATCTTATGTGGGGTCCATTATTGGTACAATGGTACTGGGAGCTGCATTGATTGGTATTCAAGGGTTTGAAAATGGCAACGATTTTAATGGTTTAAATGCTGTTTTGCTTCCATTGGTGCTTTCCGGAGTAGGAATCGTTACTTCTATTATTGGAACTTTCTTTGTGAGAGTGCGCGAAGGCGGAGATCCTCAAAAAGCATTGAACTTTGGTGAATTTCTTTCTGCAGGCTTGATGTTAGTAGCTACGTTCTTCATCGTCAACTGGATGTTGCCTGAAGTATGGAGGTTTAATGGCGAAGAATACGGCTCAATGGGCGTTTTCTGGGCGGTGATCTTTGGTCTGGCTGCAGGCCTTTTGATCGGTTTGGTTACAGAGTTCTATACAGGTACAGGAACGCGCCCCGTACAATCTATTGTTGATCAATCCTTAACTGGAGCTGCAACAAATATTATCGCCGGCCTTGGAGTCGGAATGCAGTCAACGGCTATTCCTATTGTCATTCTTGCGGCTGCTATTATTGGAGCGCACGAAATGGCTGGTCTTTATGGTATTGCAATTGCCGCAGTAGGTATGCTTTCAAATACCGGTATACAGCTGGCTGTAGATGCTTATGGTCCGATTTCAGATAATGCAGGTGGTATTGCTGAGATGAGTGATCTGCCTAGTGAAGTGCGGGAGCGCACTGACAAACTGGATGCAGTAGGAAATACGACAGCTGCTATTGGAAAAGGTTTTGCAATCGGTTCAGCTGCATTGACCGCTTTAGCACTCTTTGCTGCTTTTATGACAACTGCAAAGATCAATGCTATTGATATTTCTAAACCAGTAGTTATGGCTGGTTTGCTTCTGGGAGGAATGTTGCCGTTCTTGTTCTCGTCTTTTGCGATGGGAGCCGTTGGTCGTGCCGCCATGGATATGATCCAGGAGGTACGTCGTCAATTCAAAAATATTCCGGAATTAACGGCTGCTCTTGAAGTGATGAGACGTAACGGGGATAAAGAATACGATGAGTGGAGCAAAGCAGATCAACAGACGTTTGATGCTGCAGATGGTAAAGCAGAGTACAGTAAATGTGTAGAAATTTCTACCGCAGCTTCTATTCGCGAAATGGTTATGCCTGGATTATTGGCAGTGATCTCTCCGGTTGCTGTAGGTTTCCTTGGAGGCGCTGAGATGTTAGGAGGTTTATTGGCTGGCGTAACCGTTACAGGTGTATTGATGGCTATTTTCCAATCTAATGCAGGTGGTGCCTGGGATAATGCTAAAAAGATGTTCGAAGGTGGGGTAGATATCCAGGGGCAGACTTATTACAAGAAGTCTGATCCACACAAAGCTGCTGTAGTAGGGGATACGGTCGGAGATCCGTTTAAGGATACTTCCGGACCTTCTTTGAATATCCTTCTAAAGCTTATGTCTGTAGTAGCATTGGTCATTGCTCCTTTCTTAGTGTAAGGAACATACTCACTTTTGCCAATAAAAAAAGAAGCCCAAAGAATGGTTAATCAGCCAATCTTTGGGCTTCTTTTATCTAACCCACTCATGTTTTTGTCATAATTGCTTTACAATCTGTTAGAATTTCGTTAAATTTAAATCTCTTTTATCATAAAAAATGTTTTTTTGTAAATTCAATCATAATACACTAAGTGTTTCGTTTATTATTATTGTAAACTGATTAGAGATCGCCAACACTCGTTTGTTATTAAATAATAAAGCGCGTATATTTACGTGCTAGATTCTTCATTTGTAAAAGAAAATTCCATGATGAAATTGCGCGGGCCCATCTATTTCTCTGTTCTGATACTTGTTTTTTTAATAGGTGCTAATTGGCCAACTCAAGAAAATGATACGCTGCCATTGCCTGAAAAAGGCTTAGGGAAAGAATCTGTTCTGGTTCAAACCATCCTTAATGGTCTGGACAGATATCACTTCAAGCCTCAAAATGTCAATGATGACTTTTCCAAAAAGGTATTTGAAACCTATATCGATCGCCTGGACGGAGGCAGAAGGTTCTTTACTCAAAAAGATATTGAAGAGCTGACACCCTACCAAACTTCGATTGATGACGAAGCCCTTTCGGGAGATTATACTTTCTTTGATAAATCGATTGAGTTTTTAAACGCCTCTATTGAAAAAACAAGGGGCTACTACAAGAAAATTCTTGAAAAACCATTCGATTTCACAAAGGATGAAGTTTTTCATATCGATAGTGAAACCAAGCCTTTCGCCAAAGATAATGATGAGCTGAAGGAATATTGGCGCCAGTATCTTAAATACGAAACAATGAAGCGCCTGCTGGATAAACTTGAAGAGCAGGAAAAAGAAGATGAGGAGATTGAACCCAAGTCAACCAAGGAGTTGGAAGAAGAGGCGCGCAAAGCTGTCCTTAAAGTACTTGATGATTGGTATGATCGCATGGCTAAATTGCGTAGAGTAGATCGGTTGAGCACGTATCTGAATGCCATCACAAATGTTTTTGATCCGCATACGGGCTATTATAAACCAAAAGATAAAGAAGATTTCGATATTCAGATCTCGGGTACTCTGGAAGGTATCGGTGCTCGTTTAAGCCCGGAAGGTGAGTTCACAAAAGTTGTGAGCATCATCCCCGGCGGTCCGGCCTGGAAACAAAAAGAACTGGAAGCAAATGATCTTATCGTAAAAGTTACTCAAAAAGGAGAGGAACCTGTTGATGTTACAGATATGCATATTGACGACGTTGTGGGAATGATTCGCGGTAAAAAAGGAACTGAAGTCCTTTTAACCGTGAAAAAAGTCGATGGAACGTATAAAGATATTCCGATCATCCGTGATGTCGTTATCATTGATGAAAGTTATGCTAAGTCAGCTATTTTGAGTTATAAGGATGAAATTGATAAAATTGGCTATATCAAACTTCCTCAGTTTTATGCCGATTTCAATAGACGGGGCGGTAAAAGCAGTGCCAGAGATGTTGCTACAGAAGTGGAAAAACTGAAAGAAGAAGGTGTCAACGGTATTGTGATCGACTTGCGGGATAATACCGGTGGCTCCCTGAGAGATGTTGTGCGCATGACCGGGCTGTTCATCGAAGAAGGCCCAATCGTACAAGTAAAGTCGCGAAGACTTGAGCCTGAAATCTTAGCCGATTCAGATTCTCGCGTGCAATATGACGGACCGCTTGTTATCATGGTTAACTCTTTAAGTGCTTCTGCTTCTGAAATTATGGCCGCTGCCCTTCAGGATTACGATCGGGCAATCATTGTAGGCAGCAATGCTACTTTCGGTAAGGGTACCGTACAACGTTTCGTAGATTTAGATCGCGTACTTCCTGGTTTCAATGATGTGAAACCTCTTGGTCAGATAAAACTTACGATTCAAAAATTCTATCGAATAAATGGTGGCTCCACTCAACTTCGCGGAGTTACTCCTGATATCATCCTTCCTGATGATTACTCTTTCCTTACTATCGGAGAGCAGGAGCATGAATTCCCAATGGCCTGGAGCGAAATAGAAAAAGTACCATATACTCAAAATGTTTACAGCCTTGATTTTAAAGAGGAAGTAAAAACCCGCAGCCAGGCAAGGGTAGAAAACAGCGCGTTCTTTCAGCAAACTGTTGAAAACGCCAAACGCCTGAAAAGGCAATCCGATCAGAATGATTATTCCCTGAATATGGAGGCCTTTAAAGCAATGCAGGAAGAACGTCGCGAAAAAGCTAAGATGTTCAAGGAAAGATGGCAGCCAATTGAAGCACTCGAAATTGCCAATCCTGAAGCGGACATCGCTTCCATCGAAGCAGACGAGTCGAAAATGGCTCGCAACGAAGAGTGGTTTAAGAATTTGAAAAAAGACGCTTACGTCGAAGAAGTACTCTTCATAATGAAGGATATGATTGAATTGAATTAGTAAAGCGAATAGATCATAGGATTTCTAAAAAGGGATTCCTGCCAAGGGCAAGGAATCCCTTTTTAGAAATCCTATGATCTATTCACTTTATTCCTTTTCGGCCTCCCTCAAAAAAAATATCGCCGCGAAGCGGCGTAAATTTGGTTCTGGATTTCCAAACGAGAATTGCTGTTGTTATTTCGAACAAAATAAATTAATACCGATACTGTGAATTTCCTTTCCGTAGAGCAAATCAGTAAAACCTATGGCGATAAGGTCTTATTTGAGAATATTGATTTTTTTATCAATAAAGGACAAAAAATTGCGCTTGTTGCCAAAAACGGTTCAGGTAAATCCACATTGCTCAGAGTCCTGGCAGGCGTGGAGGGAGCGGAAGGTGAAAATGCCAAAATACTGCTCAAAAAAGATGTTCGGGTAGGTATTTTGGAACAGGATCCTGCTTTCTATGGCGACGATACCATCATTGGAGCTGTTTTTGATTCAGATAATCCCTTCATTACAGCAATAAAACAATACGAAGAGGCTCTGCTCCATCCCGAAGATCAAAAGGCTATGCAAGCTGCCATTACCAAAATGGATGACCTAAAAGCCTGGGATTTTGAAGCCAAAGTGAAAGAAATCCTGTTTAAACTCAATATCCAGGACTTAAACAAGAAAGTAGCGCATCTTTCAGGGGGACAGCGCAAACGCCTGGCCCTGGCTAAGATCCTTATCGAAGACCCCGAATTCCTTATCCTCGATGAGCCTACCAACCACCTGGATCTTGAAATGGTAGAATGGTTGGAAGATTATCTGCAACAACCCAATCTTACCATTCTTATGGTCACTCACGATCGCTATTTCCTGGATCGCGTTTGTAATAATATCGTTGAACTTGATGAGGGCCAACTCTATCGATATAGAGGTAATTATACCGATTTCCTTGAGAAAAAGGCAATAAGGGAAGAAGTAGAAGCCCGCACACTTGAACGAAATAAAAAGCTCTTTAAACGCGAATTGGAGTGGATCCGGAGGATGCCTAAAGCACGAGGTACCAAAGCTAAATCAAGAGTGGACAGCTTTGAAGACCTGAAAGATAGAGTCAGTGGTAAGAAAGTAGGTGAAGAACTCAAATTTGACCTCAAAGGAAATCGCCTCGGTGGAAAGATTCTTGAGCTGCATAGCATTTCCAAGGCTTATGGCGATAAAGTTATTGTGGAGAACTTTTTTTACAAGTTTAGAAAATATGAAAGGGTTGGCATTGTTGGTCCGAATGGTGTAGGAAAAACCACATTCCTCAAAATGCTGACCAAAGAAATTCGCCCCGATAATGGCAAAGTGGTTCTTGGAGGAACCGTTACCTTTGGTTATTTTACGCAGGCAGGTATAAATTTGAAAGAAGATAAGCGGGTTATAGAAGTGATTAGAGATGTAGCGGAGTATATTCCATTGGAAAAAGGCCAAAAGCTTACCGCTCACCAGTTGTTAGATCGCTTTATGTTCACAAGGTCTCAACAGCAGGTATATGTTTCTCAATTAAGTGGGGGAGAGCGCCGGCGTTTATATCTTTTGACGATCATCATGCAAAACCCCAACTTCCTTATTCTTGATGAGCCTACCAATGATTTAGATATCATTACACTGAACGTTCTTGAAGAATTTTTAATGGAATTTCCGGGCTGCCTTGTGATCGTTTCGCATGATCGCTATTTTATGGATAAAATCGTAGAGCATCTCTTTGTTTTTGAGGGTAATGGCCAAATCAAAGACTTCAATGGCCGGTATACGGAATACAGAGAGTACAGAAGGCAGCGTGATCTGGAGCAAAAGCAGGATGAGGGTGCCAGTGAAAAAGAGAAAAAGCAAAGGGTACGCCCTGACAAGGATAAGCCTAAACTTTCTTATGAAGAGCGTAAAGAATTTAAGCGCCTTGAAAAGGAAATTGAAAAACTGGAAGAGCGCAAGGATCTTATCTATGAGCGCTTTAACGATCCCAATATTTCTTCTGAAGAAATAGAAAAGCTGTCCATAGAAGTGGCAGAGATAAAAAATACCATCGAAGAGAAAGAATTTCGATGGATGGAATTAGCCGAATTGGCTTAAATGAAGGCGTTGTTTTTATTGTACAGGCGCGCAACGCGCGCCTGTACAATAAAAACAACGCCTCAAATCTGTTTTACTTACCAGCTAGCTCTGCCAGTTTATTCTCCAGCTCAATCTCATCTCCGGGGATATAGCCATTGTGATCGTAAACGATGTTACCGTCTTTGTCGATGACATAGGTTTGAGGAATGGTTTGGAAATTCAAAGCATTTTTAAGGTTCTGAGCCGGGTCGGAAAGGATGATGTATTCCCAGCCTTTGGTTTCTACAATAACAGGTACTTTCGCAAGGTTACGGCGTGTATCGATAGTGATGGCAATTAAATCCACGTCATACTCCTCCTGCCAGTCAGGATAAATTTCGGCTATAGCATCCAATTCCTTTTTACAAGGAGAGCACCAGGTAGCCCAGAAGCTGATGATGGTTGTTTTTCCATTTTTGGTATAATCAGCGATTTCGACGTTCTGCCCGTCGAGTGTTTTTAATGTAGCATCCGGAAGTGTACGACCTTGTGCGTTCAGTGTTCCTGCCCAAATAATAAGTGAAAGGGAGATTAGTATTGAAAAAGACTTCATTATTAAGTTTTTTAATTAAAAATTTGCCAACAAAATTAAAAATATCCACAATAATAAGTACGCAAAAAATAATTTTTTAAACTTTGCAGGGAATTAGTTTAACTTTCTATTAACGCAGAATACAAGAAATTTCGAAAATTAGCGCAAAATGAAATCAGTTTTTTACGTACTTACGACTTTGTGTATTATTGGCTTCAGTATCTCTTTGCACGCTCAGGAAAATAATGGAGGCGGCCGGCTTTCAGGGAATTTTCAGGCCAATGCCAACTTTTTTCAAAGGGACTCGAGCATCCAAACGCCTACAACGCCGCAATATGATCGCCAGTTGTATGGCTCAGAGGCATGGCTAAATCTCAATTACACGAACTGGGGCTTCGATTTTGGGGTCCGTTTTGACTTTTTCCAAAACTCTAACCTCCTTAATCCTAATGATTCGTACACTGATCAGGGCATTGGCCGTTGGTTCGTGCGCAAAAAGATTAATAAGTTGGACATCTTTGTCGGTTATCTCTACGATCAGATCGGTAGCGGGATCATCTTCAGAGCCTATGAAGAACGTCCTTTATTAATTGATAATGCACTCTTTGGGGCTCGCCTCACTTATGAAATTGCACCTGATTGGGAACTGAAAGCCTTCTCGGGGCGTCAAAAGCAACAATTCGATGAATATGGCTCTGTGATCAAAGGAGGTAGCCTTGAGGGCTTCTTGATCGTTGGAGAAGAAAAACCACTTACCCTTGCACCAGGGATAGGTATCGTTAACCGGACGCTTGATGATCAGAGTATGGATAATTTGCTTTCGGAAATTTCTACCTATCCGGATTCCGCTGTTTTTGTTCCTACCTACAACACCTATGCCTTCTCTATCTATAACACATTAACAGCCGGGCCCATATCCTGGTATGCAGAAGCTGCCTACAAAACCGATGATAACATTAGTAATCTCGACCCTGTCGACGATCGAGTTATCCTGGAAAGTGGTACGGTTTTCTACACGAGTTTGAGTTATGCTAAAAAAGGGCTGGGCATAAGCCTGGAAGGAAAACGTACAGAGAACTTTTCTTTCCGAACGCGCCCTCAAGAAAAATTGAATCAAGGCTTGGTTAATTTTTTACCCCCTCTGACCCGCTTGAATACCTACCGTCTTACAGCTCGTTATAATGCGGCTACTCAAGAACTGGGTGAAATGGGCTTCCAGGCGGATGTTCGTTATTCACCCAATAGAAAGCTCAGCTTTAACGTTAATTATTCTAATATTCAAACTTTGGAAGATCTCCAGCTTTTCGAGGAAATTTACACGGAAATTTCTTATAAATTTAAGCGCAAATGGAGTATACTCGGTGGGGTACAGCGCCAAAGGTATAATCAGGAAGTTTATGAGATCAAACCGGATGTTCCAATTGTGGAAACCATTGTGCCTTATTTTGATTTTCTTTACAAGTTTTCCAGAAAACAATCGATCCGGTTTGAAGCGCAATATATGGTCACCGGAGAGGATGAGCAGGGCGTGAAGCACGATTTTGGAGACTGGCTTTTTGGAATGGTGGAAATTAGTATCGCACCACACTGGATTTTTGCCATTTCGGATATGTACAATATTGATCCGGGAAAAAATTCTCCGGTTAATGAAGAAGGAGTTAAGGATAGAATACATTATCCTCGATTTGATATATATTATACGAATAAATCAAATCGTTTCTCTCTTAGCTATATTAAACAGGTAGAAGGGGTAGTTTGTGCGGGAGGTATTTGCCGGTTGGAACCTGCGTTTAGTGGTTTTAGAATGTCAGTGCAGTCTAGTTTCTAGTTCCTGAAGCACTAGTACAATGTGAAAAAAGAAAACAGCAAATAAGTTATTCTATAAATCTATATAAATTATAATGTTATGAAAATAAAATACTTGATTAGCCTAGCCCTACTGACTTTAATGCTTTGGAGTTGTGATGAAATTCCCCCTGTTGTGAGTTCTGGCTCGACATCTACCGGGGATTGTACAATAGCGGACCCTTCTGTTGTGGCCTCGCAACAAAGGCAAGTACTTATCGAGGAGTTCACGGGAGTGAGATGTGTAAACTGCCCGGCTGGTAGCCAGGCTATTGAAGATTTAATAAGCATATACGGCGATCAGCTGGTAGCTATTTCGATCCATGCCGGAGAGTTTTCGTCACCTTACCCGGAAAGTCTATATGATTTTCAGACGCCTGCGGGCAACCAACTATTGAACTTTTTAGGGCAACCTCTTGGTTATCCTACTGCGGTGGTTAACCGTAAAAAGTTTGATGGAAGTTCAAGCTTGCAAATTTTTAAGAATAAATGGGCCGGAAATATTGAAACGGAATCAATGGAGGCTCCGGAAGTTAAGCTGGCGATTGAATTGCTTTTTGATGCAACTACCTCTGATTTAGGAGTTGATGTCACTTTGTTTCCGCAAGTTGATCTGAGTAATGAATCATTGGCACTTTCAATCGTGCTCACAGAAGATGATATCACCGATTATCAGGAAACTCCTGACGGAAAGATTTCGGATTATAAACACAAGCATGTGTTCCGGGATGCAATCACTAACTTCAGTGGAGATGTCATCCTCGAACCTTTAACTACGGATGCTGTGGTTTGTCAATCGTATTCCTACAATATTCCTGCTGAGTGGAAAGTGGCAGATATGCATGTGATAGCCTTCGTTTCAAAAGTTGGTGGAGAGGATAAGGATATCGTACAAGCTGCTCAGGCAAAAATTTTAGAATAATTGATTTTTTTAGGAATGGTTGACGTCTCTTGGCATCAACCATTCCTAAGAGAGACAATGAGCAATTATTTGAACAGCCTTTTTAAAAAAAATGCATGATAGTCCTTCCTTCTTTTCTAAAATTCTATTTTTACGTTCTCTTTTAAAAAGGTAAACGCATACTGAAATATGAAAGTCTCGCTTAATTGGCTAAGAACACTTGTCGATATAAATGAATACAATCCGGATCAAATCAGTGAAATGCTCACAGGGATTGGTTTGGAAGTAGAAGGAATGGAAGAACGAACCAGCGTGGAAGGAGGCCTGGAAGGTTTGGTTGTTGGGGAAGTTGTAGAGTGCCAAAAACATCCTAATGCAGATAAACTAAGCCTTACTAAAGTAAATGTTGGGCAGGAGGAATTGTTGCAGATCGTTTGTGGTGCTCCTAATGTAGCTGCAGGCCAGAAAGTAGTGGTGGCCACAGTTGGTACAAAATTATATCCTACAGAAGGCGATCCTTTTAATATTAAAAAAGGAAAAATTAGAGGTGAATCCTCCGAAGGAATGATCTGTGCTGTGGATGAAATCGGCTTGGGCACCGATCATGATGGCATCATCGTACTGCCGGAAGATACCGCCGTCGGAACAGCAGCAGCTGATTTTTACAAAGTCGAGAAAGATGTAGTGTACGAAATCGGACTTACCCCTAATCGCTCTGATGCTACCTGCCATCTGGGGGTAGCTAAAGACCTTGCCGCTTACCTAAGGGCAAATAAAGCTTACTCAGGTCAGGTGCATTCTCCAAATATTGAGACTTTTAAACCCGATACAACAGATGGGGGGATTGAGGTAGAGGTGGAAAATACGAATGCCTGCCCGCGTTATGCGGGTGTTGTGATTCGCAATTTAAAAATTGAACCTTCTCCTGAATGGTTGCAGAACAGATTGAAAGCAGTTGATGTTCGCCCTATCAATAATGTTGTAGATATCACAAACTTTGTACTGCATGAATTAGGGCAGCCCCTGCATGCATTTGATGCGGACAAGATTGGCGGCAACAAGATCATTGTCAAAACTCTGGAAGAGGGGACTGTTTTTAAAACTTTAGACGAAGTAGAGCGAAAGCTTTCCGCTGAAGACCTTATGATTTGCGACGGGAACTCTAAAGGAATGTGCATGGCAGGCGTTTTTGGCGGAATTGGTACCGGAGTAACAGATGAAACCACTTCCATATTCCTGGAGTCTGCCCATTTTGGTGCTCAATGGATTCGTCGTTCAAGTATGCGCCATTTACTCAGAACGGATGCCGCTAAGGTATTTGAAAAAGGAAGCGATCCCAATGTTGTCGTTTATGCCTTGAAACGCGCTTCGCTTTTATTGAAAGAATTGGCCGGCGGGGAAATCGCATCTGAAGTAATTGATATCTATCCTGAACCAATCAAAGAAGTAGAAGTAGAAGTCAGGTATGCTCAGGTTAATACCTTAATTGGTATTGATATTCCAAGAGACAAGGTAAAGGAGATCCTGGAGGCACTTGAAATGCACGTAGTAAAGGAAACGGAAGAAACGTTTACCGTGACAGTACCGACAAATAAAGCTGATGTTCTGCGGGAAGCAGATGTCATAGAGGAGATTCTCCGAATTTATGGCCTGAACGAAGTGCCCATGCCAGCTTATGTAAAAAGTAATTTGTCATTCAGTGAATTTCCGGACAAATTGAGGTTGAAGAAAACGGTCAGCAACTTGCTGGCTGCTAATGGATTTAGTGAAATGATGGCGCTTTCTTTATCTCAATCCCGTTACTATAAAGAGTTGCTTCCTTTGGCCGAAGAAGAACTGATCTTTATCAACAATACTTCCAATGTGTATTTGGATATCATGCGCCCGGATATGTTATTGTCTGCTCTGGAAGCTGTGGTGCATAATCAGAACCGCCAGCAAAGTAATCTTAGGTTTTTTGAGTTTGGTAAGGCATATAAGTACGAGAAAGAGGGAGCTATTCATGAATCCGAGCACTTGAGTATTACGCTTACCGGAAGTCGAAACCCGGATAGTTGGCTGGTGCAAGGAAAAAGCAATATGTCATTCTATTCTTTAAAAGCTTTTGTCGAAATGGTTTTTGATCGTTTGGGAATAGACATTCCCCAAAAGACGGCATTCGAAGATAATCGCTTTTTGTACGCCCTGCAGTATCACCGGGGAAAGCAGGAGCTGGCTGTTTTGGGCAAGGTAGAGCCTTCTTTGCAAAAAGGCATGGACATTAAAGAGGAGGTGTTCTTTGCAGACTTTAACTGGGACGCAATCATCCGGAGTGTACCTAAAAAGCGTGTCTCTTTTGTACCGATTAGTAAATACCCTACCGTTAGCAGGGATATTGCACTGGTAGTTGGAAGTGAAATAAAATTTGACGAAATTGCAACAATTACACGCAAAGCAGGTAAAAAGCTTGTAAAAGAAATTACTTTATTTGACGTTTATGAAAATGAAGAGCAATTAGGCAAAGGTAAAAAGTCCTACGCCGTTGGTATCCTCTTCGAGGACGTCGAAAAAACGTTAAAAATAAAAGAAGTAGATAAAATTGTTGACAAAATCATTCAGAACAGCGAAAAACAACTCGGAGCATTCATAAGAAAATAGGAATAACAGCTATCGGCGCACTGTAATGCGTCCGATAGCTGTTATTCCTAAAACAGAGAATTGGTAGTGGTATGAAAGAAATTCCGGAAAAAATTGAAGATATTGAATTTAAGGTGCGCCAATTGGCCAATAGGATGGAAAAACTCCGGAATGAAAATATTAATTTGAAGGAGGAAAATAAATCTTTATCTTTACAAATTAATAGACAGCAGCTAGAGCTCGAAAAAAAGAACGAGCTGGCTGATAAATTGAAAAATCTCCTGGCCGATAAAAAAGGCCTGGAACCCGAAACAAGTTTGATCATAAAAAAAGAAATAGCCAAATTTATTGACGAGATTGACCGGAGCATCGAGTGGCTAAGGAATAGCTAGGTATGGAGGAGCAAGAATCAAAAAATATTACGGTCGTGATTGCAGGTAGGCCCTACTCATTGAAAATTAAAACAAATGACGAACCTGCTCTCCGCCGAATAGTGAAAGAGCTTAATGATAAAGTAAATCAGTTTCAACTGACTTATACTAAGAAAGATAAACAAGACTGCCTTTCCATGGCTTTGCTTACCTATGCCGTCGACTTGCACAAAGCTCGACTCTCTCAAAAAACGTCGTCCAAAGCGGTTATTTCCGAAAAACTGGATAGCTTAAATGACTATTTGGATAAACTAGTGCTTTAAATTATAAATAGTTCTATAATTTTCCGTTCTTTGACATAAAA
>CAZHZT010000067.1:0-31326 GCA_964537285.1 uncultured Saprospiraceae bacterium | reverse complement strand
TAGGCTGCCAGCCTTTCAAAAAGCGTTAAGAATTGAATACAGCCTTGATTTTTTGTTACTTTTTCATCAAGGAAAAAGTAAATAAATCTCTGATTAACAGGACTATGTAAATATTTTCACAAGTATGAGTCATCCCGAAAATTCGGAATGACTCATGCTTGAAGTTCCACACAATTTGTCAAAGAACGATTTCTATTAATCAATGCAAGCTGCAATGAATGAGGCTAGGTACTCTTTAGCCTCATTCATCGCAACTTGGGTTAATCAAAAAACCTGTTATCGCAAACAAAAGTTTATTTCGGATTCATTTTCCTTTATATTTACCTTCTATTGTAAAATCTAGTTCTTTGACATAAATTGTGGAAAATGGAACTTCAAAATAATAACCCTTTCAACCACAAGGGCATTCAAGGGTTATTATTTCGAACTTCCACACAATTTGTCAAAGAAGGTAAAATCTTTTCCTTAAAATTACAACATATATCATGCACAACCTTAGCCAACTCATAGAACAAGCCTGGGAAAACCGCGAAAAACTTTCCGAAAAACCCACTCAGGAAGCCATCAATGAAGTCGTTCAACAACTGGATCAAGGCAAACTGCGCGTCGCTGAACCCACTGATGACGGCTGGAAGGTAAACGATTGGGTAAAAAAAGCGGTTATCCTTTACTTCCCGCTTCGGCAAATGGAAACGATCGAAGTCGGCCCTTTTGAATTTCATGATAAAATTCCTTTAAAGAAAAACTATAAGGCTCAGGGAGTAAGAGTAGTCCCACACGCCATTGCCCGGCAGGGCGCTTATCTGGAAAAAGGCGTTATCATGATGCCAAGCTACGTCAATATTGGTGCTTATGTTGGCAGTGGCACAATGGTAGACACCTGGGCAACGGTAGGTTCTTGCGCTCAAATTGGCCAGCACGTGCACCTCAGCGGAGGGGTAGGTATAGGCGGGGTTCTTGAGCCACCACAAGCAGCTCCTACCATCATCGAAGATAATTGCTTCATTGGCTCCAGATGCATCGTGGTGGAAGGCGTGCGCGTAGAAAGAGAGGCGGTACTAGGCGCGAATGTAGTGCTCACTCAATCAACCAGAATTATTGATGTTACGGGTGATGCACCGGTGACCTATAAAGGGGTAGTCCCCGCCCGCTCTGTCGTTATTCCGGGAAGTTATACCAAATCCTTTCCGGCAGGTGATTATCAGGTGGCTTGCGCCTTGATCATTGGTAAGCGTAAAGATAGTACAGATAAAAAAGTATCGCTAAATGAAGCACTTAGAGACTATAGCGTAAGTGCTTGATGATGATGAACTAAATTCAAAAAGCGCGCAGTGTGAACTGCGCGCTTTTTGAATTTTATTCATCATCATCATCGTCATCATCATCATCATCATCGTCATCATCATCATCATCGTCGTCATCGTCATTGTCATCCTCTTCCTCTTCAACCTCTTCGTCCAGAAGTTCACCTTTTTCGTTATAAGTAGCTTCTACAATCCTCTTGCCCTTTTTCATTTCCAGAACGTATCGAGTATCTCTTCTGATGGTATAAACCTTCTCCGTTTCCACTATTTTATAGCCAACATATTTCTTAGCGGCCTCCGACTTCACTTTTTGAGGCACCATAGATTCTGAAACCTCTGTAGCCGTTTCCAACCAAACGCCATCCTTGTTGAAAAGGGCTTCCATTTCCTGAACCCCCGTCTTGAATGACGCTTCATATTTATTGCCTTCCATTTCCCACTCATCAACAGTGAAACCATCGTATTTCTTTTCAAAAGCCTTCTGGACTTTTTCCGGAATTTCGAGCTCTTCCTCTTGAGCAAACACAAGGCTTACACTAAAAATAAGGAGTAAAAACAAGATTAACTTTTTCATATTGTATTTATTTTTTGTTGCGGAAAATAATAGATAAAGTTAAGAATAAGTTTTTATTAAAAAACTTATTCAAGTGCTTATTTAGGCACATTAACCTCTTGAGCAACAAAATAATCGTCCTTCGCTTCAATGAATTGAACATTCTTTACCCTTGCTTCCCCTAGTTTTCTGGTTAAACCGCCCTGTTCACGCCATTCCCAGTATGTCCATTCCCTTGCGATCGGAATCCCGTCCACTTCCTGGTAATTAGAATACTGTATCGCATGAGGGTCTTCCTCCGCCTTCTCTAGCGTATTTCCTGAAGTAACGATATAGGCTACAACATCAATAAGGTCTGTTTCGGCATCAGTATACATAATATACCAGTCATCAGGTGCATCACCTGTATTAGCTTCAAAAGTGAGCTTTTGGGTCTTAAATTGTTTTCCCATTAATGTATCCTGAACAAATGAATTCCACTTAGTGCCCGGATCGCTAAGTTTGTAAGGCATCAAAAAGAAGTACGCCCAGGTAAAAGCATCAAATCTAACCTTTTTCAGGTTATCAAACCCTGGCGAGCAGGAAACCTTGTCTCCATTATATACAATTTTCCTGCCGTCATTAAGAGTAATGAGTCCTTTAGTAGAATTTGTATGTAAGGTTATTACACCATTAAGACGCTCTTTTCCTCCGAAGTAAAGCTCAAAGTCAAACTGAACAACCTCCTTGGAGAGAAAACGCTCTTTTTGATGAGCTTTCTCGGCTTTTTTCACAATTGGATTATCGCTCATTTTTACCTCTGATACAGGAGCAGGATCATTCTTAGCTGCATGCTTTTCCTCACTCTTATTACAAGCAAACAAAAGGAACAGAGGCATAAAAAAAGCAAAAACGTAGATTTTCATCGAATGGTAGTTTTATGTGATAATTGTTTCAAACCATTAAGGTTAGTACTATTAACTTCGCGATTGAATTAAAGTTCGGCGAAACTTTTCAGCTATTAGCCGGCAATTCTCGTTTTGGAAATCCAAAACCAAATTTACGCCGCTTCGCAGCGATATTTCCTTTTGAGGGAGGCTGAGAGGGCAATTTTGCGAAGCAAAATTGCCCTTCCGGCCTCCCTCTCAAAGGAATGTCTAATCAATTTAAAGAAACTTTCTGTCATGAAATTTTTCAACCTATTTTTAGCCATTGTCTTTTTTCTTATTCTAAGCCATAACTCCTATGCTCAGCATCATGCAACTGAAGAAAAGCACGACGCAACCCATTTCAAGACAAGCCTGGTTCTTGGGTATACCTATCTTCCCACAACTACTTCTAAGGGAAGAGAAACGGTTGTCCTGCCCTCAATTGGATTTGACATCGAGTATTGGTTTTCTTCTTCTTTCTCCCTCGGCCTGCATAATGACATTGAACTACTCGTTTTTGAAGTAGAAAATGAAGGTTCCATGATAGTGGAAAGAGAATTCCCCTTACTTATTACGCTCGATGCGATTTGGAAACCCTTCCCCCACTGGGTATTTTACATGGGCCCTGGCGCAGAGATTGAAACCAATGAAAACTTCTTTGTTGTACGGGCCGGGGTGGAATATGAACTGGAAACCCCTCATCATTGGGAATTTTTTCCAACTTTTTTTTACGATATAAGACATGATGCTTATAATACTTTTACGGTAGGTTTTGGCATAGGAAAAAGATTTTAAAGCCATTGGTCGTTCCAATGTCCGATAGCCAACGACCAATCGTCAAACCATTTCTTACTTTAAATTTGAAATTTTTTCAAACCATTTACCCGTTTAGATGTTTATACATCAATTGTAAAAACATTTAAATTAAAAACTACCAATTATGAGCACGATCAGAGAACATGTAGAAGAACTTAACGCAATGATCTTGAAAGGTGAGATCCTACCTGCATTTGACAAATTTTACGCTGATGATGTTGTCATGCAAGACAATGACGGTGAATTACGCGATGGAAAGAACACATGCCGCGCATTTGAAGAAGCTTTCGTGAACAACCTGACTGCATTCAGAGGAGCCGAAGTAAAGAACGTAATGATTAGCGAAGAAGCTGGCGTTGCTGCTGTAGAATGGGCATTTGACTACTCGCACAAAGAATGGGGCGACCGCAATTACACACAAGTTGCTGTACAACGTTGGAAAGACGGCAAGATCGTAAGTGAGAAGTTCGTTTACAATGGATAATTAGACGGTTTTCGTTAGAGGTTGCTAAGCCTCTAACGAAATTTTTTTCACGAAAAATGCATAAGCCCCGAACCTGCCATGATGGCTTAAGCTGACTACCACGTCTTCTGAATTTAAGGAAGGAATGCCGTGTATATCTTTTCGAATTTCTGGTGTACGTTCAAATTTGCCGGGAAGATGTTTTTTTATTTGTTGGCAACAAATGTGTTTCAATTCCTCTTTGTTGATTCTATCGATTTCTATTATTTCAAAACAAACTTCATCTAATCCTTTTTCTGCTGCCAGAGCATGAATTTTACCTCTGTCTAACTGGACTTTTCCATTAAAACATTTGTCCTCAAAATAGATTTTAGCCTTACCATATTCTTCTGGGAATACCTTAAACTTTTTAGGATTAAACCGCCGCGAAAGGCTGCTTCGAAACCATATTTTATAAGCGCTCTCCTTCAATGCCCAGAAGCTCCAGGCCATCGCTACCGGATCATTAGACTGAAGGATTGCTTCTCTCTCATATTCACGGAAGAGCTTCTCCAAAAAGCCTTTTCTAAAGGTCTTCGGAACTTCTCTCAGATCAACTACATCATTCCCGATCATCAGGCATTAACAAGTTCGTGAATAACATCGATAGAAGCCTGAACGCTCAGCATGCTTTCAGCCCTTTCATCATCAATTTCAATATCAAAAGCTTCCTCCACATCGAGAATAATGTCCACCAGATGCCCTGAATTGATTTGCAGGTCCTTCAATAAATCGGTTTCTCCTGTTAGCTTTTCGAAAGCCTCTTCGTTCTGCACATAAGGCTTGATGATTGGCTTTAACTTTTCAGTTATTTCTTTTTTATCCATGATTTGATGATTAAGCATGAGTCATCCCGAAAATTCGAGATGACTTATGAGTGGATATATTTCATTTTGTCGCTGTTCCTGAGAGGGTATTTTCTTTGGAGAGAGGCACGCGGCAGCGTACCTCTCTCCCAAAATAATCTTTTCTCTTGCAGGCAGCGACAAAATGAAATACACCCACTCATGTTTTCCATTGTTGTTTTCCAAATAAAACACAAGAATTCACATCTCCAAATCCAAAGCTGGATTTAGCGACAACCTGAATATCTTTATCCAGCACCTTTTGAGGGATGCAAGTTTCGTCAATAATTTCCAGGATTTCAGGGTGTACATCTTCGCAGTTTATGGAAGGATGAATGAAGCCGTGGTGCAACTGAAGAACCACAGCAACACTTTCAATAGCTCCCGCCGCTCCTAAACAATGGCCGACCATTGATTTTGTAGAGTTAATCATTGGGAAATCTTTTCCACTCACTCCCAATGCTTTGCTCCAATTAAGCACCTCCAGAGGATCGGCCATAGTGGCCGTTAAGTGCCCCGAGATCAGATCGATCTCCCCGGCCATTATTCCTGACACTTCCAAAGCACTCTGAATACAACGGATAACGCCCGTAGGGTTTGGAGCCGTCATACCGCCTCCTTGTCGATGGCCTCCTGCATTCAGAGCGCCACCAAGTATTTCAGCATAAATTTGAGCCCCTCTATCCAGCGCATCCTCAAGTGTTTCGAGGACCAAGGCAGCAGCACCGCTGCCGGGAATGAAGCCACCTGCCGAGGCACTCATAGGCCTGGAAGCCTTTTCTGGAACATGATTATGGTTACGGTCTAAAACCCGCATGGAATCAAAGCCACCCCATGCGTATGGACCATGACTATTACAGCTCCCCGCCAGCATCCGCTTAGCTCTTCCTGAAGCAACATGTTCATAAGCCACTAAAATGGCTTCTGTGCCTGTACTGCAGGCTGAAGAGTTCGTACTAACCCGGTTACCCAGGCCCAACATACCGCCCAGGTGAGCGCTGATCCCACTTTCCATGACTTGCTCTACCACGGTAGCCCCTACGCGCCGTACTTTAAGATCATCAACTTTATAGATACACTCCCGCATGAGGTCAATACCCGCCATACCGGTTCCAAAAATAGTCCCACTATCCCAATCAGGCTCGGCATCTTTATCCGGAATGGGCAGGCCTGCATCATTCCAGGCATCCAAACCGGCAATGCAGCCATAAATCACTCCGCTGCTTCGGATTTTTCTTAGCTGTAAAGGCGTAAAATATTTAGATTTCCGTTCTTCATCTACTTGAGGCACCCCTCCAACATGGCAAGCAAACTTTAGCTTACCCATGATTTCCTGGTAGCGTATCCCCGACCTGCCCGTTTTCAAAGCTACTACAAAATCATCAATTTGGGTAGCATTAGGAGACACCACCCCCACACCAGTAACAACAACTCTTCTTTGTGACAACGGCTTTTAATTTAGCATTATTGAATAATCATTCCCGCCAATGTTCCTTTGGCCACTATTTCTCCAGCTTCATTGAACATTTGAGCCTTTACTTTTAGCTTTCTTAATCTAAAATAGATTTTTTCGCCCTTCACCCTTACTTTTTCCCCCGGTAAAACCATTTTTGTAAAATTAACATTCGAATCAGCAAAAGCAATTTTTTGTTCTTTGTGTAAATGATCTCTCATTAAATAAATTCCCAGACAGACCAGGGCGATCTGAGCCATTGTTTCAATAAGGATAACCCCCGGAGTGATTGGCTTATCCTTAAAGTGGCTTTCGTAAAAATAAGCATCAGGCCGAAAGGTATATTCTCCTTCTATGCCTTCTTCGCTTATATTCAACAAGCGATCCACGAACAAAAATGAAGGCCCGTAAGGAAGATGGCCTATTATTTCTTTGCTTTCCATAATTTAAAATTAGTAAAATTTCCATTTCAAAATCACCAACTCAATAGACTATATTCTGCTTTGACAGGCAATTGTACTTAAGCAATTCGCTCCCCGCCATCCACCGGAATAAGCGCCCCATTGATCCATGAAGCCTCATCCAGTGTCAAAAGATAAATAACATTAGCAACATCATCCGGAGTAGTGAGCCGCCCCATTGGGTTACGCCTCAATGCCCCTATTTTCAATTGATCGCTACCAGGAATCTGATTGAGCGAAGGCGTAACCGTCACTCCTGCCTGCACTGCATTCGCCCGAATTCCGTGTGGACCAAACTCCAGTGCAATGGAGCGGATGATCGCCTCTAAAGCAGCTTTTGCGGCCGAAACAGCTGCATAGTTAGGCCAGGCACGCTGGCTGCCCTCACTTGTCAGGCCAATGACCCGTGCATCCTCAGCAAAAAGGCTCCTTCCAAAAACATCCGATACCCATTCATACAGGCTAGTAGCCATCGCCTGAAGGGTTATACTAAAATCATCCGGCCCGAGTGTTGGTTCTTCATTGGGGCTTGGCGCGGAAGAAGTATCGTATAAACGGACAATCCCGGGCTCTTTAAGCTCCAGCACTTTTGCCTGACTTCTGAAATCTTCACCGCCCTTTTTTATCGGAGCCATTCGTTTGAGGTTTCCCTTGGCAATCGTATGCAGCAGCAACTTTACCTGTCCTTCTTTCCCTATTGCAGTACCTAGTTCATCTAAGATCATTGCCCTTTTTTCTGCATTCAGCGCATCTACATTAAAAGACAGCACTTCTCGCCCCAAATCGCGCATAGACTGGAATGCATCATTTATTTCCATTAAAGCGGACCTCCTGTCGCGATGCACAATACAAAGATTCATTCCCTCTTTTGCCAGTTTCTTGGCGCTTGCCAGGCCCATTCCACTGGAACCTCCTAAAATAATTGCCCAGTTTTTCATAAAAAGTTTTTTTCTGGGGAGATGCTCTCCGCATCTTATTCCCATTTTAACAAAATTCGCTGAGCCGAAAAGCCGGGGCCGAAGCTCAACATCAAGCCATAGTCTCCTGCCGGAATTTCTTTAGCCAGGAATCGCTCCAAAACATATAACACCGTGGCACTTGACATATTGCCGAACTGCCGCAGCACTTCCTTAGTATCATCGATATTTTTCCCCATCTGGCCTAGCAGTTCTTCCACCATTTTCACAATTTTTTTCCCTCCGGGATGAAAGATAAGATGTTTGAGCTGTTCTAAGCTAACCTTATTTTTCTCCAGAAAAGGAAAAATAATAGTTGGAAAATTGGCTTCAATCTTTTCCGGAACAGCCTGATCCAAGACCATTTGTAAGCCTGTATTTCGGAGTCGAAAGCCCATCATGTCTATTTCATCATAAAAATGGTACATTTCACCATCAACCACTGTCGGAGCGACTTTTTTAGAAGGGCCAAGGATTGTACAGGCGCAACCGTCGCCAAATATAGCTGAACTGACCATATTGGTCATAGACAGATCCCGATGCTGGAAAGTACTCATTGGTGACTCCACGGCTATGATCGCCGCAGTTTTTCCGGGCATTGCTTTCAGAAAATTAAAAGCATAAATAAGCGCTGAGATGCCAGCAGCGCAGCCCATTTCCGTTACCGGCAATCGGATGATATCCTGCTTCATCCTGAACTTATTGATCAAATAAGCATCAAGCGAGGGAATCATGAAACCAGTGCAACACACAGTAATGATAATATCGACATCTTGTGCTTTGAGTTCTGCTCTTGCTAGCGCTTTTTCAAGCGCCTCTTCCGATAATTCAATGGATTTTTTTATAAAAAAGTCGTTCTTTTCTTCAAAAGACGTTTCCTCGAAGACTTCTTTTTCACTTAAAATGGAATAGCGCCGATCAACCTGCGCATATTTAAAAATACGCAACACCTTTTGGCGAAAACGCTCCGGCTGATCCTTTAGCCATTCATTCATGAAAGGAATAATTTCCTCCGTTGTTCTGGTATACTCAGGAAGTGCCGTAGCTGTGGACAGAATTTTTGGATACATAAATTTTTACATTTTGGGCCATCTATTTAACTTCACATAAACACTGGAAACGAAATGCCCAACGCCAATGTACGGACTTATTTCTAAAGCCTCCGGATTCCAGCAAGTATAATAATTCCGATTTTCTAAATCCTTTTTGAACGGATAGCATGCCATCGTATCTTATCATCTTACTTGCTCCGGCCAGCCAGGTCACACAGGCAAAGGCATAAAAAGCAAGCCAATGGCGATGCAAGTCATTAATGATCAGGCCGTAATTAGTGTTTTTTTTAATTCGCCTGAGCAGTTCAATAATCACCTCATCGTCAAAGTGATGCAGAAACAAGCTGCATATTACAATATCAAATTCATACTCATCAAGTTTTGGTGAGAGCACGTCAAGGGAGATAAAACTCAGTTCCGGATAGGCACTGCTTTTCTCAATGGCGTATTCAATAATATTCGGATTAGCATCAATACCAATAAATTCAGCTTTCACTCCTGCCTTTCTGGCCCAATTAGCCATTACACGCAGACTATCCCCTCCGCCACAGCCCAGATCAGCGATACGCAGGCTTTTGTTCTTGTCTTTCAGGTCAAGACGGAGGAGCATTTCTTTCAAGCTTCTCTTGCTCACTGTTAGCCCACCAAGCCAGTAATTAATTTGTTCCAATTGATCAAGTGTTTGTTTGATGAGTGTTCCTCCCATTTCGAGATCATCCATCATTTCCTCTTCATTTGATCGTGTTCTAAAGGATCTTATCGACGGGAATAATTTGGCCATGTGTATTTTTAATTAATGTTTTTAAAAACCCTTGATGAAGCCGCAAAATATCAACAGCCGCATTAGAAGCCCAATCATTTCCCAGAAAAGGTTGAAAAAGGCGACCGGCAGCAAGGCGTTTTGAAAACTTCTTTTTCCAGATCTTTGCGTACAATTGTTCCATTTCAGCACGTTCGAGCTCTCCACTCAAAAATGCTTCTACCAACTCAGCAGCCAACTTCCCTGAATGAATAGCCATAGCCATACCATTGCCACAAAGAGGGTAGATGAGTCCTGCCGAATCACCTGTCATCAGAATATGATCGAACACGATGGTCTTAGGCTGGAACCAAATTTGGCTGATCGTCAAGGGGCGCTCCCAAACCGGACTTGAACTTTTTAAAATTAGTTTTAAGAAGGGGTTTTTGTGCAGGAAAGTTTCTTCTAAAGCCCTCAAGCTTCCCGATTTTTTAAAATATGACTGTGTTGTTAAATAACAAACATTTATCTTTTCATTTTCTACCATAGAAACGCCGCAATAACCGCCGGGAAAATTATGTAGTGCTACCAGGTCTTCTTCAAAGTCCCCTTTATAATGCATTTTTACAGCCATATACCTGGAAGAACGAGCAAAAAATGGACGCTTTAGCTTTCGGTCAAGGGAAGAACGTTTTCCAAAAGCTCCGATAACGACTTTGGCTTTCAAGCGCGTTCCGTTTTGCATTTTAAGCTCGAAGGAACCATTGTTATAGCTCACTTCTTCAACCACTTCTCTTAGCTGAAATTTCACGCCATTCCTTTGAGCCTCCTTATACAAAGCCTCATCAAGTGTATACCTGCTCACCCCAAAACCTCCCAATGGCAGATCAGCTGTCACTTTTCGACCAGAAGTAGCCGAAAACTCGAAGCGTTTGATCGCTTTAGCCCCTAAAGCAAAAGGGTCAATACCAAGGAAATTTAAAAGAGGCAATACTTCGTTGGATATATATTCACCACAGACCTTATGAGAAGGATAGTTCCTCTTCTCAACCAGTACCACTTCAACACCCGCTTTAGCCAGGATTAAAGCACAGCTTAGCCCCGCCAGCCCTCCTCCGATCACAATAACATCTGATGATTGATTAGATAAGAATATTTTTTCCACTCTTTCATTATTTTTCAAGCCTGATTTCATACTTTCTTATAATTATTTTGCGATAGAATGTTAAGTAGTTCACAAATTCATCCTTATTTGGTTCTAGATGGTTTCATTTGGTAATGGTTTTACCAAATGAAACCATCTAGAACCATTTTTCTACAGTATTTGTCAAAGAACCAAAATTTCATTGTAGTTTTACTTATAATAATAAGTATAAGCAAATAAGAATCAATAGCACACTAGTCATGGCTGTAGGGATTTCAATGAAACTTAACAGTAAGCTCTATCTTCGCGACCCGCAAGATACTAAGCTTGGGCGCAACCTGATAAAATACAGTATTTTGCTTTTTGACGAAATAGGCTTCGAAAGCTTTACCTTCAAAAAGCTGGCTGAACGCATGGGTTCTACTGAAGCATCTATATATCGATACTTCGAAAACAAGCATCTTCTTTTAATTTACCTGGTATCCTGGTATTGGGAGTGGGTAAGTTACCAAATTGATTTTGGGTTAATGAATATTGAAGATCCTCTCCGGAAATTAAAAATAGCCATTTCTACCATTGTCAACGCCTCTAAGGAAAACCCTGCAATTGACTACGTTAACGAAAGCGTTTTGCAGCGAATCGTCATTTCTGAAGGCTCAAAAGCTTATCATACCAAGCAAGTAGATGACGAAAATAAGGAAGGCTTCTTTCTGAATTATAAAGCGCTGGCCGAAAAGATTGCAGCGATCATTTCCGAGCTAAACCCCAATTTCCCCTACCCCAGAACGCTGGCAAGTAATTTATTAGAGATGGCCAATAATCACATTTATTTTGCTCAGCATCTTCCCCGTCTCACAGATATTAAAGTACAAGAAGGTAATTTTGAAGAAGTGATCAAGCTATTGGAATATTTTGCTTGCAACTTGATCTTGGGAGGGAAATACGAAGAGACCGAAAAATAAATACTTTATTAGGGCAAGTCTGCTCTGCGCACCTGCCCTAATGAAGCTCTCCATTGGTGATTAATAGGAAATCACCTTCAATTCGACCCGTTGATTTTGCCTGTGATCTTCAGGTTTATCACCGTCGTAAAGCGGTTGGGTTGTCCCATAACCTTTTGCAATGAACCGGTCACTTGAAATCCCGGCTCCTTCCAGGAACAGGCATACTTCCTGGGCTCTTAGTTCAGTTAACATAGCAGCGTAAATATCGCCTGTCAGGCAATTGCTATGTACACCTACTTCTACTTTTAATCCAGGATTTGCCTCCATGAAGTAAAGAATATATTTTAATCCACTCTCTGCATTATAAGTAAATCTATTACTATTAGACTCAAAATCGACTCCTTCGACAGGAATTGTCACATTTAATTCCAAAGGAAGGAGTTTCAGATCAAGCCCTTTATAGAAGCCACTTTTCTCAAAATTATCCGAAACAGCAGGAAAGCTTCCCCAGAGCGCAACTAAGGAGTCTCTGTTCCAGGTTTTATTTCGAAGCACCAGGCCAAAATCACTTCTAACAGACTGAGCGACGCGTTCTCTCCATTTTCTTTGCAGAAAAAAAGTGAGCTCATTCTTGATTTCCGGCTCAAGAGTCCATACTACACCTTTTTGAATTCTGGGCTTTCTCAAATCCACCAAAGAATCCCACAAGGCAATGCCAGAGCTGTCTCCTTCAAGAAAATCAGGTAGCGTAATTGATGATTTTTCGGATTCATAGCTGTTGATAAATGCCTCAAAATCCGTTCTGAGCATTTTGATCAAAGCTTCCCATTTTTCCGGATAGAAAGCATTGACTACATCTGAGGGCAGCTTTTCAATAGTCTTGAGCCAGATTTTATCAGAAATATCCTCTGCAACCGTTTTCTTAAGTTCTGTTTGAGCCTGAAGCCTCAATGATTGTTTAACTTGCTTATCAATGGCTTCAAAAACCTGCTCAATGCCTTGTGGATAGCGATCAGGTGCGATATCTGCTTGCTGTTTCAGGTAATCACCAAAGAAAAGTTTCAAATTTTGTTCTTGTTGTTTTTCCCGATTAAAACCTTCCCCTTCTTTCCTGATCGGTTCAAATTCAATTACCGGAAGGACAGGGCTTACCAGTGAGTCTACTTTTTGTCTTTCCAGGGCATAGATTTCTGTTTCCATTTCTCTCAAGGCTCCAATCATCCATAGAAAATCAACATCAGAAGTAAGGTTTGCTCCTTTTATTGCTGTTCGGTCACTAAAAGCCAAATCCTGATCGATGGGTTCGGCAATTTTGCCTGCAGGGATAATTCCGGCAGGAGGCAACATAAGGAAGCCCTCTCTTTCAGCCAGTAAATAATATTTATTGTTCAGAGGAATGCTGATTTGAAAGTTATCACTGTATTTCTGAGTAAAAACAGCAGTATCTTTCCCTGTATTCATCAACCGAACCTGAGCATTTAAAGCCTCCTGAGTCTGAGCATTCAGGATTTTTCCAGCGCAAAGAGCCGTGCTAAATTCCTCCCAACCGCTAGGTAAAGCCCCAATAGCAATGTCCTTATCTTGTTCACCATTTCCCTTTTCAAACAGTAAGGCAGGTCGATCAGGAGAAGTAGTGATGTTCCCCCAGGAGTCGACAAGGTGCGTATTCGGCCATTCCATTTCAGCGCTCCATTCTTTCCAGCCCTCCTTCAAACGTTTAGACATGAAAAGATTCTTATTCCCCGGTCCTTCTATTTCACGTAAGAAATAAACCGTTCTATTGTCGGTACCTAAAAATGCTTTTAATTCGTTTCCGGATGAGTTAATTGGGGCAGGAAGACGTTCAGGTCGACTCCATAAATGTTCTTTTATTCTTTTGATCACGAAAACATCATAAGACTCCTCGCCATACTGCATTCCTGTTAACAGGCCAAAGTTGCCATCCCGGCTAATGTTCAAATGGCTTACCTTTAAAAAATCTTCAATCCCTTCGATTTGTAGTTGAAGCGGTCGTGTCCAGATCCGGCCATTTAGATCAGAAACAAAGACTTGAGGGTTGTTTAAAGGGGCTTGGCTAACGAAGAAAAGGCGCTGACCATTGTTGGTTACCCCGACAGGATAATTGATCATGCTGTTATTCACAGGGCGGCCCAGGTTAATCGCACGCTCCCACTCTCCGTTTTTACCTTTTGAAGCAACCCAGATGTCCGCACGGTCTTCTTTACCAAAATTCACGGGGTGATTGCTTCGGGAAAAGAAAAGAGTATTTCCATCACCAGAGAGAAGAGGGTGCGTTTCAGGGTAAGAAGTATTTACGGCATCTCCCAGTAATTTAAATCCAAATGATTGCTTGGCTACAGAAACAGGTAATTGGCTGTATCCAGTGGAGAATACGAACCCAAAGCAGAGAAGGAACAGGCAATATTTTCGAACAGTACAGCAAGCCATCACAAAGGAACTAGTTTAAGATGTCGTAGAATTGGATATCTATTAATAAAGACGCTTTTTAACGGTAAAAAAGCGCCTTTAATTTTAGTTCTTTGACATAAATTGTGGAAAATGGAACTTCAAAATGATAACCCCTTCAGCCACAAGGGCATTTAAGGGTTATCATTTTGAAGTTCCACACAATTTGTCAAAGAACGTTAGTTTTTTAATTTTTGGTTAAGTAACCGTCAAACTTAAGGCTGTCTTACAAGTAATTCATTTGGCTCGGGAGGAGTATTTTCTATTGAGAGGTGTTCTTTTTTAAATTTTTAGTAAAAATTTAAAAAAAGAGGTTCTGGATGATTTTATTTGGTCGAAATTAATTTGGGAGGTCTTTAAAGCAGGCCGTTAGGCCTGTCTGATCGTAGCCCTGGGTGCTCCCAGGGCTACGATCAGGCAGGCTAACGGCCTGTTTTTAGGGCTTTCTAAATTAACTTCGACCAAATGAAATCATCTAGAGCCAAAAAAGAACGCCTCTCAAAAAAGAAAATTTCCTGCCATGCGCAACGAGCCTACTTATGAGACAGCCTCGGAGGTGTTTATGCTATAGTCGTCGTCCTTGGAGCAGCCGCAAGGATTTCCTCGCTAGCCTGATCCTCAAACTTTTTGAAGTTTTGCACGAACTTGTTAGCAAGTTCATTAGCTTTGGCATCGTAAGCCTCTTTGTTTTCCCAGGTATTACGTGGGCTCAGCAATTCATCAGGAACATTTGGGCAAGAAGTTGGCATATTCAGGCCAAACACGGTATGCCCCCGGTATTCTACCTCATTCAGTTCACCTTGAAGTGCAGCACTGATCATAGCACGCGTATAACGAAGTTTAATGCGGTTTCCAACGCCATACTCCCCACCGGTCCAGCCAGTATTGACTAACCAGATGTTAACCTCGTGGTCTTGCATCTTTTTACCTAGCATTTCTGCGTATTTTGTAGGATGCAGAGGCATGAAAGGTGCTCCAAAACAAGCAGAGAAAGTAGCCTGTGGCTCGGTCACTCCTTCTTCAGTACCTGCTACTTTAGCGGTGTAGCCGGAGATGAAGTGGTACATTGCCTGGCCAGGCGTCAATTTTGAAATAGGAGGCAATACTCCAAAAGCATCAGCTGTAAGGAAGAAGATGTTCTTTGGATGCCCGGCTTTAGATGAAGGAACGATATTGTCTACATTGCTCAAAGGATAAGAAACACGAGTGTTTTCAGTGATATCCGAGCGAGAGTAATCTGGTGTGCGGGTATCTGGGAAGTAAATGATGTTTTCAAGGATGGCTCCATGCTTAATAGCGTGATAGATCTCCGGCTCTTTCTCTTCAGAGAGGTCGATGCATTTTGCATAGCAGCCCCCTTCAAAATTAAAAACGCCTTCATCTGACCATCCGTGCTCATCGTCACCAATTAGCGGGCGATTCGGGTCTGCTGAAAGCGTTGTTTTACCTGTACCGGACAAACCAAAGAAGATAGCCGTATCTCCATCCTTACCTACATTAGCAGAACAATGCATAGAAAGCACATTGCGATTATGAGGTAATAAAAAGTTCAATACAGAGAAAATACCTTTCTTGATTTCGCCGGTATATCCAGTACCTCCAATGATGATTCTTTTTAGAGTGAAATTCACGATTGCGAAATTCTGCTGGCGCGTACCATCAATAGCTGGATCTGCCAGAAACTCAGGTGCATTGATGATAGTCCATTCCGGGCTGAAAGTTTTCAGTTCTTCCAGAGAAGGCCTGCGGAACATATTATTAGCAAAGTGGCTACTCCAGGGATATTCCGAGTAAAGACGGATGTTCAGGCGGTAATTTTCATCCGCACAAGCGTAAACATCCCGAACGTAGATATCTTTATTTTCGAAATAATTTACGATTTTTTCAGCAAGCTGATCAAATTTTTCACCATCAAAAGGCATGTTGATATCATTCCAATCAACGCTATTTTCTGTAATAGCATCTTTAACGATGAAACGATCCTTAGGAGAACGGCCGGTAAATTTTCCGGTTAAAACACTTACCGCTCCTTTGTCAGACAAAGTACCTTGGCCGCGTTTTACGGTGTGTTCAACTAATTCTTCGGGCGTTAAATTCCAATAGACATTGTCCAAGCCATGAAAGCCCAATTGAGAAATGTCGGCTGCTTGGTTCTTAATTCCTAATTCTTTCATAGGGATAAATTTTTAAGAGGCTGAATCTATTTAATAATTCAAGTTACAAACGATGAGATCATTGCTTTCGGTGGATTAACTTTTATTAGGATTTTCTACATGGTTTTTCCCGACCATAGACAACGAAGAACCATGTAGAAAATTTCATTAAAAGTTAGCTCATCGAGGACAATAACACCACAGTTTCCAACTTAGGTTAATGAGAAAAAACAAGAAAAATCAAATCCAATGATCTCCAAATAAAATAGGGAAGTAGCACATTATTGAGTCAAAAAAACAGGTTAAATCCTTAAGCTTTATGCATCTCCTAATTTTATTTGGAACCATCAACTTTCGACTCCAATAAAAAATTATATCGCAAAGGTAATCATCCTTGTAGGAATTCCTTAATTTCAAGGAATAAATTAGAATAGGCCATATACCAAACTCACTTTCAAATTCCTTCCCGGGGCACTTACTCCGGAGGAAAATGGCCTGTAATGCAAGTCAGTAATATTTTCAAGGGCCAGATTAATTCTCCATTGAGATTGCAGGGCGTAGGAAAATTGAAAATTGATTGTTTGCCAGGCAGGCGTTCCGTCGGGAGTTGCTTCTTCTTCATTATCAGAACTATTCAAAGCATATTCACTCAGGGGTTTGGCGCTGTTGAAAAGGAAAAAAGCCCTTGCAGTTAAGCGTTCATTACTGAGCCGAAGGCCAAACTGCCCGTACAAGGGTGGAATGTGAGCCAAAGGCAATAGCAGCTCATCCGTGCGTTCACGTCCTTTGGTATAACTCAAGCGGCCTTCCAATGCGAAAAAAGGCAATAGCTGGGCATCAGCATTAGCCGACCAGCCCCAGATAAATGCTTTGCCGGCATTTACATTTTTCTGAATCCGCAGCAATTCTCCCCCCATTCTAAGCAGGGTATCCCCCAATAAAGATCCATTTTTTCTTAGTACAGCATCTGTGAGCCATGTATAAAAAAACGTTCCGTTTAGTGAGACTACCCGATCCTCGGATATGCCCGGCAATTTTATTCTTTTAGACAAGGTGATTTCTGCCGTTAAGGCTTCCTCCGGCACAAGATCAGCATTGGGAACAAGGACATTGCCCGAATTAGGCCGAACTTTGCCAAAGTCGTCAATATTAGCAGCCCTAAAAGCTGTGGCGATCAATGCACGAACACCCCAGCCTTTTTCCGGCGCCCGCCAGTTTCCTCCCAAGGCCCATGTAAAAGCTGAATTGTAGCTATTAACTCCGTCGTAATAACTTTCCGGCCATTCGATGGGGTCTGTAATGTCGAAAGCAGCATTTAGATAGGTTTGGGTAAAACGTACTCCTGCATGAAAGCGCAGGCCTGCTTCAGGAACTTTATACTGATAAAACAAATAAGCTCCGCCAAAGCTCATGCTACTCCCCCCGCTCGGATAACGGGTAGGCTCCGAGGAAGAAAGCTCCCCACTGCTAATGTTGCGGTTATATGCCACCGAAGAGACCGAATTGTAATTTCCTTCCAGCCCATACTGTAGCAGATGCTTTTTCCCCTCCCCAACTCTTTTCTCAAAATCGAGGGTAGCAGAATATACATCGACATTTTCACCATTAAAAATACGCAAAGGATTGCCAAACCGCCGGCTAATCCGGTCTTCCCTTATATTCTGGTAAGCGGTTATCAAAGTGAGTTTATCATACAGGCTCGACTCCTGGGTATGTTCAAGGCGCATAGAACTTAGAAACCGAAACTGTGGTCCATAATACCATTCGGCAAATTTCAATGTATCATCGCTTCGAAAGGCTGCCAGTTGATCATAGCGAGGCACATCACTGCTTGTAGACATTTGTACATTAAAAGTAACCTGAATATCTTTTGAAATCTGAAGGAGCCATTTTTGAAGAAAGTCCCACTGGCGGTAGGCTGTTCCAATTTGAAGGTTTTCATTATCGTTTCTAAGCATTACATCTTCGCGCCCCTGGCGTGTAGCATAAAACAGGCGTTTGCCAAAGTCCGGATAAGCATCCGGCCGATTGGCGCCGCTCCTTAAGTGACCGAAATCAGAGAAAGTAAAGCTCGACAATGCGGCCCAGTGCTTGTTGCCATATTCGAAGTTCCAGTGAATCGTTTTTTCTCCATTAGCCGATGCGTAGCGTAGAGAAGCAGCCGGCTTGAAGTGAAACTCCCCCTCGCCTCTTTTACCCGGCAATTTCAACTCTCTCGTCCGGAAATGTATTACTCCGCCAAGCGCATCACTACCATAAATGATCGACCCTGGTCCGTGAATGACTTCAACCTGCTCAAGAATGGCTTCATCGACAGTAATTGCGTTGTGAAGGTGACCATTCCTGTAAATTGCATTATTCATTCTGACACCATCCACCACCAACAATAGCTTATTTGCTTCAAAGCCCCGAACAATAGGGCTGCCGCCGCCCATCTGACTACGTTGAACATAAAGTTCGCCATTCAGCTCCAGCGCCTCCAGTGGTGTGGGCGGTTGAGCCAATGAGATTTCTTTATAGGAAACATGATTTAATTCAAAAGCTTGCTCATCAGAGGAAAGGTTTCGACGACCAACGATAACGATGCTATCCAATTGGGTTTTAAGGGGATGCATCATCACACGAAACACCTTTTCATCCTGATCAGCTCGAAGTGTGATTTTCCTTGTAGCATAACCAAAAAACTGAAGGAAAAACACCTGCTCCGCTTTGAGCGCATCAACCTGGGCTAAACCATCTACATCCGTGTAGGCAACAAGAGCTTGCTGATTATTAAGTATGGCCACGCCAGGAATAGGGAGTTTATCTTCTGCATCAACAACTTCTATAATCAAGCTATCGGGAACCTTAAAGGCACTTTTTATTATAAAAGAAGGATTTTCATCAAATGGAAAGTTATGGAGTGAAGAATCAGCAAAAACAGGGAAAGTAAAGACACAGCAAAGCAAGCAAAGAAGAGCCATCTTCTCAACGGGTAAAGTTCGTATCATATATTCGAGGGTTTCGGTAACTTAATGGTAAAAGTCGTTCCTTTGTTAATCTCTGAATTTTTTACAAAAATCTTGCCATTGTGGTACGACTCAATGATTCGCTTGGCCAATGAGAGGCCAAGTCCCCACCCTCTTTTCTTAGTGGTAAAACCTGGTCTGAAAATCGTTTTAAATTTAGAGCTTGGTATTCCTTTTCCGGTATCAGACAGATCGATGCAAATAAAGTCCCTTTCTTCGTAAACTTTAGCACTGATAAGGCCTTTACCTCCCATAGCATCAAGTGAATTCCGGATGAGGTTTTCGACGACCCAATCGAACAATGGAGGGTTGATATTAACCCTCCAAACGGGCAGTTCGCCCGCTGGAAAATCATATTTCACTTTCCTTGGGGAGCGCGGTTGCATGTAGGAGCGGCATTTTTCCAGCTCAAAATAGATATCAATAGGTTCCAGGCTGGGAGCAGAGCCGATCTTTGAGAAGCGATGGGCGATCAATTCCAGGCGATTGACATCTTTTTGGAGTTCTTCGAGCACTTCCATGGTTTCTTCATCATCTTCTTTGGAAAAACGCAGATGCTCGATCCAGGCAATTAATGCAGAGATGGGTGTACCCAATTGATGAGCCGTCTCTTTAGCCATTCCAACCCATACACGGTTTTCCTCGGCACGGCGCGTAGCGTTCACGGCATAATACCCTATGGCGACAAAGGTAGCAATCAGGCCAATCTGAATAAAAGGGAAAAAGGAGAGCAGAGTCAGCAAAGTAGATTGCTGATAGTAGACTTTTATCTTAAAATACCGGTCATCTACTTCTAAAGGCGCCGGGCCATTTCGCTTAATTTTTTCCAGGATTCGCTCCAGGTTTTTCGGGTCTGTATTATTAATATTTTTACTTGCTTCAATGTTGCCATCTTGATTTACGAGAATAGCCGGGATCGTTGTATTGTAAGTTTGCATTTGATGATAGATCGTCAAATCCTCATTTTCGGAGCTGGTTGCAATTTTTTGGGTAGCCATCACCCAGAGTTCTGTTTTGCGCTTCTCTTCCTCCATGAGTTGCAGCGCCAGATAACGAGTATATATAAAAGAAATCAGTACGATTACAATCCCGCTAATGCTAAGCGCCCATCTCCATCGTTGCATACTGCTGTAGAGGTTCATGTAGTATAAATTGATTAATAAGGGATGAGCAAGCGTCCATGCAAAATCGAAGATTTTGCATGGACGCCTGCTCATCCCTTATTGGTTTGATGTATATAAGGTCCACCTGCAAAGGTGCGGTGGAATTTTGATAGTATTGGAATAAATAACGAGAAAAATGGAGGGGGAAGTGTGTTTTGATGTATGTCGTCTGACCAAATCCATAGAAAATTGGCAAAGCGAACAGATTAAGCCTTCATAAGTTACTCACCACACTAAAATTCCCTATTTTAGCCGTTAAATCAAACGCAATCGTTATCTTCCATGACGAAAAAACGCAAAAAGTCGACTAAAAAAGCCGCCTTGGCTGGCCAACCCAATTGGTTTAAAAATAAAGTACTGCACGGAATTATTCTCTTTGCACTAGGATTCCTGTTATATGCCAATACCCTTGGGCATGAATATACACAAGATGACGCCATCGTCATCTATGATAACGAATTCACTACCAAAGGCTTCGCAGGCATTCCTGACATCCTCGCCTACGATACATTCAGGGGCTTTTTTAAGACCGAAAACAAGGACAAGCTGGTGTCCGGCGGGCGTTATCGCCCTTTCACCCTGCTGATGTTCGCCGCGGAATGGGAAATATTTGGTAACAACCCTTTCATTGGGCATCTTATCAATGCGCTGCTCTACGGACTTACCGGCCTGCTGATCTACTGGCTGTTCCAAATGATGTTGAAAACCAATAAGCAAGCGGGTTATGCTACTTTCATAGCATTGGTTACAGCATTTCTGTACATTACCCACCCCATTCACACAGAAGCTGTGGCAAATATCAAAGGGCGCGATGAGATCATGACCTTCCTGGGGAGTATTCTAGCCCTGTATTTTTCCTTTACCGGCTATCGTTATCAAAAAACATACTACCATTTCCTGGCAGGAATCGTCTTTCTGATCGCCTTATTTTCTAAAGAAAATGCCATTACTTTTCTGGCTGTCACTCCTTTAGCTTTTTACGTGTTCACTCGTGCCTCTGCTGACAAGATCCTTATCTACACCCTCCCCTACATCATTGGAGCAGCTATTTTCTTAAGTGTTCGCGGACTCATCCTCGGCTGGGATTTCGGCGGAACCCCTATGGAACTAATGAATAACCCTTTTTTAAAAATAGTTGATAACCGATATGTAGAACTGGCCCTTGGCGAAAAGCTGGCGACCATCCTTTACACCTGGGGCAAATACCTCGTTTTGCTGGTTTTCCCACACCCGCTTACCCATGATTATTACCCAAGGCATATCGATATCATGAGTTTTGGCAACCCCTGGGTATTGCTAAGTGCCCTGGCTTACATTGTAATGGGTGTATACGCGCTTATCCGCTTGCCAAAAAGGGATCACATTGCTTTCGGCATCCTTTTTTATTTGCTAACCTTTTCCATTGTTTCGAATCTTGTGTTCCCGATCGGCACCAATATGTCGGAGCGCTTTTTATACATGCCTTCGCTAGGGTTCTGCCTAGTAATCGCCATTTTGCTATACCGCCTGGCTGCCCGAAACGAGCAGATAAAAAGTTTCCGTTCTCTTCAATTAAGCCTCATCATTGTCGGTATCGTTGGATTATTATTGGCAGGCAAGACGGTTATCAGAAACGCCGTTTGGAAAGACAATTTCACCCTTTTTACTACAGATGTAAACGTATCAAAAAACAGTGCCAAGCTCCAAAACTCAGTAGGAGGGGAACTCACTACTCAAGCTGCTAAAATTAAGGATGAGAACCAACGCAATAGCATGCTGCGCGAAGCCGTTGTTCATTTGAAAGAAGCTATTCGCATCCATCCTACATACAAGAATGCCTATCTGATTTTGGGAAATGCCCATAATTATTTGCAAGAGTACGAAACGGCTATTCAGTATTATCAGCAAGCACTAAAGCTGGATGCCAATTACCCGGAAGCTTTGAAAAACCTGGCAGTTACCTACAGGCAGGCCGGCAGGTATTATGGTGAAGAGCGGGGCGAACTTAACAAAGCCTTAAATTATTTAAATTTAGCCTTCGAACAACAACCAAATGACTATGAAACCGTACGTTTATTAGGCGTAGCACATGGCGTTTCCGGCGACACGGCCAAAGCGATTTCTTATTTTAAAAAAGCGGTTGAACTGGCCCCCGACAATGCGGATGCCTGGTGGAACTTAGGCAGCGCTCACATCAATGCCGGTCAACAAACCGAAGCCAATGAAGCTTTCAAAAAAGCAGTGAGCATCGATCCGGAAATTGCCCAGAAAAGGGGTGTCGATTTGAATCAGTAAAACAGATCAGAACAGATTTTAATCTTAAAAACTACATGTACAAAAGAACGGAAATTAAGAAACTTGGATTACTAACCCTATTACCGCTCCTCTTTTTTAACTGGAGCTTCCCAGACCGCGAAATGGCCATAGAAAACCAGAATACACAACTTACCGAAGCCCAATGGGTAGATTCGGTGTATAATGCCATGTCTCCGGAAGAACGCCTGGGGCAATTATTCATGATCAGAGCGCATTCTGACCTGGGTGCCAAGCATGAGGCTGAAGTGGAACGCTTAATCAAGGAGTATAAAGTTGGGGGATTACTGTTTTTTCAGGGCACCGCTGAAAAACAGGCAGAGCTCACGAACCGCTATCAAAATGTAGCTAAAACGCCTTTATTTATTGCTATCGATGGCGAATGGGGCTTAGGCATGCGCCTGAAAAGCTCTACAATGAGCTTCCCAAAACAACTTATGCTCGGCGCTATTCAGGAAGAACACCTCATTTATAAAATGGGGCTCGAAATTGCGCACCATTGCCGCCGACTGGGCATCAACGTTAACTTCGCCCCGGTAGTGGATGTAAATAACAATGCCGCTAATCCAGTGATCAACATGCGCTCCTTTGGCGAGGATCGCTATAACGTCGCCTCTAAAGGCTTCCAATATATGAAAGGCCTTCAGGATGGTAGCGTCATGGCTTGCGCCAAACACTTCCCTGGTCATGGTGACACCAATGTAGATTCTCACCATGACCTCCCGATTATCCGGCACTCCAAAAAGCGATTGGACAGCATTGAGCTTTACCCTTTTCGCAAACTCGCTCAAAACGGCCTTCAAAGCATGATGATCGCTCATTTGAGCGTTCCTTCTATTGATAGTACGCCTAATTTACCTACAACCCTTTCACCCCCAACCGTCGACGAACTCCTCAAAAAAGAGCTCGGCTTTGAGGGCCTTATTTTTACGGATGCCATGGAAATGCAGGGAGTGATCAAATACCACGGCTCTGGCGAAGCAGCCGCTAAAGCTCTTGCCGCAGGCAATGACATTATCCTGCTTCCTACAAACATAAAATCGGCTTTAGGGGCCATTAAAAAATATGTCAATGACGGTAAAATCGATGTGAGTCAAATCCGCGAAAGCGTACAAAAAGTCCTGCGTTATAAATATCGCCTGGGATTAACCCAAACGCCTGTGGTAGAGAAAAAGAACCTTAATGAAGACTTAAACAATCTTTACTCCCTGGCACTGAAGCGAAAACTAATCCAGGAAGCCATTACATTGGTAAGAGACGACGAGCAATTGGTTCCTCTGTCGCCCAATCAATCGGAAGATATTGTCAGCATCAGCATCGGTACAGGCAAACCAACTGTTTTTCAGGAAACCTTACAAAAATTTGTTGCCCACCCTCAACTTCAAACCGGCAGGGATATTTCGGAACCTAAGAAAAAAGGACTCATCGACCTTTTAGAAAAAAAGAAAACCGTTATCGTAAGCGTCCACGATATGAGCGAGTACGCTTCGCGCAAATACGGTATCAGTACCGGAGCCCAGGCCTTCATCAATGAGCTGAGCGAACGCACAAACGTCATTCTGATCCTCTTCGGCAATCCTTATGCTCTAAAATATTTCGACAATGTCGGCACCGCTATTGTCGGATATGATGACAGTGAACACAGCCAGGACCTTATGGCTCAGGCCTTGAACGGCGTGAATGCCATTAGAGGAAAATTACCGATTACCGCCTCTGAAAAAAGCCCGGTGGATGCCGGCCTTGAGCGCCCCGCACTGTACCGACTCGGCTACGACCTTCCCGAAAGTGTGGGCATGGTCACAGATTCTTTTAAATACATTGATTCCTTAATGCAAAAAGCCATTGAGGATAAATCGACTCCGGGAGCCGTCGTGCTGGCGGTTAAAGAAGGAAAAATTGTATTCGAAAAAGTTTACGGCCATCATACTTACAGCAAAAGGCAGGCGGTAAAAAAAGATGACATTTACGACCTGGCATCCATCACTAAAATTGCCGCTACCACCATTTCCGTCATGAAACTTCATGATGACGGCCTCATCGACATTCATGAGCCCATTGGAAAATATTTACCCCGATTGAAATCCTCGAACAAAGAAAAACTGCGAATTTATGACATCATGGCCCATCGTGCCGGCCTGCGCGACTGGATACCGTTTTATCAAGAAACGCTAAAGGGCGGAGGGAGCAATATATCGCCGGATCCCGCTTTTTACAAAAATAAATCTTCCGATAAATTTGGTGTTCCCGTCACGAGTTCACTGTTTTTACGTACCGATTATGTGGATTCCATCTGGCAAAAGATCACGAAATCCCCGCTCGGCCGAAATACCGATTACAAATACAGCGACCTAGGCTTTTACCTTTTAGCTGACCTCGTGAGGGAAGTGAGCGGCAAGCCGCTGAACCAATACGTAGAAGAAACCTTTTACAAACCCATGGGCCTAAGCAGCATCACTTACAACCCCTGGGAGAAAGATCTTTTGAAAAAAGTTCCCCCTTCTGAGGATGATAAGTACTTCCGCAAACAAGCTGTCAAGGGCTACGTGCACGATATGGGCGCGGCTATGCTCGGTGGGGTAAGCGGCCATGCAGGCCTTTTCAGCAGCGCCGCCGATCTTGCCGCCATCATGCAAATGCTCATGAATGGCGGGCATTATGGAGGCCAGCGTTACCTCAGTGCAGAAACCGTCAAGCTATTCACCACCCGGCACAACAAAGATACACGTCGCGGCATTGGTTTTGACATGAAGCAAACCAATCCCAGAGAAGCTCAAAATGTGACTTCCAAGTGTTCTGACCGCACTTTTGGCCACCTTGGCTTTACCGGCACCTGCACCTGGGCCGACCCCGAGCATCAGCTCATCTACGTGTGTCTGACCAATAGAACCTTCCCCAGTATGAACAATTACAGGTGGGGCAGAGACAACTATCGACCCAGAATTCACAAAGTTTTGTATAAAGCCCTGAAAAAAGACTAAATTCGTGCATGAATTTATCGCTTAAAATAGCCCGGCGCTACCTCTTTGCCCGTAAATCGACCAATGCCATCAACATCATCTCTGGCGTGGCCGTTTTTGGTATTGCTGTAGGTGCCGGCATGCTCATCCTGATCCTCTCCGTTTTTAACGGCTTTGAAGACCTGCTTACCGGCCTCTTCGGAGCCTTCAATCCGCCGATAAAGGTAACCCCTGTTAAAGGGAAGACCTTTGTACCTGAAGACGAGCAAATGATACAGCTTCACGAAATTGAAGGCATTGGGCACATCTCGCAAACCCTTGAAGAGATTTCCTTTTTTGAATACAAAAACGTTCAGGATTTTGGCATGATCAAGGGCGTAGACAGCCTATTTAAGGAAGTTGTAGGCGTAGACTCGACTGTTGTAGAAGGAAAATACCGCTTAAAGCTCGGTAATCGCTATACTGCCGTGCTAGGTTCAGGCGTACGCAACAAGCTCTCCGTCAATGTACGCGATCAATTCTCGGCATTGCGGGTGTATACGCTGAAGCGCAAAAATGTTGGTCCTCTAGGCAAGCCCTACCGCTCCATGCTGATACAACCCATCGGCACCTTTTTCATTCAACAAGAATTTGACCAACGCTACATACTCACCGATATTAAATTTGCACGGGAACTATTGGGATACGATAAAGAAGTCAGCTCCCTGGAGATTAGTGTAAAAGCAGGCGTAGATGTAAACACTGTAAAAAAAGAAATTAAGTCCATCCTGGGTCCGGACTTCCTGGTGAAGGACCGCTATGAGCAAGATGAAGCCTTTCTAAAACTGATGAAAGTAGAAAAATGGATGGGCTTCGCCATCCTCAGCTTTATGATGGTGCTCGTTGCCTTCAACATGATCGGTTCCCTATGGATGATCGTGCTTGACAAGCGCAAGGACATCGCCATTTTAAAATCCATGGGTGCTACTTCGGGCATGGTCCGCAATATCTTCCTTCTGGAAGGTTTATTGCTTTGCACGATTGGCTTGGTGCTCGGTTTTGCCTGGTCGATGGGCATTTATTCGATTCAGAAATTCTACGGCCTGGTGCCCATTCCTACCGGTTTCATCATCAATGCTTATCCGATTAGTTTGAGAGCCCCTGATTTTGTATTGGTAATAATTAACGTATTGATCATTGGGCTTTTGGCGTCCTTGCCTGCAGCAAATCGTGCGGCGAGAGTAGAAGCGGTGGAAAGAACTGGTTAGGGATGGGGGGAATGGATTTTTTGCATTGGTTATTGAGGATATTGTTGAGGCTTAAACAGTTTTTTGTTGAAATGGCTGGTGGGTGGTAGGCGGTAGGCGGTGGCCCGTAGCCGGTGGCCGATAGGAGGTTAGGGGCTCTGGGATCGCTGGATTACTACTGATTGTTATTTCAATGATTGGTGGTATTTGTCAGAATCAGGTGGTCCTTTCCCTTAATCGGGAAAAAAAATAAAAAATTAAAGCTCAGTTGCAGAAATCGTTGCAATACGATGCCCCTACATGAACCACTCCCCAGTTAACCACATTTTAAAAGTATTTAGAAACAGTCAAATAATAGGCTCTGGATGATTTCATTTGGCCGAAGTTAATTTAGGAAGCCCTTAAAGCTGGCCGCTAGGCCTGCCTGATCGTAGCCCCGGGTTCTCCCGGGGTTATAAGAGATATAAAGATCAACTTCCGCGTAGCGGAAGCACACCACATGCTATTGCTTTTGTGTTATGGGCTTCCTACCGGCCACGGGCTAATGCCTACTGACTATTTCAACAAGAAACTATTTAATCATCAACTAAAATCCAATGAAAACAAACCTCACCCTCTCCCTTATTGAATGGGAGGCAGAAAAACGCATACGCGTTGATTTTGAATACGATGCATTGATTGTTCAGCAAATCCGAAAAATGGCTGGTGCCCGCTGGGATCCCAATTGGAAATGCTGGCATTTACCGTACAGCCGGGAAAGTTATCGGCAACTGCTCGCCTTGCCCTGCGAAATAGCGATTAAGACTCCCGAAACGGCATCGAAGCAAGAAGAGGCAGCCGAATATTTAAACGTAGAAAAAGGAGCCTCTGCCTACTGGCTCAAAGTATTCGTGCCCAAACATCGCAAAGATTGGATCGAAAAGATCAAAACCATTCCGGGGCGGCATTGGGACCGAGAACAGGTTTGTTGGCGAATACCTTACGTACACGATAGCATCGGGCGCCTGAAGAGCCTGTTTGGCAGTGCGTTGAAGCTTTCTTTCATAATGGATGACCAAATACCTGCTTATCATGAAGGGGTATCAACAAAAACGCCTGTTCAAAAGAAGAAAGTTCAAGGGCGGGAGCTGTGGGTGAAGCATAAGCGAGCGCTGGTAGCATTGGAGGAGAAATTGATGTTGAAGCGGTATAGCTACTCCACGGTAAAATCGTATAAGAGCCATTTGGCAGTGTTTTTTAGAGCGTATCCGAAGTTGGAACCAGAGGAGATTAATGATGAACATATTAAAAAACATTTGTTGAACCTAATTCGGAAGAAGCGGATATCAGAGTCTACGCAAAACCAGATCATTAATGCCCTTAAATTTTATCTAGAGCAAATACTGAAAAGAGAAAAGACATATATCGAAATTCCCCGTCCGAAGAAGCCGAAGAAACTTCCGAATGTACTCAGTGAGGAAGAAGTCAAGCGATTGCTGATGGCGGTTGGCAATTTAAAACATAAATGCATATTGATGCTCATATATTCGGCAGGCCTACGGATTGGGGAGTTGGTCAACATACAAATTCAGGATATAGACAAAGAACGGAAGACATTATTCGTTAAAGGAGGAAAAGGGAAAAAAGACCGTTACACTTTACTTTCTGAGCGCGTATTAGTATATTTAAGAGACTATTACAAGCAATACAAGCCCAGTCTTTGGTTGTTTGAAGGGCAGGACGGCGGGCAATACAGCAGGAGTAGTATACAAAAGGTGTTCAAAAGGGCCGTAATAGCATCCAGGATTAATTCAAGGCCAACGGTACACACTTTACGGCATAGCTTTGCTACTCATTTAGTAGAAAAGGGCGTTAGTTTGAATGTAGTGCAGCAATTATTGGGGCATGAGTCGATAAAGACGACTGAGGTTTATCTTCATATTTCGGATCGCTACCTGAAGAACATAAAGAGCCCGCTGGATAATCTGGATCTATAAACCGGAAGTTTACCGAAAAAGGTGGAAGTTTATTGAAGATGTGGAACTATGGGGTTATCACACTGATTTCTAGGAGTTTATTTTTTATTGAAAAAAAGGAATGGCTAAAAGAAGGTGAGTATAAACGGAATATTGTGTATATTTATGCAAATGTTATAGGGCATTTTAAAAGACGATAGAAACGAATGAAATTTACGTTGACAATCATATTATCACTTTATACTTTCTTGACCTATGGACAAGCAAACAATGACACAATACAAGTCATTGCAAAACTGATTTCACCAGGACAAGGAAGCAAAATTTACATTGCCGAGTATAAAGTAATTAAAGTTGTTAAAGGGACTTTGACAAATGACACAATTAAAGTGGGCTACTACTTTTACAACGAATATGAAAATTCACCAGACACAGCATTGCTCAACTTGACAACTTACACAGGCAACACAAAAACGACCGACTATTATATATTTCCTGACTATGACGCTAAAAAAGGAATTGAGAAAGTAAGAATATCATATGTGGATTTTGACTATTGGGAAGGTTGCGAAACGGGTAAAGGAGAATGCAACCCGTTGACTTTTATTCGTGGTTCAAAAGACGAAAATTGGTTTTTATTTATGCCGTGTGGCGGGACAGCAACAACTGTAACATTAACTGTATCGGGACAAAACAATCCAATTCAGAAAACTAATATAGGACATTCAGATTGCCCACCGATATTCGACCTTACAGACTTGGCAGACGGAAAATATTTTGCTTATATGCTTGCTTGCGGACTTGGGGGACAAGTAGAAATTAACCTGACAACAACGAAATGACAAGAAAAACGCCCTATAACAGCAGCTATAAGAAATTGGCGGTTCAGTGGTTAAATGAAGCTTTGTTCTTCATATCAAGTTTTGTGCTAGCAGACAGTTTTGTGCTTCGAAATCGCCAACTTCTTATAGCTGCAAAACGTTAGCACCAATTTTAAAAAACGACAACAATGACAGAACAAACGACAGAATTGACATTTCTAAAATCAAGCAGAAAAAGACGAATTGCGGCATTCATTATTGACCATTTCGTAATGACATTTTTAATGGTTTCAATTGTATTTATTGCACTTGGACCAAATTTTATGGACGAAAATAATCCAAGTAAAATGATGACAACAATGTTGTTTGTTATGATACCTGGCTTCCTTCTATATTTTGCAAAAGACAGCTTGAAAGGAATTAGTGTAGGAAAATGGATTATGGGAATTATGGTTCGTGACGAAAATAACCAAAATGAAATCCCTTTATTTGGACGACTTTTTCTACGAAACTTATTTATAATTATTTGGCCTGTTGAATTTATTGTTTTGGTAACTAATGACCAAAAGAAAAGACTTGGCGACAAAGTTGCAAAAACAGTTGTGGTAAAAAATCCAAATAAACCCACAAAACTACCTCGGATTTTAGCTTTGATTGGTGTAGGCGTTACATTTTTCGTGTTTGTATTTTTATTCGCAGGAAGTGCTATGAAAAACTCTGACGCATATAAAGTTGCTATAAGTGAAATAGAAAAGAATGAACAAATTATAACTGAAACTGGCGGAATTAAAGGGTATGGAATGATGCCAACAGGAAATGTTAGTATTTCAAACGGACAAGGACAAGCACAACTTGAAATTAAAGTTTTAGGAAACACAAAAGACTTGAATGTAAGTGTTTATTTGGAAAAAGAACCAAACGGACAATGGACATTAATAGAAATGCAGAAATAAAAACTGGTGCTAACAGCACCTATAAGAAATTGGCGGTTCAGTTGTTAAATAAAGCTTTGTGCTTCGTATCAAGTTCAGTGCTGGCAGACAGTTTTGTGCTTCAAAATCGCCAACTTCTTATAGCTGCAAAACGTTGGTGGCAACCATAAAAACTAAATGAAATTTACAATGAAAAAAAACAGAAACTAATTGGACTATTTACCATTTTAAGTATTGCAATTAATATAAAAGTAAATGCTCAACCTCTTCTAATCGCAAATAAGGGGTAATTGAACATTCACCAAAAAAATAAACCAAACTTTTTTTCACTTTAAAAAATAAACGACATGAAGCGATATTTTTACCTTTCAGCGCTAACTTTCTTGTTGGCCACCATCGGCCACCGTGCCTTGGCGCAGACTTATAACGGAGACTTGACCCTCACCACGCAGGCTCAAGTTGATGCCTTCAATTACACCCAGGTTGCCGGAAATCTAACAATTATAGCAAACCCGAGTAATGCCATAACAAATCTCAGCGGCCTTTCGGGACTGACCTCCATCGGCGGATATTTGCTTATTCAAAACAACGCCGCCCTGACGAGCCTCAGCGGGCTGGATACCCTGACCTCCATCGGCGAATATTTGGATATTCGAAACAACGCCGCCCTGACGAG
>CAZHZT010000066.1:0-31496 GCA_964537285.1 uncultured Saprospiraceae bacterium | reverse complement strand
TTTAACGGCTGCCAGCCTGTCAAAAAGCTAAATTGAATAAGGCCGGTCCTAAGATTTTGATTCACAGCATCTATAATTAACGCTTGTGACAACATGAGTCATCCCGAAAATTCGGGATGACTCATGTATGCTTAGAAATACTACGTATAATCTCTTAGGGGAAAAATTACTTAACAGGAGCAGGAACTACTTCACCAGCTTTCTCGCTACCTGGAGCAGGCTTAACTTCACCTTTGATAGTTAAGAAAGTTTTTCCACCAGGGATGTTTGCTTCAACAGTAACACGCTTTTGCTGCTTACCTGTTTTCTTTTTACTGTTAAATTCAACTTTGATCTCATCAGATGCACCTGGAGCGATAGGCTCTTTTGGCCATTGTGGCACAGTACAACCGCAGCTACCTTTAGCATTTGTGATTACTAATGGCTCGTTACCGGTGTTTGTGAACTTGTAAGTGTGATTTACTTTTTCACCATCTTCAACGATACCGAAATCGAATTCCGTTTCTTCCCACTCAATTGTAGTCGTAGGACCTTTAGGAGCTTCAGGCTGAACTGTATTAGAAGCAGCTGGATTAGCAGTTGGGTTAGTAGTGTTTCCTGTAGCAGGAGCAGCAGCACTTGTCAATGACTTATTGTTATTGTTCAAGTTATTAAGAGCTGCTTCACTTTCAGAATCACCACCTCCGAAAAGGCCATTGAAACCACCGAAAAGAGTAACCAACAAAAGAACGCCTACAAGAGCAAGCAAGCCGATCTGAATTTGTCTAGAGTTTTTCATTATTCAATTATTTATTTTGAGTTATATAATGAAGAAATTTTAAAATACGAACCTGTTAAAATGCTAAATACAAAGAACTAGTCTAATCAATAATATCGAAGCCAATTAATAGCTTACTGAGCACCAAAGAATATCTATAACACTTTACTTTACAAAAGTTTCATGATTCCTTGTCATAATGTCTATTCAATCGAAATTGTTTAACGTTTTACTTTAAAACCTGATACAAAGTTATTTTAAGTATTAAAATTTCCCTGTTAATGAGTTGTTAAATCCTTTTTTGCCTTTAAAAAAGCTTCAAATTCTTCAAGATTGTAAGCATTTAGACAGTTTCCAGCTTCCAGACCGCCCTTGCGGGCAGCCAGTATTCCGTAACGAAGATCATTAACACCGGATTTACTGTGCGCATCCGGGTTAATGGCAATCAGCACCTTTTTCTCAATGGCGTAAGGCAACCATTGCCAATCAATATCTAAGCGGTAGGGATTGGCATTGAGTTCAATCACTACTCCATTCGCAGCACAAGCGTCGATCACTTTCCGGTGATCGATCGGATAGGCAGGTCTGGATAATAATAGCCGCCCTGTCGGATGCCCCAAAATAGTAGTGTAGGGGTTTTCAATCGCCTTTATAAGGCGGTTAGTAGCTTTTTCAATATCCATTTTTAAATTGGAATGGATGGAAGCAATCACAAAATCTAACCGATCCAAGAGTTCCTCATCGTAATCCAGGGAACCATCGGCAAGGATGTCCGATTCAATTCCTTTGAAGATCCTGAACGGGTTTAACTGCTCGTTCAAGGATTCGATTTCCTCAAATTGTTGAAGTAATCGTTCGGGCTGGAGGCCATTCGCATAAAAAGCAGATTTAGAGTGATCCGTAATCCCAAGATACTCATATCCTAAATTTTTCACATGTAAAGCCATTTCTTCCAGGGAAAAAGCCCCATCACTGTAAGTAGAATGGACATGCAAAACGCCTTTAAGATCTTTTTCATCGATTAACTCAGGAAGGGGTTTAGATAGATAGAGCGGTTCATCTCTTAGCTCTGGGGCAATGAAAGGTAGCTGAGCATTTGCAAATAAGCTTTTTTCTTCCTCAACATTCGGCCAGTCCTTTTCCCCAGAAGAAGCCCTTTCCTTAAATTGCTCTACAAAAGCATCGGGGCCGGTACGCATTAACTGAGAAGAACCAAAAGCATCATTTTCACATGCTGACAATTTAAACGGTACTCCTGCCTCATCCTTTGCTTCCCAGGTCTGGTTAACTCGCTTAATCTCAGAAAGGCCAATGCTTTGAAAAAAAGATTCGGACAAATCCTCATTTCCGATCAGAATTTCAACGGCTTCGGCAACAAGCATTCGACGTCTAAAAGCTCCCGTTTCTTCTACTCTTATCCCTTTTAGTTGCTTTTTAATCTTTTCAAGGACTGTTTGTGCAGCTTTTTCAAGGGTAGCATAATGATAGGTACCTTTTGAATTGAGGAAATAACTGATTTTGGAAGCCAGATCTTCTTGTGTTTTTTTACCAAAGCCTTTCAATTCAACCAACCTATTTTCATTACAAGCATAGAGTACTTCTCCCAGGCTTTCGGCGCCAAGTTCTTTCCAGATCACTCGGATTTTTTTTGGGCCAAAACCTTTTACTTTTATCATTTCCTGAACACCGGGGGGCGTCTGCTCTCTATACTTTTCCAGCGTATTCATCTTTCCCTCCTGCGCTAATTGCCGGATTTTTTGAGCAATAGCTTTACCTACCCCTTTTATCTCTTGTAGTTCAGCCTCACTTTTGCCTGCTACCGGTTCAGCCATAGCACGCAAAAGGCGGTAAGCAGACTGATAAGACCTTATCTTGTATTGATTTTCCCCGTGCAACTCCATGAGTTGGGCGAGTTCATTAAAAGCAGTAGCTATTTCTTTATTGGTCATTTTTTGGCATTTACCTTTCCCCCATTTATACGCTGCAAGCGGGGTTAATCATTAGAAATAATAAATTCTACTCGTCTGTTAAGACGTTGTCCTTCCGGATAATCATTATCTGCAATGGGGCGGCTTTCACCGTAGCCTTCATAAGTCAAACGACTAGAGCTGATCCCTTTAGAAACTAGATAATCGTAGCAAGCTTTTGCCCTGTTCCTGGAAAGGTTGAGATTAAAAGCAGAGCTACCTACGCTATCTGTATGCCCTTCTATTTGTAGCCTGTATTTTTTATACTTATTCATTATCATAACAATACGATCCAGGACGGAATAAGATTGAGGGCGAAGGCTGGCCGTATTCAGGTCAAATTCTACCGCTTGCTGAGCTTCTTCAAGAAAAACCCTATCTTCTTCATTAATTCCCGGGCAACCATTATTATCCAGGGCGCCTGCATCATCGGGGCAATCATCCAGTTTGTCAGGTACGCCATCTCCATCGCTGTCCGGACAACCTGAAGCGGCAGTACTGCCTCGCTCATCCGGGCAATCGTCTAACTTATCGGGTATGCCGTCGCCGTCGCTATCCGGGCAGCCCTCCGTTGTAGAGCTACCATATTCATTTGGACAATCATCGTCTTTATCTGCTACCCCATCACCATCGCTGTCCGGGCAACCTTGAGTATTTTTTTCGCCGGCCTCATCCGGGCATTGATCCGCATCATCCAGGATACCATCGCCATCGCTATCCGGGCAACCATTTGCAGATGGAGGTCCCGGGATATTCGGGCAATTATCGGCAGCATCTGAAAGGCCATCGCCATCGCTGTCCGGACAGCCATCCATATCAGGAGAACCAGCCTGGAAGGGGCAAAGGTCGCGAGAATCCGGAACACCATCCCCATCGCGATCAGATTCCTTCTGATCGTTCCCTTTTTTATTCCTTTTATTCCCTCCCATCAAGAACAAGAAGCCGGCACTGTGGTGCCAATGATCGCGATTTTCTTCCAGGGACATTCGGTAGTCGGTTTGTAGTTGAAGATAAAAAGCATCGGAAAAGCGCAGGTTTAAGCCCGCAGCACCAAGGTAATGAGCATTAAAGTTGCCCTCTTCATCTACTGTAGCACCCGCTCCGCCATTAAGGTAGGGATTCAGTAAAGCCCCTTTTTTCATTAAATGCAATTGCAAGACCGCATCAAGGCTAGCCAGTAAAATATCATCAGAAAAAACGGTGTCCATCGGAAGGTTCGCCAAGCCCACTCTGAGAGGGAAACCGATATTTAAAAATTTATTTAAGCTTCTGAAATAACCTATTTCAGCACCATAATTAAGGTTCTGAAACTCGTACACAGGCTCTTCAGCAAAAGGCGAATAATAATCGAGCATCAGGAATTTCAAAGTCAGCCCATCTTTATTTTCAGGGTATTGCGCGCTAAGCTTGCTTTGAAATAAAAAAAGGACAGAAACAGACAGGATAATTTTTAAAAGAACTGATCTCACGGGATAAGTATTTTAGTTTTTCGGCAAAAATAAAGAATTTAACAGGACTTCCGCCCGCTTAGCCCAAGAATTAGAAGATGCAAATTTTCTTCTTTTTTCTTTCAGCTCTTCATCATTCAGGATCATAGCACGCGCTATGGCTTGTAGAAAGTCATTATGATTATCGCAAACATGTACAAACTCGCGCATATTTTTGATATCCTCAGAAAAAGCCGTACTGACCACCGGCTTTCCGCCGGCCAGGTATTCATTTACTTTTAGCGGATAAATGCTCTTCGTCAGGTCATTACACAAAAACGGTATAATGCATACATCAAAGTAATGAAGAAAATCAGGTAAGTGTTCAAAGGTTGTTCTCCCTATCAGTGAAATATTTTCAAACCTGGAGAGCCCTTTAGAAACCACCTCTTGTTCATCATACGGCCCAACAATGAGGATGTGGTACTCCGGGTATTTATGGGCCAGTTTAATAAGTAGTTCAAAGTCGATCCGCAACCTATCTAAGTTGCCAATATATCCGATAATCGGCTTGCTTATTGGTTCAAGTTCTTTAGGTCGTTCCGGCTTATTGAAAAAAGCTTTTTCAAAGTGTTGAACATTCGCAGCATTTGACAATAAGAACACTTTATCTTTTCCCCAAACGCTCTTTTTACTTTTCAACTCTGAAGAAGTTACTAAAATCTGGTCAGCTTCCCGGCAAGCTATTTCTTCCAGATAAACCCCGTGCTTAGCAGTGTAGGCTTCCTGTCCAATATCGTCAACAGATTGATAAAAGGTTTTCAGACAGGCCGGATCATCCTTTAGGTTTACCCAGAAAAATGGATCGTAACAGTTAATGAAGAAGTAGTTCTCCAACTTAAACTCCTTTTTTATTTGATGAATAACCCTAAGCGCCAATAAATGGTTAAGCCACCTAAAGTTCATATAAACCTTGCCCGGAGGTAACCAATTAACAGGAATTGCCGGAGGTGTCTCAATGATCCATAGCTGATCATTTATTTTTTGATAAGTGTTTTTCTGAAACTGAGGTTTTGTTTCAAATTGATGTGGTTTTAACCAGAAATCCTTCCAGGTTTGAGGATGATTTACGTAGAAAACGCTGCAACCTTTTTCACTCAATGCCTCAGCCAAGAACCAGGAGGTTGACATGTATGGAGCGTCTGTTCGCAACAGACTCCAGTATATGACCTGAGGGTTTCCATTAGTATTATGCTTCATGGCCGACAAGGATAAAGACTTTTGTAACCAGGTATTTTAAGGGATAGAAATAGAAGCTTGTCTTTCCCAAGCCTGGAATCTTATTCAATACACAATGCGTCTTTTGTTTATGGATTTTTAAGCCTGCGTTGTCAAGAAGTTTTTTTAATACCGGAGGTCTAAGCTTGTTCAGTCCGTGATAGGCACTTTTCAGATCGCTCTCAATATTGCCAATCAAGGTGTGATTATTTTTATCAATAAGCTTATTCACGTAAGCATCCGGCAAAAACTGAACCCAGGGAATTTTGATTACGTGGTTGAGGTGAGAAGCATAAGGGCTATCCCACGGTGGGTAAGCAATAAACAATTTCCCTCCGGGAGTGAGATTCATTTTTAGTAATGCTAGGATTTTGCCAAGAATATCGATTGGAATATGTTCAACGACATCGTTCAGAAAAATCACATCAAAGGTTTCCTCCATTGGATCAGTAAGCACATCCCGAACTTTAAAATCCACCTTGATGTCCTCATATTTATGTTTTAAACGTTGAGCAATTTCGATATGATGGGCATCAATATCAATCCCGGTCACGTCCGCATTGAAATTCTTTGCATACCACAGCGTCATTCCTCCCATTCCGCAGCCAAAATCGAGTATTTTCTTCACCGGAAAATCGACCCAATCTCTCACCAGTTTCTTATCTACTTTAAGATGAGAAGCCTGTTCATTCAGGAAATTATCTTCGGCATAAGCCATACCCGAAGCAATTTGTTCAACTGTCATTATAAAAAGTTTTAGTTCTCTGACATAGCAACTATTTCAGAATGAAGTCTGCTAAACATACGGCGCCTATGGCGCGAAGTTCCTTTTTGAGGAAGGCCTCAAAAGAAAATATCGCCGCGAAGCGGCGTAAATTTGGTTTTGGAAATCCAAAACGAGAATTGCTGAGTACCCTGTAACCTAAGTCCAATAATTCCTAATCTCTTTTTCCCTGCCAAACAACTTATGTATTAAAAAGGACCAGCAATAACGATAAAAGGAAAAAATATTATAAAATGCACGATAAAATCGTACTCTAAGAATCTTATACAGCACTATTTGCTGAATGACAAAAGTAATGAAATAAGTAAGCAACGTTCCCCATGCGGCTCCAATGAGGCCATATTTCAGGATGAACACAAAATTCATAGAGAAATTAATCAGGATCCCAATGATGGTGAAGAAAAAATTCACCTTTGGCTTTCCAATTGCATCCAGCACTGTTCCAAATTGTACAGCAAATGGGATAAATAGGGTGTAGAGCATTGTCAACCTCAACAAGGGTACAGCATCCAAATATTTTTCTCCTCCAACAATTTGAATAATAACTCGCGGAAACCCTAGTACGATGATGGCAAAGGGCAGCACTATTGCCAGAATAATCCCGGCGGAATGTTCATATAACTTACCTACTGCCTTCGTTCCTTCCTCCTTTACCTTTTTTGAACTGTGCGGATACAAAACCGATGCAATGGAGTAAGAAGGCACTTCAGCCAAGTTGGCCAGTCGAATGGCCAATTCGTATATCGCAACGGCGGCATTGGAAACCATTCCTCCGATCATTAGTTTATCCATGCTTTTATAAAGCATGGCGTTGATGTTTGTTCCGAAAACGTATTTCCCGAAGCCAAATAGTGTTTTCACCCAGGCCCAATCAATCACTTTGCTGAATTTCACATACTTTCTTGCCCACAAAAAACTAACGATGAACGCAACAAGGGCTCCTGTTATTTGCACCCAAACCAAATTCAATAATTCAATAGGAGTTTCATAAAAAAACAAGGTAACAACATAAAAAAACAGGATTCCCCTTCTTATGAAGTTAGCTAAAAAAATCCCCTTGAAATCCAGGTTTGCTTGTTGTACAAAATTGACATGGTAAAGCGGCCCGAGCATCAACATAGTCAATACGTTGAGGTACAGCATGGGTTCCAGATAAGAAGCCTGCCATAAGCGGGAAAAGAATCCAGCAGGTACAACGGTAACGGCGATGGCAAAAATAGTCAGTATGCCATTAATGAAGGCGGAGGCTGTAGTAATTCTTTTACATTCTTCCTCATCAGAAATGGTTAAAAACCGTACCAGTGCATTTTGGATCAGCCCCATACGCGCCACTTCAACAAAGGAAGTGATGGTGAGAAACAACACCCAGACCCCCAACGCCTCTTTTGAAAGTGCCCGAAGTAAAGCGAATAGGGTTCCGAAGCCGAAAATCAGGCCGGATCCTTTTTCAAATAGTGCAAAGGCACTTGATCGTAAAGAAAAAGACATAGATTATTCTTTCTAAATACTCTGTAACCGGGGGTGCATTTCATTTTGTCGCCGTTCTCTAAAAATAATCTCTTCCCTTGCCGGCAGCGACAAAATGAAATCCACTCTCTGTAACCTAAGTTAAGTCACTTAATTTTATCTTATTAAGAACACCTCCAAGGACTTTATCTTCCATGCTTCGCAGATATTCAATAGTGGCTTTATCAGCATTTTTCAACTGATGAGACGCTTCAAAAACAACAATAACCTTATCGCCATAAGGTATTAATTCCCGGACGTCCGAGTAGTCGTTAATGGCAGGAGCCTCCAGAAAGATGACATCGAAATAAGTTTTTAACTCATCCAGCAAATGATGAAAGTCCTTTCCTGCGAACACTTCAGCCGGAGACTTTAAAGTACCTTTATTAGCAATGATTGTAAAAGGACGGTCGTGAAACGCAGATTTGATCTCTCCCCAGTTAAAATCATCTGAAAATTCATTTGAAATAGCCAGCGCTTTAGATTCTTCCTCTCCCTTGCCCTCTTCCAGAGCTTGTTCTGATTTCATTTCGGACAAGCTTCGGTTCTTAAAGTTGGTATCGATCAATAAGACGCGTTTGCCCATTTCACTCAATGCGTAAGCCAGGTTCAAAGCCAGGAAAGTTTTTCCACTATTTTTTCGATTGCTCACAAAGACAAAAACCTGGCTGCCGGATTCTGTCAGGTGGAAACGCAATTTCCGCAAATTTTCCCTAAACCACTCCAATTTATTCCCCACTTTTCCATTCGATTCAAATAGGTTTGGCAGATCCAGTTTTTTGGTTTTTACGATTGGAAATGAACCTATCAAAGGGAAATCTACATGGCGTTTGTAATGATCAGGCGTTGACAAAGAAGCATCGATTAGCACCAATAGTAACAAAATTCCGGCTACCATGCCCCCGCTAACAGCTCCGGCGAAAACAACAAAAAACAATTTTTTGGAGGATTCCGGTTCTTCAGGCACCTGTGCCATTTCCAGAATAGTTAAAGGTTGGTAAGACTTTTCCAGGCTAACTTCAGCATCGGCTAATTTATTTAACAAACTTCCATACTCTTTTTGAGCGTAATCGATTTCATCCTGTACATTTTTAATAAAAGACTCTGCGGATACAAAACTAAAAGCTCTTTTGTGAAGGCGTTCCAGTTCCACTTCATAAGCCTTAACCGTTTCCTGAGCAGCAATCAGGTCAAACTCTTTTTTCAAGCGTTCTACCAGTAGTTGTTTGTCCGTATCTGAAAGGCTTTCGAGGTAGCTTTCCTGACTTAAAGTCTCAGCCAGCCTTTCTACAGCCAATTGTTCTTCCACCCGGAATTGGGCAAGTTGTTTTTTCAAATCAGCTTGTTCATCCGGAGAATTAAAATCCTTAAGCGCTAGCTTACGCTCTAAAGCAGTAATTGCCTGTTTGGATGAAATAATGCGTTCGTTAGCCTCTTCAGATTTGCCGTCGATCAATGCCACTTTTTCTTTACCCAGAAACTGATCGAGCCGGGTAATGGCTTGCTTTATTGCAGGAATGTCCTTGCGACTTTCTTCTAATTGAATTTCCAGTTCTTTTATATGGCTTACAGTAGCCTCTTGCTGGGCGTCCAGGGCAACGAGTTCCTTACCCTCCTTGAATTGACGGAGCTTGCTTTTCTTATTATCAATGAAAGCTTTTTTATCATCGACCAATTCTTTAAGGAAGTCAACTTTTTCAGCCGCATCGGCTGTTTTGAGTTTTTTTCGGTTTCTCAACAAATCGGTACAGAAATTATTGACGGCAAAAGCGGACAACTCCGGAATTTCTGACAGGTATTCGATTTTCAGGATATCTGTTGCTCCCAAGCGACTAACACTCAGGTTCCAGCGTTGAATATTTTCGCCTTTATAATCGTAGGCATCGGTAAGTTTCTTAAAGAGTTCTTCATGATCTTTGTGCCTGAACTCTATTTTAAGTGAATCTAATTGCCTTTTCAGGACGGTTGGAAAGGTTACCAGATCATTTTGATCAAACTCCATTTTCTGTTCCGGTTCCAGGAGTCTAAAAGGCTTTCCTCCATTAGCTTCCTCGAGAAGATCGTGCATTAATAAGCGATACGAGAGGAATCGCAAATTGGGGCGCGATTGAATGAACTCTATGAGGTTTCCAAAATTGATATCTACCTGAAATTTTTGCAGAAAAGGAAGCCCTTCTTCAGCGTCTACCCCTTTATAATCGATAATACCGGTAGACAAGGTAACCGAAGCTTTGTAAATAGCTGGTTTCTTGCTCACCCACCAATAGGTAACCCCTGCAGCCACGACTACAGCGGCGATAATGAGCCACTTACGCTTCCAAAGGGTTGATATGAAATATTGGATTTCCATGCACTAATAATTCCCTTGTTGTTTTGCTTAAAAAAAAGTTCTTTAAAGCTGCCTGTAGTAAGCCTCGATTTAAGATAAATCGTCAAGCTGAATTTGCTTTACAAAACTTTCATAGACCTTCAGGTCCGGGTACTTGCCAAGTCCCCATCTGGGAGTATACCCATTTTTCAACAGATACAGATCCGTAACGATTTCTGCCTGTTGTTCAAGATTAAAGGCCTGAAAAGGCTTACCACTTTTTATGTAAGCCTTTAGCGCCGAAACCCCGCCATAATTATAGCCCATTTTGGAGACCTGAGCTCTAAGTGCTTTTACGATGTAGACGATTCCCATCTTTTCATATTGCCAAACATGAGTCATCTCATGAAGGAGCAGGCTATTACTCATTGGTCCCCAGGAGTTTATGGTATAAAAGCTCACGTAACAGATTTTCTTTTGTTTGGGGCCTACAAACGAATACTCATCAATTCGTACTCTATTGTACCGGATCGAGTCTCCGAAATACTCTTTCGCCAGGTCTTTTTCCCATTGATGCAGACTACGCGTATTGAATTTAACAAAGTCCATTATAGTTTCATAAACTTCAGCGACTCCCAGGCATTCTAGTAGATACAAAAAGCTCTCCAAAAGCCACCAACCGAGGTTTTTTAGGTTCCTTCGATCAAATTCTGACTGCCACCAATACTTTTTTGCATTAGGTAAACTAACCAGGCCATTAAAAAAATAGCGGCCGAAACGATAAAGACGCTTGGGAAATAAACGGAAAATATCAACTAATCGTACAAAAGCGAGGGCAAGCTTCTCAAAGAAAGCCTGGATAATTTTACTCCAGCTAATCTCTACATCAAATGATTTTGTCTTCCAACGCATATTACTTTTACCTCTTAGGGTTTATTTGAAGGTTATTGCTTTTACAGGAGAAATACCAGAAACCAGAAAAGATGGAATGATCAGGCAAATAAAGGTGATCACAAGCATTCCTATATTCAAGGAAAAAATTCCGGAAAAATTCCAGTGTATAGGAGCATAGCTTAGAAAATAATCCGCTTCTGAAAGCCGGATTATTTTAAAGGTATCCTGAACAAAACAAAGGCCCAATCCTACAAAGTTCCCCCAGAAAAGGCCCATTAATACAATATAGGTTGCATAGCCCAGAAAGATCTTTTGAATCAACCAGTTCTTCGCACCAAGCGCTTTCAAAATTCCAATCATATTGGTTCGCTCCAGGATCAGGATCATAAGTGCGGTGACTGTATTGATGATAGCTACTATTATCATTAACACCAAGATGACCACTTCGTTCGTATCTTGCAAATCAAGCCAATCAAAAATATTGGGATCTTTTTCCCGCATGGTTTCTGCATACAATTCCATAGGCAGCTCCATTTCATAAAGGTAGGCTTTAAATATCGCCAAGTCGTCAATTTCATCTAAAAAAACCTCAAAACCGCTGACCTGATTTTCTTCCCAGCCAAGCACATCGCGTATGCGGCGTATATCTGTCAGCGCGAATTTTTGGTCGTATTCCTCCAAGCCCGTTTTGTAGATGCCAACGATTTCAAACCGGCGCCGCAGTTGTTCTCCTTTTTCAACAAAATACATTATGAACTTATCACCCAGGGATAGCTTCAGGCGATTTGCAGTAATCTGTGAGATAATGATCTCTTCGGAGGAGAGACTATCATTCCAACTTAACTTCCTTCCTTCAACGAGATATTTCTCCAGATATGACCAATCAAAATCCTTCCCGACTCCTTTCACCACGATCCCCTCCATCTCATTTTTAGTCTTGATGATCCCGGGTTTAATGGTAAACGCCTGTATGTGGCGAACCCCGTCCTTGCTCGTCTTTTCGACTAACTCATTGCCAATAATACTTTCTCCTATTCTGGGGTAATCCAGATAAGTAATGGATCCAACCGTATCGATATGTGGATAAAAAGGCTGCCTTTTGTCGATGGGATAAACTTCCAGGGTACTACCGACACTTGCGTGCATGATGTGAATGTGCCCCCAAAAACCGAAGATCTTGCTACGGATTTCGTTCTTGAAACCTGCAATCATAGCCATGGCAACAATCATCACGGCTACACTAAGCGCCACAGCAGCAATAGCGATCCGGATGATAATTCCTGAGAAGCGTTTTCCGCTACCAGTTGCTACCTTACGAGAAATAAACAAAGGTAAATTCATACGAAACAAAAATAAGGAATTAATTTTAAATAAGGCTATTGAGTAAATTATATTTATTTCACTCGCTTTTAACACTCTGGAACCTAAGTTAATAAACACTTTGAAGGGTTCTTTTTTCCTTCAACTTCGTTCAAAATATTCATTAACTTAGGTTCCAGAGTATTAGGGTATCTAAATGAACTTGTTTAAGTTTGCGGACAATTATCTAGATATGAAAGAAAAGAATTTTATTGAAGAACTCAGATGGAGAGGGATGCTCCATGATATGACGCCTGGCCTTGAAGAGTTAATGGCTACACAAAAGTTAACAGGTTACATTGGTTTTGATCCCACCGCAGCATCTATCGGAATCGGAAACTTTGTACAAGTGATGCTTTTGAAGTTTTTCCAGCAAAGTGGTAACAAACCTATTGTTCTGTTAGGTGGTGCTACCGGAAGAATCGGTGACCCTTCAGGAAAAGATAAGGAACGGGAATTGAAAACAATTGATGAACTGGAGGCCAATCTAAAAGAAACGGAAAAACAATTCTATAAATATTTGGATTTTGAAGGCCCCAATGCTGCTGTGATCGTTAATAATTTCGACTTCTATAAAGACATGAATGTGCTTGATTTTCTAAGAAATGTCGGAAAATCACTTACCGTAAACTACATGATGTCTAAAGAATCGGTAAGAAAAAGGATCGAAACGGGCATCTCGTATACGGAATTCAGCTACCAGCTTCTACAGGCCTATGATTTCCAATGCCTTTATGAACGAAACAACTGCATTGTTCAAATGGGAGGTTCTGATCAATGGGGAAATATTACTTCCGGCACTGAAATGGTACGCCGCCATCTTGGAGGCAAAGCCTACGCCGTTACCACTCCCCTGCTGACCAAAGCAGATGGGAAAAAGTTTGGCAAATCGGAGGAAGGAAATATCTTCATCGATCCCAGAATGACATCTACTTACAAATTTTACCAGTTCTGGATAAATTCCGATGATCGGGATCTTCCGAAACTTTTCCGCTATTTCAGCCTAAAAGACAAGGAAGAAATCGAAGCACTTGAAAAAGAATATGCCGAAGATCCTCGTGTACTCAAAGCAATCCTGGCGGAAGAAATTACAAGTTTTGTGCATTCAAGAGAAGAATACGAATCCGTGTTACAAGTTACGGAAATGTTGTTCAATAAAAAAGCCAGTAAGGATGCATTGATGGCATTGAAAGAAAATGCGTTGAAGACAATCGCCGAAGAAATCCCTTCTTTCAGCATTCCTAAAGAAGCCCTGGCCAACGGACTTAATATTGTTGATCTCCTGGCTGAACACACTCAAGTGCTCAGCTCAAAATCAGATGTTCGAAGGGCTATTAAGAACAATGCCATATCCGTGAATAAGGAAAAAGTGAGCACACACGAAGCCGTTATAAACCATGATGTTTTATTGCATGGTAAGTATTTTATGGTAGAAAACGGAAAAAGAAATAAGTTTATGATCATCACCGAAGAATAGTATAAGCCATGAAATTTACTATATACCAGGCCGATGCTTTCACCGACCAAGTATTTGGTGGGAACCCCGCCGCTGTTATTCCATTAGAAGAATGGGTGGAAGATGATTTGATGCAAAAAATTGCCCTGGAAAACAATCTGTCTGAAACGGCTTTCCTGACTCCTTTTGAAGATGGATTTCAATTGCGTTGGTTTACTCCGACTGCAGAAGTAGACCTGTGTGGCCATGCTACACTGGCAAGTGCTCATATCCTGTACGAACACCTTGAATATACCGGAGAGGTCATCAAGTTTTTTACTAAAAGCGGCTTATTGAAAGTATTCAAGAGTGACCTTGGATACTGCATGGATTTCCCGGCTGATTCTCCACAAGAAATCAAACCACCTCCCTCCTTAATAAAAGGACTACAACGTTTACCTCAGCTTGTCCTCAAAGGAACCGCTGACTTCATGGTGGTCTTTAAAAACCAACAGGAAATAGAAAACCTGACACCTGACTTCAAAGAGTTGCTTAATCTTGATACGCGCGGAGTCATCACCACAGCCCCTGGTGACACGGTCGATTTCGTTTCACGTTGTTTCTACCCCAATGTAGGAATTGACGAAGATCCCGTTACAGGCTCCGCCCACACTTTGATGACCCCTTACTGGGCTTCAAGGTTAAATAAACAAGAACTTTCGGCCATTCAGCTCTCTAATCGCAAGGGATATCTACAGTGTAGCCTGAAAGGCGACAGAGTTGAATTAAAGGGAAATGCCGTCACTTACATGAAAGGAAAAATAAAGATACGGTTAACGGCAAACGGTTAACGGGGAACGGTTAACGGATTTACATCAACCGTTCCCCGTTAACCGTTAACCGTTTTCCGCGATTTAGTTTTGAGGTTCTTTATATTTATACCCTACCCCTCTTACGGAGATAAAGAACTTGGGATTTTTAGGATCCTCTTCGAAATATTTTCTGAAGGACAGGATGAAGTTATCGATAGTACGGGTAGAAGGATAAACATCATATCCCCATACCGCCTGGAGGATTTGCTGGCGGGAAACGACTTCGTTTTTGCGATCAATTAACAACCGGAGCAGCAGTGCTTCCTTCTTTGTGAGTGTAAAGCTGCCAGGGTTGCCAATGGCCTCGTAAGTAGAAAAATTAATTTTATTATTCCCAAAAGCATACTTGTCTGAAGAAACATCCAAAGAAGTTTTAGCGGTTCTTTTGAGAAGGTTCTGAACGCGTAGTAGAAGTTCTTCCAGATTGAAGGGTTTGGTTAGGTAGTCATCGGCCCCTATTTTCAATCCATCGATACGATCCTGGGCTGTGTCCTTTGCAGTAAGAAAAAGTACAGGAGTTGCACGATCTCTCAACCGAAACTGTTCACAGATCTGAAAACCATCCACGTTGGGGAGCATAACATCGAGGATAAGCAAATCAAAATGTTGTTCATTGATTTTTTTAAGTGCATCTTTCCCATCATCGGAAGTAACCACTTCATAGTCCTCCATTTCTAAATTCAACCGAACGACGTTCTGGATATTTTCTTCGTCTTCCACTAATAAGATTCTCATAAAAAGTCCTTTGATTTAAAGATAAGCAGCTCAAGATGAGCAGAAACTGACGCTCAATTCAGCTTTGATTCAATACTAAACCATTTTCCTGCTCAATGGTTGAGAAGAAGGTTCTAATTGGCATTTCGATGTGGAAAATAGTCCCTTTAGGTTTGTTATCTGTGATTTTAATTTTCCCTCCCTGTGCTTTTACCAATTGGTGAACAATATACAAGCCCAGCCCGGTTCCTTTGGTTTTACGGGTATCTTCATTTCCTATGCGATAAAACTGCTGGAAAACCTGTTTCTTCTGCGCCTCCTCAATACCAATTCCTTCATCAATAAACTTTAGATCCAGCCATTGCTTTTGGCCTTTAGCCACTATTTTGACATGGGCCGGTGAGGGAGAATACTTGATAGCATTTTCAATTAGGTTATGAGCGATCGTTGTCAACCCAAACAAATCAGCCTTTATATTGGGAAGTTGTTCATCTACTTCCAGCTGCAAAGTTGCTTCCGGATAACTAACACTAAACTTGTCGACGATATCATTTAAAACTACTTCCAGGTTAACTCTCTCCAGGTATGGTTCATAGGTTGTTTCCATTTTCGCGGCAAGCAATAAATCACTTACCAGCGAAAAAAGACGGCCAGACTCTTTGAGACCGCTGTTGGTGAGTTGTAGCAGCCGGCTTTCGTCCAGAGTTCGTCGTTTTTTTATCGTTTCCAGCACTAGCTGGATCGAAGCGATGGGCGATTTGAGTTCATGAGTAATAGAGAGTAAGAAGTTGCGTTTTTGTTGGGCAGCGAGTACCTCTTTATGAAAAGCCCGGTTGATCAGCCATGTTCCCAAGACAATACTGATGACAAAAACCGTTGCTTCTCCCAAGATCATCCAGTATTGTTTATCATACTCTTCCTTTAGTTTTTGATAGCTTTCCAGCTCTTCGAACTCTTCAAAGCTGCTAATACCTCTATCAGCGATTGTAACTAAAAGAAGATGTTCCTTTTTGGCACGGAAAGCATCCTGGTTTTTTATAAACAGGAGCACTGTCCACCAACTAAAAGCCAGGATCATATAGGCGATGACAAAATACGACAGGAAACGTAACTTATAAGTCTTCATCTAATCAAGTTGTTCTGTATTGACATAAAAAAGCTCTGTAGCCAGAGAAAAATCACTGATAGAACTTACGTTTAAAAAAATCTCCTGCCATTCATCGGTAGGATGAACCCGAAGCAGTAGATTTTGTATATAAAAACCCATAGGCATGCTGAAACGTTCAACATCTGTGCGCCAACGAAAAGAAAAGCTTAGGCCGTTTTCATTATTCTTGAGTTTATATTCAAGGGTTGGGGGCTCCGGAAAATACAGATATTGTTCAAAAAAAGGAGTGTAATCCTTCCCGGAAGCCGTATTCCAGTGCGCAATAAAGTCCTGAGTGCCGATGCATTGAAATTTATTTTTTTCATAAAACTCCCTCAGGAAACCAAACCAAAGCTCATCGTCATTGACAATACTTCTGAGCGTATGAATCATCCAGGCACCCTTGTAATAATGATCAGATCCTTCCCACTTGTGCCAGTTCACGTTGTAAGGCCCGTGAACGGGTTCTTTATTTTCGATCAACGGCCTCTGAAAGTTAAGGTATTTTAAAGCCTGTTCAAAACCATAAACGCACTCTACATACAAGGCCTCCATGTAAGTTGCCAGTGATTCGTGCAGCCACATTTCACCGTGGTCTCGGCAACTTACGCTATTACCCCACCATTCATGAGCCGTTTCGTGAACAATTATGTAGTCCCAACTCATTCCGCGCGGAATCATTTCGCCAAGATATCCTTTTTGGTATTGATTACCATACGCAATAGCACTTTGATGCTCCATACCGAAGTAAGGAGACTCTACCAAGGCATAACCGTCTTCCCAGAAAGGATATTTCCCGAAATAGTACTCATAACAGCTCAAAACACTAGAAACTTGTTTAAAGTGTTTTTGAGCTTTGCTCAGGTTATAGGGCATTACATAGTAATCGCAGTTCAAGAGCTGGCTGTCGTGAGCCATATATACATCAGTAAAGTGTACATAATCCCCTATATTTAAGCTCACATTATAGTTATTAATAGGATAGGAAACAAACCAGTCGAAGAGCAATTTTCCCTGAGGAAGAATTTGTACTTCCCGCAGGTTTCCGTTAGACACACAATAAAGGCTATCCGGAATTACGATTTGTATATTCATGCTATCCGGTTCATCGGATAAATGATCTTTGTTCGGCCACCATAAACTAGCGCCCAGGCCTTCACAACTTACTCCAATCCATGGATTGTTATTTTTATCTTTTTCCCAAACGAAGCCTCCATCCCAAGGAGGATCGGCCGCTTCCTTTGGTTGGCCGTGAAAAAACACTCTGAATTTGTTGTAGGCTCCTTCATTCTGGATGGGGAAATCCACAAAAACGGCATTGAAGGACCTTTCAAAATCAAGCGCTTCACCTTCAAAAAGAATGCTATCCAGGGACATATTGTGGAAAAGATCAATCTGGAGCCTCTGAAAGCTGCTGTCAGCTCTAAAATAAATATCGTTATACCCTTTTAAACTTCTATCCTGGATATTCACTTCAACAAATAAATCATAAAAATGCACATCGTAACATAAACGTTCAGGGCTAAGCATACCTCTTAAAGTATCGGCCTTCGAAAATGGATGAAAGCGATAAAAATCTCTTTGACCAAAAGAAGGAAAAGAGGCAATAAAGAGTAAAAGCAGTATTATCACTTTACTCTTAATGTGTTTAAAAAAACAATTCAAATTAAATTTATTGTAAAGAGTTAAAAACCTAAATATATCTTATTCCGTTCTTTGTTCGTTAACCATTTAGGGTTGACGGGGAACGGAGGACGGAGAATGGGGAAATATTTTGAGGCCTTTTGCTTCAAAATCCAAAAGAAACCCGTTCCCCGTTTACCGCTAATAATAGACTTTATTCTGAAATAGTTGTTTTAAAAGTAGTTCATTGTAAGTAGTTCACGGAATTAAACTGAATAAACTATCGATGCCCTTGGCAAGAAGGTCTTTGAGTTGGAGATCGACACTTTTTTGGGGTTTTTCTTCAAAAACCCCAAAAAAGTGTCGATCTCCAGGCAAAAAATACTTCTACAGCGGGCAAAGGTTATTTATATAGTCCGTTTCCGTGAATTACTTAACCATCCGGTAAAAAATAAGCCTGCCAAGAGCAATTAATTACTATTTAAAACAACCTTAATACTCTGTAACCTAAGTTAATAAACATTTTGAAGAAAATTAGATTACAGAGGATTAAACAAAAATAACTAGTATGATTAGAAAACGTGTTCCATTGTTGTTTTTATGTACGGTTTTTATTGCATTGATAAGCTCTTGTTCTCAGGAAGAACAAAAAGACTATTCGGGTCTCATTGTTGGTAATTGGTTTTTGGAAAGGGCCGAACGCAATGGCGAACAGACCAATTCTTTGGACAATACTTTTTTTGAGTTCAAAGAAAACGGCCTGATGGTTTCCAACTTCAATTTACAAGGTGAAGCGGAAGAAAAAAAATTTACCCTCCGAAACAACCTGATCATCCAGGCCGGTTCCTCTTTGCGTTTCCGGATTGACAGGGCGGAGCCCGATCAGCTCGTTTTAAAAACCATTTTTAATAACGTCATTTTTCGCTTAATCTTGCGCCGCAAGACTACCTCTGAACCCAATTAAGTGATTGCCAGGAAGCTGACTTATAGATTATTGTGGCTTGCGTTTATCCGCTAATAATCCTATCTTTGAATAATACAGATTGGATTAAAACCCTATTACGATCTATAATTCTTTGACATAAATTGTGAGAAATGGAACTTCAAAATGATAAACCTATCAGCCACAAGGGCATTCAAGGCGTATCATTTTGAAGTTCTACGCAATTTGTCAAAGAACGCTATCTATTTTTCGTTCCACGCAATTTATCAAAACCTGACTTTTTTTTTAAAAACCGACCAATCTCTAAGGTTATGAAAAAATTATATGCGCTTCTGTTTTTTATCTCTTGTATTCAAGTCCATTTACACGCACTCGATGCAAGCATCACCTATGCCACCTTTAACAGTCCCGTTGGCCAATACATAGAAGTCTACCTTTACATGGTAGGCCCTACCTTGAAGAATGAAGTAGCTCCCGACTCCAGCCTCCGCGCAAAGGTAGAGGTTGTTATCTTGTTTGAACAAGGGGAAAACATCGTTAAGTTCGATAAATATATGCTTGACGGCCCCTCCAGCATATATCAACTCGATTTTTTCGATATGAAACGCTATGCCCTTGCAAACGGAGAATACAACCTAAGGGTTTCAGTCAAAGATATGTTTGATGAAAGAAATGTAGCCTCTTACTCCTCTCCTATTTCTGTAGATTATCCTGATGATGCGTTGGCTCAATCGGATATACAACTCATAAACAATTTTCAAAAAGCCGAGCAACAAGGGCCAATGACCAAGAGTGGCTATTTCCTTGAACCGCTTCCTTTTAATTTTTATACCAAACATTGTGACAGATTAGTCTTTTATTCTGAAGTTTACAATGCTGACAAACACCTGACCGATCCTTTTATGGTCCGTTATGCTATTGACGAAATAAAAAGCGAAGGAAAATCTGCTCCTCTTATGGTTGGGCACAAGACTGTAGCTCCGCGTCCCGTAAATGCTATCTTAATACAAAAGGACATCACCAAACTCCCCTCCGGAAATTACAACTTGACCGTAGAAGTGCGCAATAGCGCTCAGGAGCTACTCAGCACCAAAACGATCTCTTTCCAACGTTCGAACCCATACCTCTCTATAGAAATAACCGGAATTGATGACAAGCAGCTGGAAGACGAGTTTGTTGCCCAATTGGATCAAGATGCGCTTCGTTATAGTCTAAAGGCAATTTCTCCTATAGTGACCGGCCCTCAGGTGGAAATGCTGAATCTGGCTATTGGCAAAGCCGAAGACCTTGAAACTCAGAGACGTGTCCTCTTCATGTTTTGGGCCGAACGCAACCCCAACAACCCAAGAGCAGCATATGATGAATACATGGCTATTGCCCGTGCAGTTGACGAAAAATACAATTCTGGTTTTGGCTACGGCTTTGAAACAGATAGAGGTTATATGTACCTGAAATACGGCCAGCCCGATGATATGATCTCTGAAAAGAACGATGCCATGGCTCCTCCTTATGAGATTTGGACCTATTACGACTTCCCTGCTACACGTCAGGTAAATGTGAAGTTCATTTTTTATAACCCTTCTCTGGCTTCTAATGACTACATTTTGCTGCATTCAACCGCCCGCAATGAACGCTCGAACCCAAATTGGGAAGCTGAGCTGTACCGCAAAGCTGCCGATGAGATTGATAATGGTAATGTGAGAGATAATTTTAACAGGAACGCATCGCGTTTCTTTAATGACTTTTAGTCGCTCTTAAACAACAGGCGAGAGGAAGTATAAAAAATAAACCATTGCCCTTTCAAGGGCAATGGTTTATTTTTTATACTTCCTCTCGCCTGTTCAAGAAAATCTCCGCTATCATACACCTGGCACTTCCGCCTCCGAACTTTTCTATCGTTGGGATCTCAACCGGCAGAAGCATTCCGAAACGTTTCAATTGTGCTAACTGATCCTGACCTAAGGATTTCAGGGCTGTATCAGATAGTACAATTATTTTTTCTTGTTTTTTATTTTCTATCTGAAGCAAGTTACCGGCAAAAGCATGCAGTTGTTTAAAATCAAGTTCAATTACCTCCTGGTGGTGCATTTCAAATAACTCCGTTAGTTGTTTTCTTTGGTGTTCATCCTTAATGGATTGCAAGCAAATCACCACAAAACCATCCCCTACAGCCATTACTACATTAGTGTGATAGATGGCTTTCCCGTCAGCGTCGAACGCTTCAAAAAGTTGGTATTCAAACCCCATATTATCACAAAAAACTTCCAATACCTTTCTATCTGTACGAATGCTTGAGCAAGCATATGCCATGCGATTAACCCGGTCTAGAACGAGGCTCCCGGTTCCTTCCAAATACCTTTCTTCACTTTCAAAATCTTCCAAAAAAAGAATTTGATCGATCTGGTAATCTAGCTTTAGTGCTTCCATGACATCTACCCGGCGTTCTTTTCTGCGTATTTTAGAGTACATGGGATAATAGATAAAAGTCCCGCCGGAATGAGTGGAAAACCAATTATTCGGGAAAACGGCGTCCGGTTTAATGACATCTTCAGAATCTTCAAACACCATTACATCAATATCATGCAAGGTCATTTTCTCTACCATCGCATCAAACTCACGCAAAGCCTGATTTTGAATATTTTTAGGATCAAGAGAAGTTGTACTTTGCTGGAAGGCATTGCTTGCAGCAGTTTCCGGGTTGGCCCCAAAAGAAGCAGGACGGATCATTAACACCCTTTGGGCTGTTTGTTTTAGATACTCCATAAACTAAAAATCCTTGATTTCGTTAGAGTGATGTGAAAAATTTATTGCAATTTACAGAAAAAGGCATATACTGCGAGCCCGCCGATGTTTATATCGACCCGTGGAAACCGGTGAAAAGGGCTTTGATTACTCATGGCCATGCCGATCATTCTCGCTGGGGGCACAAGCATTATCTGTGCACACACCTGGCAAAACCTGTCATTCGTTACCGCTTAGGAAGTCATATCAATATTGAAAGCCTGGCCTACGGGGAAAGCACAAAAATAAATGGTGTAACGTTTTCCTTCCACCCTGCGGGTCATATAATCGGATCTGCACAAATCAGGGTTGAATACAAAGGGGAAGTATGGGTAGCTTCAGGAGATTATAAATTAGAAAATGATAAGGTTTGCACTCCCTTTGAAGCCGTTAAATGCCACACCTTTATCACCGAATCCACATTCGGCCTCCCCATATATCGCTGGCGGCCTCAAGCAGAGATCTTCAAGGAAATTAATGATTGGTGGAGATCAAATAAAGAACAAAATAAAGTGAGTGTTCTTACCGGATACGCTTTGGGCAAAGCTCAACGTTTGCTAAAGCATCTTGACCCTTCAATAGGCACCATCTACACCCACGGTGCCATAGAAAATGTCAATAAAGTGCTTAGAGCTCAAAAATTGAAGCTTCCGGATACGACCAGGATCGTGGCCAGTATGAAAAAGAAGGAATTTCCCGGCCATTTGGTCTTAGCGACTCCAGCAGCTGTAGGATCGGCCTGGATGAAGCGATTCCAGCCTTACTCCGTTGGCATGGCTTCCGGATGGATGGCTCTTAGGGGAACACGTCGGCGACGTGCTGCTGACAGAGGATTTGTACTTTCTGACCATGCAGATTGGGATGGACTGAACGAGGCGGTCAATGCTACCGGAGCGCAACGCATTTACGTTACGCATGGGTACACCGAAAACTTTGCAAAGTGGCTCAATGAACAAGGCTATGAAGCTATTGCCGTCAGTACACAATATCAGGGAGAATTAAATGAAATAGATGATTCGGAAAATGAAGAAAAAGTATGAAGCAATTCTCTGAGTTATTTTCAGCATTAGACCAAACGACCAAAACGAACGTCAAGGTAGATGCCCTCGCCGATTACTTCGCCCAAGCTCCTGAAGAAGATTGTTTATGGACAATAGCCTTATTGTCTCATCGCCGGCCCAAGCGCACGGTAAACACTTCTTTGCTGAGGGAATGGGGAGCTGAATTTGCAGGCATTCCCTTGTGGTTATTTGAAGAATCGTATCATGTAGTGGGTGATCTCGCTGAAACCATAGCCCTTGTATCCCCAACCAGCTCAGAAGATGATCAGCGTTCATTAACCTACTGGATCAAATACATCCAAAGCCTGGGGAAATTGGAAGAGGAGGAGAAAAAAGAAAAGATCATTGAAGCCTGGCAAGCATTCGGAAACCAAGAACGCTTCATCTTTAACAAACTCATTACCGGAGGCTTCCGCATGGGAGTCTCTCAAAAACTAATGCTCAGGGCGCTGTCTAAATACACCAATCAGGACGAAACCGTGCTCGCTCATAGGATTATGGGGGACTGGAGTCCTGATTCGACCACCTTTAAAAAGCTTATCCTCGAAGAAAGCTACCTCGATGATATCTCCCGGCCATACCCTTTTTACCTTGCTTACCCCCTGGAGGACACTCCCGATAGCCTCGGGGAAACCTCTGAGTGGACAGCCGAGCACAAATGGGACGGTATTCGTGGCCAGGTCATCATTCGCAAAGATGAGCTTTTTGTCTGGTCCAGAGGGGAAGAACTGGTCACCGATAAATATCCGGAGTTCCATATTTTTCCTAAAATGATGGAAAATGGAATAGTCTTAGACGGAGAGATCCTTCCCTTTAAAGATGGGCGGCCACTACCTTTTATAAAATTACAAACGCGTATAGGCCGCAAAAATATCACCAAAAAAGTAATGAATGACGCCCCGGTGGTTTTTGTAGCATACGATTTACTGGAAATCCAAGGGAAAGACATTCGTGAAAAACCTTTTGCCGAAAGGCGAAAACTTCTGGAAGGAGTAATTGAATCTCTTCCCAAACAGGAAATCTTGAAACGCTCCGAACTGATTCCATTTGAAGACTGGGGCGAGCTTGTAAGCGTACGTAAAAATGCCCGCCAACACGCCAGCGAGGGCCTGATGATCAAGAGAAAAAATTCCCCTTATCGATCTGGCCGCAAGCGCGGTGATTGGTGGAAATGGAAAGTAGATCCGCTGACTGTAGATGCTGTAATGATTTACGCCCAAAGTGGTCATGGACGGCGGGCAAACCTATTCACAGATTATACCTTTGCAGTCTGGAACGGAGATGAATTAGTGCCATTTACCAAAGCTTATTCAGGTTTAACGGACAGGGAGTTCCAGGAAGTTACCCAGTACGTGCGTCAAAACACCATTGATCGTTTCGGGCCTGTGCGAAGCGTAAAACCTTCTCTGGTCTTCGAAATTGCTTTTGAGGGCATCAACGCTTCCTCCCGGCATAAATCCGGGATCGCTCTGCGCTTTCCGCGCATCGCTCGCTGGAGGAAGGATAAACCGATTGAAGAAGCGAATACACTGGACGATCTTAAATCAATACTTGAGGCAGTTAACGGGGAACAAGGAAAGGATAAGGGATAACAAGGAATTGTACGCGTGCGGTCTCCGAGCCGGTGCGGGAAACAAAGGGAAAAAATATGGATACAACGATTTCCACATTACGTTCAGGTGTTGCCTGGTTTAAATCAAAAGGATGGGAGCCCCATGCTTTCCAGCAAAAAGCATGGGATGCTTATCTGAATGGTTACAGTGGAATTGTAAATGCACCGACGGGAAGCGGGAAAACATATTCTTTATTGCTTCCCATTTTAATGGAATATTTAAACAAACCAGAGGCAGAGCGAAAAAAAGGTTTACAAGCAATTTGGATTACTCCGATCAGAGCTTTATCAAAAGAAATTCACCAATCTGCATTGAGGGCAGTAGAAGGTCTAGGCTTGAACTGGCAGGTAGCGATGCGAACAGGAGACACTTCTTCTAATGAAAGAAGCAAGCAATTGAAAAACCCGCCTGAGTTATTGATTACGACACCGGAAAGCATGCATTTGCTATTGGCCACTAAAGGATACCCTAAATTATTTGGAAGTTTAGAGGCGGTCATTGTAGATGAATGGCACGAATTGATTGGCTCTAAGAGAGGTGTTCAAATGGAGCTGGCAATATCCCGCCTCCGTGGTTTAAATCCTAAACTAAAAACCTGGGGTATTTCAGCCACTATCGGAAACCTCGGAGAGGCAATGGAAGTACTAATGGGGCCTTCTACTGATAGCAAGACAACAATTATCCGATCCAATATTGAAAAAAGAATCAAGGTGGAATCTGTTATCCCCAGAGAGATGGATAGATTTCCCCGGGCGGGGCATTTAGGCATTAAACTACTACCACAAATATTGCCCATAATCGAAAAAAGTGAAAGTACCCTTATTTTTACGAATACCCGTGCTCAATGTGAAATCTGGTATCAACAACTGCTCGAAATAGCTCCCGACCTGGCGGGCATCATAGCAATGCATCATGGCTCTATAAGCCGGGAGATAAGAGATTGGGTGGAAGATAGCTTACATGAAGGACGTTTAAAGGCGGTGGTTTGCACTTCGAGCCTGGACCTGGGCGTAGATTTTCGCCCCGTAGAAACTATTATTCAGATTGGAAGCCCTAAAGGCGTAGGGCGTTTTATTCAGCGGGCAGGGCGTAGCGGCCACCAGCCCGGAGCGATCAGCCGTATACACTTTGTCCCTACCCATTCGTTAGAGCTTATTGAAGCCACGGGCCTACGCGAAGCAATTAAAGAAAACAAAATCGAGGATCGCATACCTTACATCCGCTCATTTGATGTGCTTTGCCAATATCTTGTGACGCTTTCCATTTCAGAGGGCTTCCAACCTCATAAAATCTTTGAAGAAGTTAAAAATACATTTTCATACCAAAGCATTAATCAAGAAGAATGGAACTGGATATTGAGTTTCATTACAACAGGAGGCTCTCTTCATGTTTATGATGACTATAAAAAAGTAGGTGTTGATGATCAGGGCATTTACCGCATTTTGAATAAACGCATGGCTCAAAGGCACAGGCTTTCTATGGGTACCATTGTGAACGATGCTCCAATGCAGGTGAAATATGTCAATGGGAAAAACCTGGGCAATATTGAAGAATGGTTTATTTCACAGTTAAAACCAGGAGACGTTTTCTGGTTTGCCGGGAGAAGCCTTGAGTTGGTTCGAATGAAAGAAATGGTCGTTCAGGTTAAAAAGAGCAACGCCAAAACGGGCAAGATCCCTTCTTATCAGGGAGGACGAATGCCCCTTTCCTCCCGACTATCAGACATGCTCAGAAAGCAACTGGAACAATTATCCAAAGGAAATTATCACAGCAAAGAACTCAAAGCTCTAAAGCCTGTGATAGAACTACAGCAAAAGCGATCACACCTGCCAAAGGAAGGCGAACTGTTAATTGAATATTTCACTACACGGGAAGGGCATCACTTGACTTGCTATCCTTTCGAAGGCAGAAATGTACATGAAGGCATGGGCGCCTTAATAGCTTACCGTTTATCCCGAATTTGTTCTATAAGTTTTACCATTGCCATGAATGATTATGGTTTTGAACTGCTTTCCGACACCCCAATTCCGATAGATGAAGCTTTGGAAAAGGATCTTTTTTCACAAAGAGATCTAAGCATGGATATCCAGCAAAGCTTGAATGAGATCGAAATGGCTAAACGCCGTTTCAGAGATATTGCCAGCATCGCTGGCTTGGTATTCAAAGGGTTTCCCGGCCAAAGGAAGAAAGAACGCCATCTTCAGTCTTCCTCTTCTCTCTTATTTGAAGTTTTCAACGATTATGAGCCTGAAAATTTACTTTTTCAACAAGCATTCGATGAGGTGCGGCAATTTCAATTACAAGAAGCGCGATTGCGGGAATCACTAAAGCGGATAAATCAACAAGAGATCATTTTAAAAAAACTGGATAAACCTACCCCCTTTGCTTTTCCAATCATGGTAGACAGGCTTAGAGAGCGCATTAGTTCAGAAAAGTTAGAAAACCGCATAAAAAAAATGACGCTGGCTTATGAAGAATGAGACGCTGTTAGCGGAAAAAGTGATTTTGGAGGGACAAACCCTCCATCTCCATCCGCTAAAAGTACTTTACTGGGAAGAAGGGGAGATATTACTCATTTCAGACCTTCACTTGGGTAAAGCAGAACACTTTCAGGAAGCAGGTATTCCTGTGCCCAAAGGAGTGAGCAAGAAGAACCTTCAAAACCTGGTTGAAGTCATCGACTTTTTTCAAGCTGGCAAGGTACTCTTTCTGGGAGACCTATTTCACAGCCACCACAATGCTGGTTGGAAAGATTTTGCACAGGTAATTAACAAATACCCGGAAGTGCACTTTATTTTGGTTAGAGGCAATCACGACATTTTACAGGAAGATTATTACCATAGCCTAAAAATCCAATTAACCGATAGATTAGAAATGCCTCCTTTTGTTTTTACCCACGAACCTATTGAAAAAGAAGTACTTAATCAATATAATATTTCAGGGCATATACATCCAAGTGTGTGGATGCTCGGTAAGGGAAGACAAAAAATTAAACTACCCTGTTTTTATTTTGGCCAAAAACAAGGCTTGGTGCCTGCTTTTGGGCAGTTTACGGGCACCTTTGCCATTAGACCTAAGAAAGGAGAAAGGGTATACGTGATTACTCCTAAAAAAGTAATCGTTATTTGACAAATTGTGTGGAACTTCGAACATTAGTCATCCCGAATTTTCGGGATGACTAATGTTCGCAAAATATTTACATGATTCTGTTAATCAGGCAGAGCGAATCACTTTTTGGGACAGCCTCTACCCATTCATTTTTTATACAAACTGAGATTCTACGCCGAATTTTTTCACCAGGATATAGTAAAAAATTGCTCTGAATTTGTTGCGGTTAGATGAACCCATTTCTTCGCAAACCTCTTTAATAGCTTCATCTAATTTAGGGCCCTCTTCCATACCTAACTTTTTGATCAGGAAGTTATTTTTCACTCTGTCCAATTCTTCTTTATCAGAGCAGGACACTCTTGAAGCATCTTCTAAATAAATTGAAGGGCCTAAAGATTTAGTAATTTCTTTAAGAAGGTCGGCATTAATATCAGTCATACCTAACTTACCTTCCATTTCGCTTTTATAGCGTTCCAAAGCTTCATCAAATTGGCTCATAACGTTGTTTTATAAACTATTAAATAATTGCTAAAGTAAAATAATTATTTAAAAAGAAAAACTATAGTTTTAAAATTTCATTGTTTTGACTCAAGGAAAAACTCAAAGTCACAGATAAACATGAGTCATCCCGAATTTCCGGAATGACTCATGTTTGTTAAAAATCTTCACATATACCTGTTAATTATTCCTCTTTCACCCTTTCACCCTTTCTTACTTTTCACTTTCCACTTCGATGAGAATCGTATCCGCTTCCAGTTCCCGAATTTTTTGATTGAAAGCCGGCAGTTGCTCTTCAAAAACTATTTTAAGTTTTCCCAATTCCTCATCAATTCGTTGGAACATTTCATTTTTGAAAGCAATGGCCTGATCCGTAGGAGGATAATCCCCTCTTTGTGTTAAAGAGATAAGATGCGCCAGTTTATTGGTTAAGCGAATCGGGAAATTAAGCGGATCTTGCGAGCTTTTATTTTTGGTTTGATACAGTTCTTTCTCAACATGGGTCATGATCGAGTCCATTTTTTCTGCTTCATCGATCAGCACCTTATAGCGATCATCTTCAGGTAGGCGCTTGGTGTAATCTTTAAGCTGCTTGCGCACATCTTTAATTTTATCAATTGCCTTATGGGCTTCGGTTACTTTACTACCGACATCGGTGATAAAGTCAAATTGAGCCTGAATGTCTTCCTCATTGGCTTCGGTGCGAGGATCTTTAAGGATTTCAAAAGGTACATCTTGAGTTTGATCATTTACGGTAAGCCGAACATTATAAGTCCCTGGCACCGCTTTAGGGCCGGAAAGCGAGGCCCACCAGAGCACCATTCCTTCAAACTTTTCGGCATCCTCATAACGCATGTTCCAGATAAACAAATTAGATCCTTCTTTGGGTTCTAATTTGTATTTTTTTTCTTTTGCTTTATTTGAAAAAGTTTTTATTTCATCCCCATTTAGATCAGAGAAAACAAGCGTCACCGAATCCTTTTCTTCATCATAACTATTTAAATAATAGTAAAGCATGACCCCATTCGGATGATTTACCCCTGAACCTTTAGTGTTTTTACTGTACCCACCATTCATTCTATAAGTAGCCTTTGGTTGAAAGAGGTGTGCGTTTTTTTCCTGCAGCCCTTCGTTTAGTTGATGCAAGGGGGTCAAATCATCAATCATCCACAAGCTGCGCCCCTGGGTGGAAGCAATTAAATGATTGTCTTTGATGGCTAGATCAGTAATTGGCACAATCGGCAGGTTTAGCTGAAAAGATTGCCAGTTGGCTCCATCGTCAAAGGAAATATACATGCCCGTTTCGGTACCGGCATAAAGCACTCCTTGTTTTTCAGGATCAGCACGAATCACTCTGGTGAAATGCTCTGCTTCGATCCCGTTTGTAATTTTAGTCCAGGTTTTACCATAATCTTTGGTTTTAAAAAGGTAAGGATTAAAATCACCCGCTTTATAAAGAGTAGCCGCCAAGTAAGCCCCTCCTTCATTAAAAGGATCCGCTTCAATGCTATTGATCATTAGCCATTCCGGAATATTTGGAGGCGTCACATTGGTCCAGTTTTCTCCTCCATCCTGTGTAACATGAACCAGACCATCATCAGAACCTACCCAAATCACATCTTTTTTTAATGGAGATTCGACAGCCGCAAAAATAGTGCAGTAGTACTCTACGGAAGTGTTATCTTTGGTTATTGGCCCACCAGAAGGACCAAGTTTAGACGTATCATTCCGGGTTAAATCAGGGCTGATTATTTCCCAGCTCTGGCCGTCATTGTAAGAAACGTGCAAATGATTGCTGGCAGCATAGAGCTTATCCGGGTCATGTGGTGAATAAAAAAGCGGAAAATTCCATTGAAAGCGATATTTCATTCCTTCTGCCCCATGCCCCATGGGGTTATCCGGCCATACATTAACAGCCCGGCTCTCTCCTGTACGATGGTTTTTGCGCTCTAGATAGCCATCGTAACAACCACCATAAACCACATCTTCATCCTCGGGGTCAATGGCAATATGCCCGCATTCGCAGCCAGCCGTAGACTCCCAATCTCCTTCTCCGATAGAACGACCAGAAGTTCTGTGATAAATTCTTACGGTGCTGTTATCTTGTTGAGCCGCATAAATCCTGAAAGGGAAATGATTGTCGGTAGTCACCCGGTAAAACTGTGCAGTAGGTTGATTGTAATAAGTAGACCAGGTTTCTCCCCCGTCGTAAGTGACCTGAGCCCCTCCATCATCTCCAAGAACCATTCGTTTAGGATCCTCCGGAGCAATCCAGAGGTCATGATGATCAGAGTGTGGAGAAGAAAAAGAGCGGAAGGTTTTTCCACCATCTTTAGATTTGTGATAACGTACATTCAGCACGTATACGATCTCCTCATCTTGTGGATCGGCATATATGCGGCTGTAGTACCAGGCTCTTTGCCGCAGGCTACGGTCCTGATTCAACCGTTTCCATGTCTTCCCGGCATCGTCCGAACGGAAAACACCTCCTTCCTTGGCTTCCACCATTGCCCAAACTCTATCGGGGTTGGCCGGAGAAACGGTTACCCCAATGATCCCCAGAGTCCCTTCAGGCAATCCTTCATTTTCAGAAATATTTTCCCAGGTTTCTCCACTATCGGTACTTTTCCAAAGAGCGGAGCCTTCGCCCCCACTTTCCATGCTGTAGGGAGTACGCTTTACACGCCAGGTGCTTGCATAAAGAATCCTGGGATTGGTAGGATCAAAGATAAGATCAGCGGCTCCGGCTTCATCGTTTACGAAGAGTACCTTTTTCCAGTTTTTTCCTCCATTTTCACTTTTGTAGATACCTCTTTCCTCGCTTGGCGCAAAAATATTCCCAAGCACTGCTGCAAAAACGATGTCCGGATTTTGAGGATGAATGCGAATTCGGGAAATATGCCGGGATTTTTCCAGCCCCAGCTGTTCCCAGTTTTTACCCGCATCTGTTGATTTCCAAACGCCGTAGCCAATAGATACATTACCACGCACGGTTTGCTCTCCTCCACCCACATAAATAACATTATGATCGCTTTCTGCCACAGCAATCGCACCGATAGAACCTCCAAAGAAGCCGTCTGAGATATTTTCCCAGTTACGGCCACCATTGGTCGTTTTCCAAATACCTCCCCCGGCAGCACCAAAGTAGTATAGATTGGGTTTACCCGGAACGCCGGTTACAGCGCAGGAACGTCCACCACGAAAAGGCCCTATGGGGCGCCATTCGATGGCATCATACAAGCGCTCATCATAGAGTTTATTATCCGTATTTTTAATATTTCTATTCTGAGCTAAAAGGACATTAGCTGAAGAAAAGAACAAAAGCAGAGAAAAGCAGAGTAGAATTTTATTATTCATAGACGTAATGTTTTTTAGTTCTTTGACATAAATTGTGGAAAATGGAACTTCAAAATGATAAGCC
>CAZHZT010000065.1:0-31811 GCA_964537285.1 uncultured Saprospiraceae bacterium | reverse complement strand
CTTAAGTTGACGACATTGATGCTAGCACTACTCAGAAGAAATTAGGCCTGCCTTTATGTTCTGAAAATGTTTACCAAATGAAATCATCTAGAACCCCAAAAAAAACTCCCCTCAATAGAAAATACTCCGCTCGCGCCACACGAATTACTTATGAGGCAGCCTCTTTGTCAAAGAACCAACCATTTAAACTCTATCTCACCACCCACGTTGGGATTTGCTCGTTCAATGTAAGTAGTTTTTCCGTAACACTACCCAGGAAAAGCAGTTCTAGTTTGGAATGGCCTTTAGCTCCGATAACAACTAAGTCGGCCTTTTCCTGCTCGATAAACTGATGAATCTGACTGGCTATCGAATCTTTCTCCCTTTCCAGGATATGGAATTTTGAGACGGCTGCTTCAGGGATGTTGTTTTCTCTGAAATACAACTTAAAGGCATCTTGATAGTTTTGTTTAGTGATCTCCTTAAATTGTGCCGGGGTACGCCCAATTTTGTAAACGCTGAAATTAGGCAGTTCATAAATATAAACGACTTCAAGGGTAGCGTCAGGAGCCAGTATTTCTTTAATGGTAAGAGCTTTTTTCAGAGCTTTAGCTGAATTGGCAGAAAAGTCAATGGGTACTATGATCTTGTCTAGCTTAGGCTGCGTATTTTCGGGGATGACAATAGTATCTACCATTGTTTTTCTGGCCAGTTGCTTTGCAAGAATTCCGTGACTTTTCGCATCACTGGTTTTCTGGCCAATAATCACTAAATCTGCTTTCTCTTTCCTGGCGGCTTCTATAAGCTGCGTAAGTGGGTCGCCTTCTTCTATGTCGAATTTTACCGGGCAGTCGATCTTTCTGCCAAATCGCTGCATGATTTCATTGCGAAGCTGGGTTTCAATCTCTTCATCTAGCTGAAAATCCCATATCAGTGGGTCCACTCCACGCTCAAGTAAACCTTCCAGAACGTCAACTTTAGGAAGAACGTGCATGAAGCACAAACATCTCATATTTATCTTCTGACGCAGCCAGTCGAGATAGTCCAGTATTTTACTGTCCGTTCTTCCCAGTTCAAGGGCAATCAAAACTTTCGAGTAATTTAAGCCATTGATTGCTTGTACTTTGTCTTTGGTGCTCGTATCGTTCATGGCTTCTATTTTAAGTGTATAGTAAATGCAAGTTGCAATTCATTAGACTTGTTCAGTAGCTGCTGAACAAGTCTAATATCATTTTTTTCATATTTCAAGTAAATGATAATTATCATAAAAAACATGGGCATTTGTCATTGTTTTTATTCATCGTGCTTATGGTTCTAGATGATTTAAGAATAAAAAGCAGGCCGTTAGGCCTGCCTGATCGTAGCCTCAGGTCTTCATGGGGAAAAGGTTATTCTTCCTAATTTCTTCCGCGTAGCGGAAGCACATCATAGGCTATTGCTCCAGTATTGTGGGCTTCCGCTAATGTCGTCAACTTATGCTTTTTCTTTGCCTGGCGCTTTAGCGCCAGGTGTAATGTTAATATTTATCGGGGCTTTAGCCCATTAATAACGAAGGGGCTAAAGCCCAATCTGAGAACTATTCCCCCCGGCACTGAAGTGCCGGGCTATAAAGAGCTTAAGTTGACGACATTGATGCTAGCACTACTCAGAAAAAATTAGGCCTGCCTTTTATTCTTAAAATATTTACCAAATGAAATCATCTAGAACCAAAAAGTGAAAATACTTTCACAAGAAATCAATTTACTTCCTTTGAAAGTTTTGGAAATTTTATTACTTTCACTGCGCAAAAAACCTATACAAGGAAACTATTTATACCTTTTTCTAGTTATACAGAATGGAGATTGAACGATTTGCCTTGAGTTAATGAAAATCTGCCAGGATATTCTTCCTGGTTAGGTCAACAATAGTTCCTATTCAAAACATCTTTCAAGTTCAATCGCTTCGACACTTAGAGTACCGGCGTGAATGCTTTAAAATAAACGGCTGTAACAACAGCTCTTGGTTTACCTGATCCCGGTATGCCAACTCTTGATGTCCATTTATTATTCATCCATCAAAACCTTTACTACATGGAGAAGTACTTATCTTACACCCTTCGCAACTTCAGACTTATTCCCCAAGTCCAGGAACATCTTACCGAAGATGAAATGTTCGATATTGAAGTTGTAGGGAATATTCTTCCCTTCAAAGCCAATAATTACGTAGTAGATCAACTCATCAACTGGAAAAATTTTAAAAATGATCCGATCTACGTACTTACTTTCCCAAACCGGGAAATGCTGGAACCGCAGCATTTTAGCGATATGGCCGACCTGATTAAATCCGGTGCCAGTAAAGCCGAAATAAAAAAACTGGCCAATACAATAAGGATGGAGCTTAACCCGCACCCGGCTGGTCAGCTCGAAAAGAACTTACCCATACTCGGAGATATCAAACTCACCGGAGTACAACACAAATACAGAGAAACTACGCTTTTCTTCCCAAGTCAGGGACAAACCTGCCATGCCTATTGTACTTTCTGCTTCCGCTGGCCTCAGTTCGTCGGTATGAACGAATTGAAGTTTGCGATGCGCGATGTAGAATTGCTGATTGAATACTTGCGCGTGCATCCTAACATTACAGATGTCTTGTTTACAGGCGGCGATCCACTGATCATGAAAACCAAGATCATTAAGTCTTATGTAGATGCTTTAATTGAAGCTAAATTACCGAACCTTAAAACCATCCGCTTCGGTAGTAAAGCTTTGGCTTACTGGCCTCAGCGATTTACCAAAGATAAAGATGCGGATGACCTGTTGAGAGTATTCGAATCGGCCAAGAAAGCGGGTATTCACATTGCTTTTATGGCGCACTTCAATCATACCGCGGAATTGTTAACGGATGAAGTAGAGCTGGCTATTGACCGTATTTTGAATACGGGATCTGTTATCCGCACACAATCTCCGGTAATGCGCAATATCAATGATGATGCACAAGTGTGGGGGGATATGTGGCAGAAACAAGTAGAGCTGGGCTGTGTGCCTTACTATTTCTTCATTGCCAGAGATACAGGAGCACAGCATTACTTTGCGGTGACCCTGGAAAATGCATGGAATATTTTCAGAGATGCCTATCAGCAAGTGAGCGGTATTGCGCGTACGGTCAGAGGGCCGAGTATGTCTTCTGGCCCGGGAAAAGTGCATGTGATCGGAGTTTCTGAAATTCTGGGTCAAAAAGTATTTGTCCTTCAGTTTATTCAGGGGCGTAATCCAGATTGGGTGGCACGTCCGTTCTTCGCCAAATATGATCCGGAGGCAGTTTGGTTAACGGATCTGCATCCTGCACTCGGAGAATCCAGGTTCTTCTTCGAAGACGAGTATCCGATAAATCGTAAAAATAAAGTGGAGCAAATAGAAATAACGCCTACTTTGACCTTGAACTAGCAATGAATCGAAATAAAAAAGGGGAGGCTGCCTCCCCTTTTTTTATTTCGATTCATTGCTAGTATAGCATAGAATTGTATATTGTGAGGCTTTTTTAAGATAACAACCTCTTCAAAAATAATATCTTAATTCGATGCCTAAGAAAAGTAATATACGTGTAGACTTAAATTTGAATATTCGGGGACTATCAAAATCGGCAACCCTGGCGATTAATGAAAAGTCCCAAGAACTTAAAGGCCAGGGGAAAAAAGTATACAGCCTTGGTTTTGGACAGTCTCCTTTCCCTGTACCAGAACCCGTTGTTCAGGGCCTCCGAGAAAATGCTCATCAAAAAGATTACCTTCCTGTAAGCGGGCTCCCCGCTTTAAGAGAAGCGATTTCAATCTCCTGGAAACGCAAGCACAACCTGGATTTTTCTCCGGAGAACATCTTGATCGGCCCTGGTTCAAAGGAGTTGCTTTTCCTTTTGCAGTTGGTATACTATGGGGATCTGGTTATTCCTACTCCGAGCTGGGTTTCGTATTCACCTCAGGCACTTATTGTCGGCAGAAGAGTAAATTGGGTGAAAACACATTCTGAGAATGATTGGAGGCTAACGCCGGAAGAGCTGGAATCAATATGTGCTATAGATCCTGAAAGGCCGCGAATTGTAATCCTGAACTATCCTGCCAATCCTACCGGGGTAACTTACACGATTGAGAAATTAAAGAAAATCGCAGAAGTTGCCCGAAAATATAAGGCTATCTTGCTTTCAGATGAAATTTATGGGGAGCTTCACCATAAGGGGCAGCATATTTCAGTGGCTCGCTTTTATCCGGAAGGAACCGTTATCAGCTCTGGTTTGTCTAAATGGTGTGGAGCAGGCGGCTGGCGCTTGGGGATGTTTACTTTCCCTGAATCCTTAAGTTGGCTGAAAGATGCCATGTCGGTAGTGGCCAGTGAAACATTTACAGCAACAAGTGCGCCTATTCAGTATGCGGCTATTAAAGCTTTTGAAGAAAACCCGGAAATCGACGCCTACCTGCGCGATGCGCAGCGCATACTGCGGATCCTGGGGAAGGCTTGCCACTCTAAATTGCAAGATTTCAATGTTTTTGCCCCTAAGCCGGAAGGTGGGTTCTACCTTTTCCCAAATTTTAATAATTACAAAGATCGTCTGAGAAGCAAAGGCATTCATACCAGTGCCCAGCTTTGTGACAAACTGCTGCAAGAAACCGGGGTGGCGCTTTTACCGAGTTATGACTTTGGCCGCCCTTCTGATGAATTGACGGCGCGGCTTTCTTATGTGGATTTTAACGGAGCGGAAGCGATGAGAGTCGCCCGGGAGGAATATGCCGATAAATCGCTGGATAATAAGTTTCTTCTGAGTGCTTTCCCGAACATAAAAGAAGCATTGGAACTTATGGGAGATTGGCTTCAAAGTTAAAAAGTTCTATTTTTAAGGATAATTAATTTTAAAATATTTGACTATATTTTTACCTTCTGCTTTATTTAGCACCTTAAATTTTTTTGGAATGAAAAATATTGTTTGGCTGATCCTGGCAGCACTGCTTCCCTTTGTAGGATGCGCACCTGAAAGCACAACAAAATCAAATGCTTCATCTCCGGAAACGGCAAAAGCGGCGGGTAAAACCGAGTTCGTCTGGAATCCGGAAAACTTTTCGGATAAGAAAATTATCCGCTATCAAATCCCTGGCTTTGACAAATTGAGCCTCGATCAGAAAAAACTGGTTTATTACCTCGTCAATGCAGGCTTAAGCGGTCGCGACATCATCTACGATCAAAATTACCGGCATAATCTCTCTGTACGTCATGCTCTGGATAAAATTGTAAAGGATTACAAGGGCGAGCGTTCTGGCGCAGATTGGGATAACTTCCTGGTGTACACCAAAAACGTTTGGTTCTCAAGTGGCATTCACCATCATTATAGCAATGATAAATTTAAACCTGAATTTTCGGAAGACTATTTCCGTGGATTGCTGAAAGATGCAGGAGCTTCGCTTTCTGATGAAATCATTACCGTAATGTTCGATCCTTCCATCGATCCTAAAAAAGTAAACCAATCGAGTGAGGATCTTGTGATGGGGTCTGCTGTTAACTTCTACGGTCCTGATGTAACCGAGGCCGAAGCTACTGCTTATTTTGCAGACTTAAAAGAGAAAACTGCTGGTAAAAACTATGAATTGGGTTTGAATTCTAAATTGGTCCGTGGTGAAAATGGTCAGCTACGCGAAGCGGTTTACTCTGCGGAAGGTCTTTATGGCGAAGCGATAAAGGAAATAGTAAAATGGCTGGAAAAAGCTGCTACAGTAGCTGAAAATGATATGCAAAAGAAAGCGCTTGAACTATTGGTTAAATATTATCGAACGGGTGATCCTCAGGACTGGATGAACTACAATGTGGCCTGGGTGAACGCTACAGAGGGCGATATTGATTACATCAACGGTTTTATTGAAGTGTATAATGATCCGCTTGGTTATACAGGCTCTTACGAAACGATCGTCCAAATCAAAGACTTCGATGCCTCCGCTCGTATGGAAAAAGTGGCTGCTAATGCGCAATGGTTTGAAGATAATTCACCAATAATGGATGCACATCGCAAAGAGGAAGTTACCGGTATTTCCTACAAAGTTGTTACCGTTGCCGGTGAAGCGGGAGATGCTTCTCCTTCTACGCCTATCGGGGTGAATTTGCCGAACAATAACATCATCCGTGCACGCCACGGCTCCAAATCCGTAAGCTTAGGGAATATCATCGAAGCTTATAACAATGCCGATGGCCCGGGCTTGCTTCAGGAGTTCTCGCATGATGAAGAAGAAATGGAGCTGGCTAAAAAACACGGCAAGCTATCTGCTAAAATTCATACTGCCCTCCATGAAGTAATCGGCCATGCTTCCGGTAAATTAGAAGATGGCGTAGGCATGCCTGCAGAAATGCTCAAAAACTACGCTTCTCCATTGGAAGAAGCTCGTGCAGACCTTGTTGGTCTTTACTACATCATGGATCCTAAATTGGTTGAACTGGGCCTGATGGAATCCCTGGATGTTGGAAAATCGTCTTATGATCGCTACATCAAGAATGGTTTGATGCTTCAGCTTCGTCGCATCGAACCCGGAAAGAGCGTTGAGCAGGCACACATGCGTAACCGCCAAATGGTTGCTTCATGGGCTTTTGAAAAAGCTCAGGAAGAGAACGTGATTTCTAAAGTTACCCGCGATGGCAAAACGTTTTTTAATATCAATGATTACGAAAAACTTCGCGATATTTTTGGTCAATTGCTGCGCGAAGTGCAACGCATCAAATCTCAGGGTGATTACGAGGCTGGCAAAGCCCTTATCGAGAACTACGGCGTAAAAGTGGATCAAGCCATCCATGAAGAAGTGCTTCGCCGCTCCGAAGAATTGAATATCCCGCCTTATGGTGGTTTTATCAATCCTCGCTTAGTAGCTGTAAAAGGGGAAGATGGATCCATCACAGATGTTAAAGTTGAATACCCTGATGATTTTACAAAGCAGATGCTGGAGTATGCAGAGCAATACAGCTTCCTGCCCGCAAAGAATCACTGATTACGCTGATTACGCGGATGATTTGGGGCTGCGCCCCAGGGTGATGTTAATACAACAATGGACCTTTGGTTCATTATTGGCTTAATATTTATTTGGTGTATTTTTTAATATCTTTGAAAGGTAGTTAGCAATTATTATTTTGGAAACTCTAAACCATATCTACGCCGCTTCGCGGCGATACTTTCGCACCCCTCATGGAAGAAAATAAACGCGCCGCAGGCGCGTTTATTTTCCAAGCAAGCATCCCTTGAGACGTAGTCTCAATTCATCCGCGTAATCCGCGTAATCTGTGATCAATTATGAAAAAAAGGTTTATTTTTCTTTTATTTGTTCTAATGATCTTTTCGTCCTTGGGCCTTAGTGCTCAGGTAAAAGGTACGATCACCGACGAAAATAAACTGCATTTGCCTTTTGCTTCAGTTCACGTACAAGGAACCTCCAAAGGAACTACCTCCAATGCTGAAGGTCAGTACACCCTTTCCCTCGATCCCGGAACCTACGATCTGGTATACCAGTATTTAGGGTACAAAAGCAAGCTGGTTAATGTTTCCGTAGGCAAAAGCAGCAAGACGCTGGATGTTAGCCTGGATCCCGATTCCTACACCCTCAAGGAAGTAGAAGTCTTGGCAGATTCGGAAGACCCGGCCTACCCAATCATCCGGAAAGCCATAAAAAAGCGGAAATACTACAAGGACTTGCTCACAAAGTACAAGTTTAACGCTTATGTGAAAGGCCTGCAAAAAATAACGGATGCCCCTGAAAAGATCCTGGGGCAGGAAGTGGGCGATATGGATGGCATGCTGGATTCTACAGGACAAGGCATCGTATATCTTTCAGAGTCGGAGTCGATTGTTTATTTCCTGGCACCGGACAAGAAGAAGGAAGTCATGCTTTCATCCAAGGTAAGCGGTAATGACAACGGCTTCAGTTTTAACCGGGCCTCCCTTATGGATTTTAATTTTTATGAAAATACCATTGATATTGGTCGCGAACTGATCTCGCCTATAGCACCGGCCGCTTTTTCCTACTATAAGTACAAATTGGTCGGTACTTTTTTAGATGAAGGAGGACGGCTCGTCAATAAGATCCAGGTGATCAGGAAGCGGGAAGAAGACCCGGTTTTCTTTGGCTACATCAATATTGTAGAAGACCTTTGGAATATTCAGGGGGTGGATCTATACATTACCGGAAAAGCCATTCAACAACCTATTTTGGATACATTACTGATACGCCAGATACATGTGCCCGTAGAAGCACCTGACAAATGGGTGCAATTTTCCCAAACCCTTGATTTTGATCTCGAAATATTAGGCTTTCGCTTTGGAGGCTATTTCATTGGCGTCTTCTCTGATTATGATCTCAATCCCGATTTTCCTGAAGATCTATTTAAAGGAGAAATTTTTAAAGTAAGCGCTGAAGCCAAAGATACCAAAGAGGAGTACTGGATTGAAAACCGGCCAATACCACTTACCGAGGAAGAGCAAAAAGATTATGTGGTGAAAGACAGTATTCAGGAGGTACGCAATTCCCCGGAATACCGGGACTCCGTAGATCGCGCCAACAATCGCTTTCAGGTGGGCGATATATTGTCGGGCTACCGCTACCAGAAAAGCCGGAAGCAGTATTACGTGGATTTTTCATCGCCCCTGGAAAGTATACAATTCAATTCCGTGCAAGGCTGGCTCGGCAGTGTTGGAGTAGAAGTTGGTAAGTACCAAAACAAAGCGGAGACGCGCTATTTCAAATATCAGCCGCGCGTTACCTACGGCTTTTCGGATGAGCGACTACGTGGTTCTTTTACTTTTATCCGGAAGTTTGACGGCATTTACAACAACACCTTGCGATTGAGCGCCGGTAAAGAGGTTGTCCAGTTTAATGCCGAACAACCCATTTCGAGTTCTTTAAACACTTTTTATAGCTTATGGCGGAAAGAAAACTTCCAAAAGCTCTATGAAAACCGTTTCGGCAGCGCTTCTTTTGGCAGAGAATGGATCAATGGACTATTCGCAGCCTTGGAAGTGACCTATTCGGAAAGGGTTGCTCTGGATAATAACAGCAACATCAGTATTCGCGATCGCGGTAAAGACTATGAACCCAATACGCCTCTTGGCATTGGCGATGGCAGTGATTTCTTTGAACGCCATGATGCCCTGATCTTCAACTTAAATCTGCGTATCCGGCCCGGGCAGGAGTTCCTGAGTTTCCCTGAAGAACGCATTGTTACCGGTTCTGATTTTCCTACTTTCCGGGTCAATTATACCAAGGCCATCGATGCTTTTGGAACGGATTTGAATTATGACAAGCTCAGTCTCGGCATAGAGCACGACTTCAGCTTCCGGCTGGTCGGTAAAATGGAAGTATTTGCTCAGGCAGGCGCTTTCCTCAATGACAATCGCGTAGAGTTTATGGATTTTTTCCATCAACTGGGCAATCAAACGGCTTTTACTGATCCAGAGCGCTTCCTCAAGAGCTACGGTCTGTTGCCATATTACCAGCTCAGTACGAATGATCAATTTACTCAAGTGCATTTTCAGCACCATTTCAATGGGTTTTTGCTCGACAAAGTGCCTATAATCCGCAAGTTTCAGTGGCGTCTGGTGGCCAAAGGTGCCTGGCTGCATTTGCCCGACCAGGCTGATTATTACGAAGCATCTATCGGAGTAGATAATATTGGCATTGGTTTTTTTCGTTTATTAAGAGTAGACTTTGTCACTTCTTTTCTCAATGGAGAATACGAAGATTTTGGGATACTGGTCGGCTTCGGCCTATGACCTGGATTGGACCTGGATTTACCACGATTGATGTTTGAGAAGCCCTATAATCTAATCGTGGAAAATCCAAATCAATCCAGGTCAATCCAAGTCAATAAGTTCTTTGAAAAGCAGGTATAAAAGGGCAAAACCACCAATTTGACATTTAAATTTTTGTAAATTGTTCGTTGTAAGATACAGTAAGTCAGCGGACTATACATTATGACAAAATCCACTTGCAAAAAAGTATATAAATTGTTAAAATTGCAATGTATAACGTGCTAATGAAATTTAATAATTCATTCATTATTAGATGATTATAAAAAAGTCGCACCTTCTGCAAAGCCAAAAAAACGCTCATTTTTATCAACGACTTATGAATTGTTAACTTTTCAATGTTTATTTTCTGACATTCAGGTGACAAATGTTAAGATCGTAAAAGTTTGATAATCAATTGTTTAAGCTGTTGAAAATGGGGCTACGGGTAGGAGTGATGTCCAAAAATGATGGGGACTGCGACAAGAACTCAAATGGGATTTCCTGTTCTTGCAAGTTTATCGGAGAGATGTCCATAATTGACGGGGACTGCGACGGAGTTTCATCACTTCTTTACTACTTCTTAATGATTCTGACAAATACCTTGAGTTCCGAGATGACCTCGGGACCAGCGGATTTCAGGATTCCCAGGATTAGAGCGTAGGGAAACTTTTGCTGTTCTGGTAATGCTAAAGAGTAAAAATTTAGCACTGCTCCAATCAAGTAAATCCTATAATCCTGAGAATCCTGATTCTGACAAATACCTTGAGTTCCGAGATGACCTCGGGACCAGCGGATTTCAGGATTCCCAGGATTAGAGCGTAGGGAAACTTTTGCTGTTCTGGTAATGCTAAAGAGTAAAAATTTAGCACTGCTCCAATCAAGTAAATCCTATAATCCTGAGAATCCTGATTCTGACAAATACCTTGAGTTCCGAGATGACCTCAGAATCATCGGCGCCGGCACAAATGTTTTTAAAGCTTTGCCACAAAAGGAAAAGAAACAAATCAGCCGGAGGCTGATTTATTTTCTCCCAGGAGCGAAGCTCCGCCATCATCAGCCTCATCCGCGTAATCAGTGATCCTTTCATTTACCTGCTTTCAATCACATAATCATTCGGCACCGCTCTCGGGAAGCCGGGTACTATTTGTTGGGAAAGGAAGTGTTCTGCTCCTTTTTTGGAATCAAAAGGTCCCACCAACATTTTGTATGGGGCGCCGGAATCATCTTTCAGGTGGGCGATATGCAAAGGGTACATAGGCCACCAAGGCCATTTTTGGAATTGTCGCCGGGCATTGTCGAGAGAGTGAAAAGCGTTAATTTGGGCGTAATAATCCCATGTGGGAGCTGCTTTTTCCGGGGTGTATTCTGCCGGAATGTCTGTTAGGGCTTCCGGATTTGTATCCACAGGTACCTCATTAGGGAAATCAGTCAGAGATTCCGCAGGCAGGATGCTTAGCTCTGTTCCGGTTCCCAATGGTTTGCCATCGATGGTTGTCTCTTCATGAAGCCGGAAAAGATCTGGCAGTTGACTCAGTCCTGCAAAAGCACTGATGCTGACTGCCAGGGCTATGATTAGTCCTGCGAGTAGGGAGCGCTGGGAGAGTTGGTAGTAGAAATTATCTGCCATGCGCTTGCGCATAGGCATCAGGCGTGTGATGGTAACGCGTACTGCTTGCCGCAATAATCGGGCAGCGATGATGCCGAGAATCAGGGCAATGATCAGACGGATGATCAGCCAAGGGGATGGATGCATAGAGCGATTTTGAGTTTGTTTTGGGTGAATGTTCACTAATATTACGGAGTAGATGGGGGAATTCTTGCAGGTGGGAAAGGTGCAGGCGATCCCTGCCCTTCTTTTTTGAGCGCAGTGAGCTTGGAGGTTGATGGGGTGTTGCTAATTGGCCTTTGTAATCTGCTTGGTGTGCTTGATCACAGATGATAGGGATGAACGCTGATGGTGGGATTGAGAGATCAAACCCTTGCATGGCCACAATTTTAATCTGTGGTTATTTGTCTCAGGTCAGCCTTCTGTTGAGATTATGAGTACAGATGAATGTTTGTTTACGTGCTTTAAGGGGACTAGAAACACTCGTCAATGAAAAGTGATTAGAGGAACATCTTGTTAAGTCGGACGAATGTTTATAAGTACTTGCGTCAGAAAAGAATTATTCTTATCTTGAGAAAATATTAACCCAAATGTATAAATGGAATCCTTACCCGTACGCACGTTAACCCTTATATTCGATTTTCCCTTAAGAGGCTATCAAGTCAGTCGCTGGCGTGGAGCTTTTATAGAAATGGTTGGATGGGAAGACGATCGCCTGCACAATCATCGTAAAGAAGATGGTTTCATCTATCGCTACCCCTGTTTGCAATACCGTGCAGTAAAGGGGAAGGCAGGCGTTTTTGCCCTGAATGAAGGTGTGGAAGCACTTCAGCAATCTCTGGCGCGGAAGGATTGGCGTTTAAATTGGGACGATCAGATGCAATTGCTTTTGATCGAGGATCTTAGCATGCATATTCATGATATCAGAGTTCTTTCCCAGCCAAAATTGTATCGCATCCATCAATGGCTGGCGCTCAATGATGAAAATTATCAAAAATGGCAAGCTGCTCCGGGGCTCATTCAGCGAGTCGGATTAATGGAGCGCATTTTGCGTGGGCATATTATGGCTTGCCTTTGGGGGCTCGGATGGAAAAGCGATGAAAAGATTTCCATCCAGATTACGGACATGCTAAACACACGCCCTGTAGCTTTCAAACAGGTAAAACTACTCGCTTTTGACCTTACCTTTTCGGTGAATTTATCACTGCCTCCGAATATTGGGGTTGGGAAGGGGGTGAGCTTGGGGTTTGGAAGGTTGAGGCCGTTGAAATCGAATATGAAGATGATTAAAAATGGAAGTGTGGATTCATTTGATGAGGGAGTTGAGGACTAAATGGGCTTCAAAATTTAAACATAATCTCTGAATTGAACGAAATCGAAGTGGACAATTTTTTTACCCTTACGCTCTTCCACTTTGCGGTCTGAAGTTGAGGCTACGCATCTAATGCCCGCTTGCTGCAGTTTTTGCACTAAAAAAAAAGTAAAAGTCATCTCTCCCATAATGTGAACAGCTTCAGGGCGTTTTGTAAGGATACTTTCCAGGAATTTTTTAGCAAAACCTTTTACCTCTTTTGAAGACCAGGAGGGGTCAATAATGGGAAAAACCATGTCTTTAATCGTTCCAAATTGCGCTTTGGCTATTTTTAGTTGTTTGTCGCTCCAGTTCGATGAAGGATGATTTGATAAATTAAGCAGCATTTCTACAGGTTTAGTACTTTTAAAGATTTGTATAAATCAATCAGCTCTCCTTTGAGTTCATCCGCTGATTTGTAGTTGTTTTTAAAGCCACAATGGTTGATGTCATTGCGAAAGCCATCCCTTCCGGTAAGTCTCATATACAAATCGGCTAGGGGATCGCGCACATTGACCCATCGATACATTTGATTGTAAATTGAACGCATATCATCATCACTGATGGAATGCATGTGTCTGTTTTTTTCGGAAATCGTTTTTCCCGGGTTAGATAATTTATTTAAAGCGCCATTGGCAGCGAAACGGAATACGTACTCATTAAGGTGTTCCATGCCAATCGTCCGTTCAATAACCATGCTTTTTAAAGTTTCCTGAAGAAAAGTAATGCCCTGTTGGATCATGCCATGTTGAATGCACCATTCCACTGCTGCGAATCCATTTTGCAGATTTGCTTTTTCAAAAGGAGCAATTTTTTGCTGTATATTTTTTAAGAGAGGCTTGAGTTGTTTTTTTATTTCAGGCTGAGTGGGTGTTAGTGTAACGATATTTTTCAGTAAATCAATATCTAAATCCTGCATAAGCGCACCACCTCTGCAAGTTAATAGAGCATTGGAAAACTTGAGCAATTCTTGACTCAAACGCTTATCCGGGTTTTGAACCAATTGAGCAAGGGGGCCTGCATTCCCGAGATCAATGAATGTACGCGCAGCATGAGTCCAATCCTGCAGTTCCACAAAAGGCATGAGGTTGATCACTGGTGCTTGCACAATGCTAGGTTGGATGATTGGCGATTCTTGCTCCTTAAGATTCAGAGCTGCTTGTTGTTCGGCTCTTCCTGCTTCATAATTCCCGTAGAGAACAGCTTTTATGTGTACACCCTTGAGGACCCGTGCATAATTGAGAAGCACCAGACCGAACATAGGCAAGAATCGGAAACCAAAAGTAATGTCGAAGTAAACTTCGTCTCCTTGGTCCAAGTATTCAAAGACTGTTTGAAAAATCTCCCATATTTCGCTTTCCAGATTTCCGTTGGAAATGAGGATGTGGTCAAAATGTTTTATCTGACCTTTTTGTTGGAGCTGTTTGAGTTCAGATTCCAGCCCTGCCTTTTCCTTTAAATTTGCTTGTTGGCTTTCTTTATTGAACGAAATGATGCGGTTGAGGTAATTATTTTTGAGTGCCTCTTTTGTCGTAAAGATCAGTACTTTATCCGATTCGGCCTTCCAATCCGGGATACCTTTTTCAAGAATGGCTTTCTGTACAAAAGGGGTAGGGGCAGCTGTAATGGTGCGTTCAGCATCAAAGTAGTAAATGGCTTCTTTGTAAGGAATTGCCCCAAGGAAGGAAAGGAATTTTTTAGGCATTAGGAGTTTTAGTTAAGTTTTGGTAAACCGTTTCGTAATCGTATTCGGTATGAATCATCCAATCGCCGAGCTCATGTGCAAAAGCAAATTCACACATATTTTCGATAAGGTCGAAGCAGATCCGAAAAACTTTAAGGGCGGTTTCCGGGTGTTTTTCCTCCACGAGCTTACAGGCGCGATCTAACCATGCGCTCAACTCAAAAAACCAGGCTTCTGTATGTGGAGGCACCCAGCTAAAGTTTTTACCCCCCATGTCAAATTCATAGTAGAAATAGCCCTTACGAGACCTTTCATTGAAAGTTTCTACATGCTGGAGCAGGAGCTCTAAGTTTTCGACTTCGCTGTTTTTCCGGGCCTTTATACAATGCGTGATATAGAAGCGCTGGTTATCAGTAATGATTTCGAAGGTGCGATCCATCAACTCGGCGAGTTGCTCGCAGGAAGCATTTTGAATATAATTCTGAAACTCTTGGTAGGTCATGAATTATCATTTAAGAGTTCTTTTAATTCTTTGCGATAGAAATCGGCAGCTTTTGAGTTCGTTTTGGTTAATTTTTGAAGCAACTGGCGGTATTGCTCTTCACCATATCCCCACATGATAGGGTCGTAGAGTTCATCGAGCAGGTGCTCGAGCTGCAGTAAAGGCGCTTCGTCATTGCCCAGGGCTGCGTCTATTTCTTCTCGCAGCAATTCAAGTTTGAGGCGGCCCAGGTTTTGCGCTTGCCGCCCTAATTCTGCGATTTTTTTGGTAAATTCATCCATCTTAAGGGTTTTTGAAGTAGCCGTAGCCGACGGCGGTTTTGGCGCCGATGCCGTGGTGGGTGAGGGCGGAGTGGAGCCAGTAATTCACTACCTCTAAAACTGTGCTATTTTCATTCAACCCACCATGCCATTGCCCTTCCTTATTTTTACAGAGTTTGTCAACATGGGATTGCTCTACGTCCTTTATTTTTACCCCTTTGATATTTTCACGCGCTGCTAAAGCGAAACAAAACTTCAGTGGCTGATTGTTTACATCGCACTTCCCAACCGTAAGGAATGGAATAGGGTTTGGGCTGTCATAATCAGCAGGTACTTCTCCTTTACTGTAGTATTTTGGATAATGCACATTCATCACATCTGCTTCAATGACCGGGGGCGTTTGCGGGTAGGCATCGTAAAAAACGACTTTGCCTTGATGCGCCTTTTTTTCTGGTCCATTGGTGTCGGTGCCAAATATATGGGCAAACAAAGTATTTTTCATAGCCGCTTTTTCCGCTGCTTTCCCGCGTTCACCTTCTTTAGTATCTTGTTTATCGGGCAGAAAGCAATTCATAATAATCCATGAACGAATCAAGCCCTTGATGGAACTACCGGGTAAATAAGGAATGCTGTAAATATGATGGAGCGTCATGGAAGTCTCAAATACGGATGTGCCTCCCAAGCCGGCTATCAGGCGATTCTGTATGGTAAAGCAGGGTTTATGGGTATCCCAGCCATGGTTCTTACGCTCGTTTAATAAGCGCTCCTGCCGGTGGTTGAGGGTATTTAGTGTTGCTTTTGAGGTGGGAGAGTCGAATGAGAAGTCGATTTCAAAGTGTTGACTTTTCTCAACTTTATAGAGAGTAGGCTTTTGAACTCCTTTATGCTTATAAAAATGAACCGCCTTATTCAAAGCTAAACCAAAATTGTCAATACTCACCTTGTCATTATGCTTTAGCTTCTGCAGGGTATTTATGGTATCCTCCGGCAATCGAAGAGCCTGCCGATTAAGGTCGAAAAGATTTTTCCCGCTTAGTTTTTTTCTTTCCGGGCAATCAGACACCAGAGTAAGTTCTGGTTCAGGAATATCCATTGCAGGATTTTCTTTTTGGGTTTGCCTGAGTGCCTGTTCTGCGCTTAGTCGAACCTTCTTTTTTTGCTTAAGCTGCTGTTTCTTCTTAGGTTTTGACCAGGTGATATTACGATTTCCGATAGTAATGATAAGCTGCTTACCAGCTTTCTGATATTGGCAATTTAGCCCATCCTGAAACTGGCCAGCGTCGCTAATACCCTCCAAATGAATATCATCGCTACCGTCTCTTTCGAGCCACACTTGTCGTTCACCAGCTTCAGTTGTCTTTATTCTTATTTTTCCGTTTGGCATAGCATTGAATATTTAAGATTCCACATCTGTATCATCCCCTTCGATCAGTCCTTCAGCGAAGCGACGCAACCAGTTTAAAAAAGCCAATACCTCTACGGTTACAGCTCGGTATTCGTGACTTTTTAACTCCGTAAGGGTTTTAACCAAATCCTGATTCTCCTTTCCCCGGAGTAGAAATTTTTTATTGTCTGATGCTAACCATTCATTGGTTTGGTCATAAATGAGCTTGTAGGCATAGCCTTTCTTTTGCTGGCTTTCATCTTTTTTTGAAAGTACAAATGCATACGCTGCTCCCAATCCATTGGTTTTAATGAGCATAGGGAGCTTTTTCACATAGGACTTATATGCTACACTTTCTTTTATTTTGCTACCCTGCTGGGCACATTCGAAAGCATAAGCCGCTCGGCCACCTTCTAACTGTCTAAGATTACTACTGCTCATCGTTATTCGTTTTTTGACCGTTCAATAATTTGGTTCGCAACATACCTTTACCAAGAGTGGCATTGGCACCTAGTTGAATGACTTTGTCGTTGAGTCCTTGCGCAAAGTAGCTCATGACATCATCTTCGGTCTTCAAAAGGCAATCCTTCAGCTTGTCTTCCTTTTGAAAAACCGGCGCACTCATTACCAGGCTATACATCAGACTGTCCGAAGGCAGATATTCCTCCGTGAAAAGGCCGCCTTTTTGCACCGTCCCTGTCTCGTTGTCTATTTTAGTACGAGTAATAACCTCAGTAGACATTTCCACAAAATCGCGGAAATCGTCGTCGCTGATGATCAGAATATCTGTTCCCAACTTCCCACTTAGATATTCATCCTCAATCCCGATAACGTCCGCCAGATACCTCCCCAAAGATTTCTTATTATTCTTCTCTGTTTCGATTTGAACTTTATCCTTATCGCCGGTAGCAAGGGAGAAAGTATACTCTTCTAGAATGGCAGCATCCGCACTGGGAATTTGCGCAGAACACCCTTCAAACCAATAGGCAAGATTTCCGTTTGTACTATTCAGGTCTGAATTATCAGGCACTCCCTCTATGCGGAAATCAGTCTTATCCGATACCAGCCGCATATCGCGCTCAAAACGGCGCAGCACCGCCGGGCAGGTGATCCAGACAAAAACACCCTTCATGCTTTTTACCGGAAATAGGAGCAAGCGGGCGTCGGTAAAGCCTAAGGCACCGGCGTGGGCACTTGATGAGTCATCACCTTCTGGACCAAAGGCTAAAGTCAGAGGAAAGCCTATTCCAACTCCTTGCTTTTTTGATCGCTTGGGATCATTCTCATTAACTCTAAACTTATTTCCACCAATAGATATTTCTATGCCATTCGACTCAAAATCTTCCCGTAGTGCTCCTTTTAAACTGGAGCTTTCGATTTTAGGAAAAGAGGTATGCCGTTCGCGTTGAATGGGAAGGTCAACGATGCCTAAATCGCTTCCACTACCGGCATGCAAAGGAGTTTCAGTGTAGAGAAACAGCGGCCTGACTTTTTGGTACATGCTACTTTAGTTTTTGTTGTTGAATAATATGGCATTCGCGTTCCAGTTCCTGTCGCAGCTCTTCTTCTGAAGGCAGATACAGCTTGTATCGGGAAGCGAATAATTGCTTATTTTCGTTTAAGACGGAGTATTTTACTACCGTATGGTCCTTGTACGTGCAAAGGATTAGCCCAATAGTGGGGTTATCATCCGGAGCTTTGTACTTGTCCTCGTACAGTCGTACGTACATATCCATTTGCCCGATGTCTTCGTGGGTCAGCTCTTTTACTTTCAAGTCAATCAGCACAAAGCACTTGAGCAGGTAGTTGTAGAAGACCAAGTCAATTCGGAAGTGCTTAGTTTCCGTGGAAATGCGCTTTTGTCGGGCTACAAAGGCAAATCCTTTTCCAAGTTCCAGTAGAAACTCCTGCAGCTTGTCGATCAGGGCCTCCTCCAGCTCTGACTCCAGGTATTTTCGGTTTTCCTTTAGTTGTAGAAACTCCAGGATGTAGGGGTCTTTCAGCAAATCTTCCGCTTGCAGGTCGGCGGTCTTTTCCTCCATTTCGGAGACCACGGCCTTGCGATCATTGGAAGAAAGCAGCCGCTCGTAGTAGAGTGAATTGATTTGTCGATTAAGCACGCGGGTACCCCAGCCGTTGGCAATAGCTTCTTCGAGGTAGAACTGCCGGGCTTTGGGGTTTTCAACGCGCAGGAGGGAGCGGTAGTGGGTCCAGGATAAATTGGAACGCACTGCGTTCCAATTTGGGAAAACCTGATAAAATTGCCGATAATAACGAAGATTCCGGTCTGAATAATACGTGCCAAATTCTTCCACCAACTTGTCCGAGATTTTTTTAATTACTCCTTTTCCATAGGCAGCCCTTGCCTTCCCTTGTTGCTCTTCCTCAACAATTGTTTGCCCAATTCGCCAATTGGATTCAACATTAGCAAAGATGACAGTAGAATTGATCTTTGCCCTTGCCTCAAGTATGATTTGCCGAATTTTTTGATACAATTGCTCTTCGTTCATTTTGTTATACTTTTAATTCTTCAAGAGCATTTACTAATTCCAAGTGGGGCTGATCGATAAAATCTTGGTAATTGACTCTAGTTTCATCTTTTGACAAAGGAAGATTGAAATAATATGCCCTAAATTCAGAAACACCTAGATCAAGGACTTTTTCTTTAAGCGCTTTGATTTGCTGCTTTCTGGAGTGAAGTTTTTCATGAGTATACTTGTAAAAAGTAACTATAAAAAGTTTTGGCAGCTTACCTTTGTGCCAGAATTTTGCGCCATCCAAATAAAGCTCTGGTTTTATAGATTTTATCCCATTCAGAGATTTACTTTCAAGAATGACATAATCTTCGTTTTCGGAATACATGATCAGGTCAATTTCTATCCGTTTATGCTTGTTTTTACCTTCCTCATTTTTTGGTATTTCTTTTGTGATATGATTCGTTTCTATATCCTTGTAACACACCTTGCCCCTTAACGGCAACCCTTTGTCATACTTATCTAAAGGGTTTTTCACATAATGTTCCCACAGCTTTATTTCAACAAATTTTCCAAAAGTTCCTCCTCCGTCAGGCATCAGGTCTCTCACTTTTTGGAACAATTTACCCAAGGGCGAAACTTTAAAGCCTTTTGACGTTTCTTCAATTAATTTCTTGTTTTTTAACTCTAATTTTATGTTATCGCTCAAATCTCTGTGATTTAGTACATCAGAACTCAAATAATAATGAAGCCTCTCTACAGAAGCCCAATCAAAGTTGAAGGGCAAATTCCCTACCTCCATCAAATAGTCGCTATCCTCATAGATGTAATACATAGGAATCCCTTCCAACTGCGCGATAATCGTCAGTATCGGAATCGTTGACTTATATCCTCCAGAGAAATTGATAGCGAGGTTAAAACTATCCTTTTTAGATTTTTTGATAAGTCCTCCTTTACCCATTAATTCATTAACCAGATTTTGCAATCCAGTATCGTAGTAGTCCTTCGCCGTATCACTTGACTTGGGGTTAACTCCTAGCGACTGTACAAAATCTTGACCAACGCAAAATTCACGAATTGAAACTTCATCTAAGCCTTTGAAAAATGCTTCAACCAACTTAGCTGCACTCACCGAAAGTGCCGTGTCTGTCGCCAATAGCTTCACTTCTATTTCGGCACCTTGGTCTTCCTCCTTTATCTTCTCTGCGATCTTGAGGATACTGGTGATTTCGGCAGAGGCGTGGCGGTTGGCACTTTTCTCATTTTTGGTGTATTTCCATTTTCCATTTTCCTTACAAGAGTCTTTTAACCAACAGTTTTCAATCTTAGTCTCTATCACTTTATAAATGTCTTCATCATAAGATTGCGCGTCATCGTCTTCTAAATCATCTAAATTTACTCCCTTATCATACACTTTTGCCTGACGCGCGTTATCAAAAGCTTGTTGCACTTCTTTCTTGTTGAAATTCGTAAAGATCGATGTGCCAACGGTTGTAATTATTAGATGCTTAGACATAATATTCTTTAATTTTGAGGTTCCCAGGTTCCCATAAAGGCAATACCGAATCCTTGTTGTGCATAGTCCGTATTGTTTACTTTATCAGATAGCGTAACTCCTTGAAATGGACTCAAATCAATCGGTTCTTTTGACTTAAAGTAAAACACACTGCCAGCTGGAGCAACCTTTAGCATTGGCTTGGGTCTTCGTTGAGCCATGTCAAATCCTCCTAACATATAGGGTTTGCCAGTGGCCATGCCTTCTAGGGTCGCTTCAATACCCAAGCGAGACAAATCAGGGATTCCATTCTGAAACACCCCATCTGTGGCTAGATATACCTTGATCATATGAGTAGTAATGGAGGCCTTAAAAGGAAGTGCACTTTCTATAAAAGTTGCTTCCACAACCTTACCCTCTGCACCAAGTCGAATTGGACTATATTTTCCATTGAGAAAGGATAACCCTCCCTCATTACTGAAGGAGATTTGTAATCGAGTGCGGTGAGTTAATCGTTTCATTCCTACTCGATAAAGTTCGCCATCATCGGTACTTGTTGTTCTGGTAATGCGGTCGCGTTTTATGCCCACTTTAGGCTCTTCTACTAGGAAATCAGACCACTTTTTACATTTGAAACTCTCTCGTCTTCCCTTCAGATACTTAATTAAGTTAGACCGACTAATCAATCCAGATTTAATATTTTCTACAGTTTTGTCGTCATCTCCATCGTATAACGGAAAAACAGAATACCCACCTCTACTTGACGATAAATTTATTGGCTTGACAAGCAGAGGGAAAACGGTATAATCCTCTCTTTCCGGCTCCTTGTCTTTATAAGTTACTACATCAAATGGTAAAGGGTAATATTCATCTTGACCTCCAAGGATGTAAGACAAATTGTGGATAGATAAATCTTCAGTTTTGATTATCAAATCTTCCAAACACTCTTCTCCCATTCGGCTACTCATCAGCGAGGTCCGCAACGCCCCATAAATCACACTCGGCGGCGGTGGGAATATTCCATCCGCCCAGGTTTCCTCTCCCATAGAAAAAGGTTTACCATCCTTGAAGAACAAGGTATCGAGTGCATCTAATTGTATAGTTTTGGTATCAGACATGAGCAGTTTCTTTTTTGGTGGATGAATCGGTCTCTTTGATTTCACCATTGGTTTGGCGCTCAATGAAGTCGCAAATGTGTAGCAGACGAGAGAAGTTGCCGAAATTCTCGATGGGGTTTTCTCCCAGCAAGCTGTGTAGATAAGGCAATAGAGTATTTATTTCAGCGTCTCCCGCTTTTATACAGGCGCGCTTGAGCAGACGCTTCATTTCGGCTTTAATCATTCCTTCACCAAGTGCTCCCGTTTGCAATTCCAGTGCACCATCCTGACGGTCCTTTATCAGGTGAAATTCGGCATCCAGATTGCGCAGCCATTTATCGGAGAAGTTTTTTCGAAGGCTCTCTACTACGCTTTTCATCGCTTCGGTAGACCGGTAAGTTTTGGAGGCTATTTCCCCTCCGGATTTATCGTATTCTTTTAGTTGCCAGGGCACAAAAGCCTGCGTAATTTCTCCCGAGGCTTTCAAAACAGAAATACCAAGGGTATCCTTGCGCTGTCCGTGGGGGTGGATGTATTTTTTTGCCGCTTTTTCCGTAGTACGCGCCCAGTCTAGTACCACATGTAGCGGTGTTTTGTAGTGAGCGATGACTAAGCCGCCGGAGAAGGTGAAGTTTTCCTTTTTATGCTTAATTTGCTGATTAATTTTAAGGTCAAACTCTTCCCGAATCCATTTGAGTACGTCGAAAACCCGCTCTAAATTTATGAAACCTAAAAAGTCATCTCCACCAGCATAAATTGTACGTCCTTCCGGATCCTGAAGATATTGGTAAATCCCTCTGTCTTCCTCCTGCTCATCTTTCCCATTGGCAAATTGAGCTAGTAAGGCAGCCAGGTGTTGATGAAAATCAGAAAGTGCTTTTCCTTGGTTGTGGTCTTCGTCAAGGTTAGCTCCACTCAGCCATTTGCCCATATTGTCACCATCGAAAAGGAATAAAGCGTAGTAGCCATTTGGCTTTTCAATGCCTTGCTTTTTTGCAAACTCAAAAAAGTCACGCAGCTTTTCCTTCGCTTTTTGTGGTGTCCCAAAATGATGATTAATTCCCTGCGACTTAAAATACCTATCCGTGTAGTTTTCTTCAAAAAGTAATTGTTCATCCCAGCTATCTGCAAAACAACTTTTGAAAATGGCTAGCTTCTGATCCAACTCTTCCTGATTTCTAACCTTATTCAAAAATTCTGCGGAAGCGAAGTAAGCTGTAGGTTGAAATGCTGTTGCATCATCATCTTCAATTTTTCGCTTTACAAAACTGACTGCGCTAAGGCCTTCCCCGGCAGCAATTACCTTCATCGCAATCCCATCCCCATCTGCTATTAGCTTTACTGCTTTTTCATCCTCATTGAAAAGCTTCCATCGGCGCAGCTTGGTCAGATCCTTCCATTCTTTATCCAAAGGTCTGTAAAACTGTACATTCCGCTCCCCATCCAAACTGCACTTCCGTCCCCTTTCTCCATAAACTTTCACCCCATTCTCTTCCTGGTAACGATACTGATGCACCGGGCGTACGTTTTTAATCGCTCCCAGCGTGCGTTCTATATCGCGGTAATCGGTATGGTAGGTAGCCTCGGTAGCCGGATGAAATACCCAGAAGGTTTCCAGTGCTTGGTTTATTTGTTCATCAAAGCCTTGAGGTTTACTTAATTTCCCGAGGGCATCATCCGCCATTTTCTGCCACTTTAGCTTTATGGCTTCTTCAACGTCTTCGCCGATCGTTTGTAGTGCATCAGAATCTAGTGACTGATCATCTAAAGAACCTAAAAAACGGTTCGGTTTAGATGGCGAACTGCTATGTGGGAAAATGACTTCGCCACCGTGTTCTTTAAAAACTTTCATGCCTTCTTGAACAAGGCTGGATAATATCCGGCTACCGGCATATAAGTCCCACGTCTTGCGCGCCTGCGCAATGAAGGACTGGACTGGGCCGATGGTGAAGAGGAAGAGGTGAGTCATATTTCTACATTTGGAAGGGTCGAGATGAATTGTTCTTTTGTTCCTTGGTAACTTTGTCTTATAGTCACTGGGTGCTGTTTATAAGGTTGCCTATTTCTCCTTTGAGTACTTACCTTTATATCTACTGAATTTGGAAGTAACCTAGATGAAAAGTTAATTAGGATTGTACAATAGCTATCTTTATATTTATTGATATGAATAAATAGACTTGATGCACTACGATCAATAGTTTCGCTTGTCGTTTTAATGTCTGCTCCTGCACCATTTAAACTTCTATATCTGAATGACAAAGGTAGTCCAAACTCTGCTCTAGATACTTGTTCTGGCTTTACACCTGTTCCTATAAAAGATTTGACTCCAGCGTAGTCAGGGTGACTGCGATCTCTAAAGCCTTTATAATCTCTTCCTATTTTTTCCAAAGCTGCTAATGCAGAGGATTCTTTTGGGTTAATGACATGGATTCCGGCATTACTGAGTAAAGGGAAGTCTGTTTTGACGTTTGGGGCGAAACTTCTTACAAAATCGAAATGATCTGAAATGAATCTCAACCCATTAGTTAAATGGTCGTTGAGAGAAATGGCTGAATCCGACTCTAAAGGAAAATTAGGTAAAGCGAAATTACTTTTGACCGAAGTGATTTGAAAACTACCAGCTCCTCTACGGGAACGAGTGCCTATTCCTCCTAAGTTTGAAAGAAGCCAAAAGCTTAATGCTGCATCAAATAGTAAATTTTTATCAAAAGAGGACAGGGTTGCTATAAAATCTCCCTCCCATATACCAGGTCTGTTGTCATTCATTGGTATCGAATACCATAAATAATTAATGCCGGGATTGTCGTTTCTACTGCTCTTCGGAAGCTGACCAATTTTTATTTCACGATTTTCCACACGGAGAATAACCTTACTTCTGTTCCCTTTCTTGCCGCCAACTCCTCCAAAAATATTATCTTCTTTTTCTCTTAATTCAGATAACGGCAAATGCCCATTACACGCCCGCCACCAAAACCGCAGCGCCCCCTTAATACTCGGTGCCCTCAGTTCTGGCGTTTGCCCATCCGCCCCGCTGAGGAACATAGGGCTAATGATTCGGCAGTGGAAAGTTATCTGGTGCATTTGATTGTTGTTTTAGTGTAATTGATACTTGGTCATAGCATCTTCTAATTTACGTGCCTGAGCTATGAAGCTCTGGACGGGCCCTGTGGTGAAAAGAAACAGATACTTCATGTTGTTTGGATAATTTCTCTTTTTAAAACACTGATCACGGCACTACAAAATGGCCTAAACCGTCCTTTTTCGTCTTTCTGAACTAATGCTTCCACTAACTTCTCCGCTTCGTCTCTGGTAATTAGCGCATCAGAGAAGCTATTTTCCATCTCCTCTTCGTCTTGAAAGGCATAAATAAAACCCGCAATAGTTTCTGCTCTATCTTCATCGTATGCTGTAAGGTTCAGGATTTCAATCGTTTTTTCGGCGTCTTCATCCGCACCTTGTATTTGTCCATCTTCCGTAAAGAATATTCTTTCCTCACAGGAAGCATCAAATGGAGTCAAGGCAGCATTGAAGCACCTTTACTTGCGTTGCATGTTTCCTTACCTGTACCTCTGACTCCTCTACAGGAAATTACTAGGTTTTCATAATCCAGAGCTAATTTTGGATAATGTTTAACCGGCCGCATGTGCTCTATCTCTTCCGGCAGATCAGCCAACTCGCGTTTGCTGTATTGCCCTTCTGATTGGTGGTCTATTACCTTGTTGCAAAAACAGCATATATAACCTTGTTCTCTCAGCAATGCTGTACGTAACTCCAATTTAGAATAATAAAATACATCTTCTTCCTCCTTACGTGGTAAAGAAGTAGGAAGGTGTTCATAAAGTCGCCTCCCGGAAGCAGGATTGGACTTACAGATAGCCACTAATCGCTCTAACTCCTGTCGTTTCCATGCCCGAAATGCTACAGGTTCCTGTTTTGCTTTGGGGTTAAAGTATTTCACTTTTCCAGTATTTTTTTTCGATCCAGAATGGCTAACAGTTTTCTTAATTCTGGAGAATAATCATCCCTCGACTCCTTAAATGTCTCTTTTATCTCCTCAAGGTTTGCCTCTGCTTCTTCAATTTCATTTCTGGACAATAGGCGATATATTGTCCTATATTGTTTTTCGAACTCATTGGAGGGTGTGTCCATCACTTTTGATATAATGGTAGAGATATCCCTTCCGAAGGTCGCATCAGGACGTACGGTTTGCCAATCATCCAACAACCAAATATGTTCGCTCGGGATATTATTTAAAAGCAAAGCACTATGAGTACTGACAACAAGCTGCAACCCCGGAAATCCTTTTTGTAAGCTCGGCAAAACATTCCGTTGCCAGCCCGGATGCAAATGCATCCCCACCTCATCCATCAAAACCACTCCAAACCCATCTATAAGAGGATTAAAATCTTCCCCATGATTCGGGTTGGCTTCGATCAGGCTAATGGCAATGTCTGCCACGATTTCTAACAAGCTGATCTCTCCAGAAGACAATTGCTGGGCACTCAACTCTTCCGCTTGCTCCCCTTGCCGCTTGTTAATACTCAGGAAATCACTTCCCTCCGCAGCGTATTTTACTTTCAGGTCGGTATAGGTGACTTCATCATCTGATAATAAATCCGACACCGCTTGCCTTACCCAATCCAGTTGCCGTTCAAATGGTTTATTGGTGGATTGCATCAACACTTTTTGCCGGCGGTCAATCCAGTTGATGAGTTTAGTAAGCTTTCGCTCAGCAGACAATTCAGGCTTATGCCCCTGAGCTTGATAGTATTTGAAAATCGGTCGACTGTCTCCTTTCTGAGCGCCATGCTCCAGATACTCGGCCAGTTCCGACCAGTTCGCTGAAAGGTCGCTTGTCCGTTCAAATCCCAATTCGCTTCCCTTTATGCGGATTGTAAATTCTTTTTCTCCTTTTTCAAGCGTATTAAATGAGCCACCATTTTCATCTTCTTCTTTTTGAAGCCACTGAAAATAAGTAAGCATATCCACTGACAGGGAACTGCTTTCAGTTCCATTCTTAATATCAGCGGTTTCAAGCCAACCGATCTGTTTCGAATACTCTGCCAGCCTGAAAAATCCTTCAATAACCTCTAAGCCAGACCAGATCGCATCCAATATGGTAGACTTCCCGCCTCCATTCCGGGAAATAAAAACCGTCAGGTCTTCCTGGAGCGAAATATCCAAATTAAGGAACCCCCGAAAGCTTTGCAGTTGCAGCCCTTTTACAACAGGCTTAAATTGTGCCTGCTCTCCTGAAAAGTTCACCTTACTCATAAAATTTGCTCTTTAAATTCAGCTTGTAAGTTAAGATCTATTAGGTGATAATCCCTATTGGGGATGGTGTTAAATGTAGTAATGACTATATTTTTTTCTGAAATTACCGAAATGTATATCGGAGAAGCAAAGCGACCTCGAAAAGCATGTCCCATATTGGCTTCATATTTTCTACCATATTCTTGCTTGAAGTCGTGCGTTAATTGACTCAATTCCTGCAGAAAATCTTTCCGGTTTTCACCAATTTGTATCTTTTGAACCCAGGGATACTTTTCCATCCGTCCTGAATATTGATGGTATATAAGTCCTTTTTCTTCCTTAAGTACAAAATAAGGCGAAAGCACAGACAATAAGCTGTGAATGTCTTTTAAGCTGCTAACCTCTGAAAGTGAAATTTCCTTATTTGAAGAGGAGGTAACGGATGTAATTTCAAAACTCCCCATGCCCCGACGAACACGCTTGCCCAACCCTCCCAAAGCACTGGTCAGCTGGAACAAGGCGATCAGTTTGGAGCGATTGAAGATTTCTTTTTCAGAACCATGCAACCTGGTTTGAACGGAATAGGGTTGGGGGATGCGCAGAGTTACCTTAAATGTGCTTCCTGGCAATATACATTCAGGAGTAAAGGTACGATCCTTATGTGGGGCGAGTTTCTCTTCCTCTATTTGCATGTCTTCAGTGAATACTACCACTGAGAAACTACTCCTCCTTTCTCCTTCCACTCCACCTGTCCCCCCGAAAATGGATACTTCCTGATCTCTTAATCCGGCAGATACTAAAATTGTCTTATCTCCTTGTTTTTTCACTTCGCTCTCTAACGGCAAATGCCCATTCATAGCCCGCCACCAAAAGCGCATCGCCCCCTTTATACTTGGTGCACGCAACTCTGGTGTATGTCCATCAGCACCAGCCAGAAACATAGGTGTTATTACTTTACAATGAAATGTGATGGTTTCCATTAAGTCATTGTTTTTTTTGAAATCATTTTAGTTTTCTTACCGTCTAGAGTATTATAAGGTGAACAACAAGTTGATCATTTAATCTATTGTTAGCTGTGCCTACTTTTTGAAAAATATCCATCAATTTGATTTAGGCTTCCAGCGCCAAGGAATTGCTTAGAAATAATACAAACCCTCTAAATAAAACCAATTTAACAAATCATATTTCCAAACATCGTATTTTTTCCCTACATTTCAAATGTTTTTTCAAAAAAATAACTAATTATTTTGTATTGTTGACCGTCATTAGTAAGCAAAGAGGCAGTCGATAATTTTTAAAAATAACTTTAAATGCCAAAAGTATTTCTAAGCCACAACACTAAAGATAAATCAACGGTCCTAAAGGTTGAGAAAGCGCTGAAAAACTCACTGGTTTATACATGGATCGATTTAGATGAAATGAAAGGAGGGTAAAAACTAAGTGGTAAGATCCAAACAGGAATAAAAGAAAGCGATGTTTTTCTGGCGTTTATTTCCGAGTATTATTTCGATTCGAAAGTATGGTGTAGCGCAGAATTTAAGAAAGCAAATGAATTAGCTTTTCTTGATAAATTGAAAATAGTACCGGTAATTTTAGGAGACGTGAGCAAAGTACTTGAAATGAGTAATGAACATGATGAAATAAAGGGAGTCTTGGAGGATAATAAATATATTACTTTCGATAAATACAATCCTGATGATTCTATAAAGGAAATCTTAGACGCCGTTTGGGAAGGGGAAAAAGTACGGTTTTATCCTGTTAAGAGTATTTCTAAAAATGGAGTGGAATTACAAGTCGTTTCTTTTGCTGTAGGGGACTTACCAACGGATTTATTCAGGTCCTGGACTTTTAAACTGGAAGATTTTATTTCAAATTCACCGGAAGAGGACAAACCAATTAAAAACGGAACAGCGGTTGGCTTTTATGGTAGAGGTTCAGCTTGGTTATATGCACATCTCTGCATTCCACTGTATAACAAAAAGCCAGTATTTGTTTATAATGCTGATACAAAAGGATACATCTGTGTTTATGCTACCCGGAATTCTAAGCATTTATTAGGAACAACAATTAAAGAAATTGAATAAGTATTTAGTATGAAACTCATCGAATACCTTAAAAAGTGGAACTTCGAAAAACTCAAAATAAAAGCCATTTACCTTGAGGCGGAACTTTCCTTTAATGACGCCGATAAAGAGGCTGCCTGGGAACTGTATATTGAATTATTGACCAGAGTCGCTACCCAACAGCTTAAGCCTGAACACGGAGACGAAAAAACGGCCTTGACAAGCATTTATTCCTTATTCGGGTTAACCAGGGACGTCATAAAAAAGAAAGGGGCTAAGTGCATTCAGTTTACCAAGATTGCAATTGTTATCTTAAATCAAGTAATTAGGCCATTTACCGCAAAGTGGCATCGCTTGAGTATCTCCGGTGAACTTAATGAGCCCCAACAAGCTCAACTTTTCCGACTTGAACTCGCTGAGCTTCAAGATCAGCTTAGAACCTACACCGCTATGCTTGCAGATATGGCTGGTGTCGAAGATCTGACTGATTTTGAGTCACTCTGATTATAATATAAAACTCTAATAATAATGCTCAACACCCCTATTCGCACCCTCTCCCTCTCCTTCAATCTCCCCGTCACCGGCCACGACATAAGCTGGCAAGTAGGCCATTGGAGAGGTGCCTTCATAGAAATGGCCGGCTGGAAAAGTGATCTTTGTCATAACCACAAAGGCAACGATGGCTTTATTTACCGCTATCCGCTGGTACAATATAGAATTTATAAAGGACTAGCAGCTGTTTTCGCCGTCGATGAAGGGGTAGATGCTGTACAACAAGTGCTTGCTTCCAGCAATTGGGAACTCAATTGGCAAGGTGAAATGATTAACCTGCAAATTGAAGATTTGCGGCTGAATCAGCACTACTTCCGTTTTATTAGCACTCCTAAAAGGTATCGCCTCAGGCATTGGATGGCTTTGAACCAGGAAAACTTTGAAAAATGGCTGGCCGAAACGAGCCTCCTGGGCAGAGTAAGCTTATTGCAAAAACTGCTGACCAACCATATTATGTCTTCTCTTTGGGGACTTGGCTGGGAGCCTCAGGAACAGGTGGTGGTGCAATTAGAAGATTTGACAAAAAGCAAAGCTGCTTTCTTTAAAAATCAGAAGTTAATGGCTTTTGATGTGACTTTCTCCTCTAATGTACTGTTGGTGCCGGGAATGGGGATCGGTAAAGCTGTAAGTCATGGATTTGGAGAGGTATATCCGCTCAATGTCCGCAAAGAAATAAAGCCTTCGGCTCCGAGGAGTAAAAGCGTGGGCAAGGAGTAACATTTAAGCCAAAAAAACATGGTTCTTTGACAAATTGTGTGGAACTTCAAAATTATAAACCTTGAATGCCCTTGTGGCTGAAAGGTTTATAATTTTGAAGTCCCATTTTCCACAATTTATGTCAAAGAACTAAAAACATACGTTCTTTGATAAGCCGGGATGGTGTTTTGAGTAAAATGCGAGCTGTTTTTATCAAAACCACCAATTTGACATTTAAATATTTATAAATTGTTTGCTGTAAGATACAGTAAACCAATGTGATATACATTATTGCAAAAACCAATTGCAAAAAAGTATATAAATTGTTAAAATTGAAATGCATAACTTGTTGATGAATTTTAATAATTCATTCATTATTAGACGATTATAAAAAAGTCGCACCTTCTGCAAAGCCAAAAAAACACTCATTTTTATCAATGACTTATGAATTGTTAACTTTTTAATGTTTATTTTCTGACATTCAAATGACAAATGTTAAGGTCGTAAAAATCTGTTAATCAATTGTTTAAGTTGTTGAAAATGGGGCTACGGGTAGGAGTGATGTCCATAAATGATGGGGACTGCGACACATAATAATTATTTATGAATTTAAAATAAGGTGTAGGAGTGATGTCCATAATTGACGGGGACTGCGACTATCGAATGCGAATTGGCACGGGGGAACGATCACTGATCGGAGAGATGTCCATAATTGATGGGGACTGCGACACTTTCAGTATGGCCTAAGTAATTAGAAGGCAAAGTAGGAGAGATGTCCATAATTGACGGGGACTGCGACGGAGTTTCTCCATTCCTTTACTAATTATTAGTGATTTGTGGCATTTGTCAGAATCAGGATTCCCAGGATTTCAGGATTTACGTGATTAGAGCGCAGGTAAATTTTTACTTGGTTCTGGATGATTTCATTTGGTAAACGTTTTAAGAACAGCGAATTGGCCTATCGGCCTGTCTGATCGTAGCCCTAGGTCTTCCTGGTGAAAAGGTCATTCTATCTAATTTCTTCCGCGTAACAGTAGCATCAATGTCGTCAACTTAAGCTCTTTACAGCCCGGCACTTCAGTGCCGGGGGAAATATTTGTCAGATTGGGCTTTAGCCCCTTTGTCATTAATGGGCTAAAGCCCCGATAAATCTTAACACTATACCTGGCGCTAAAGCACCAGGCAAAGAAAAAGCTTAAGTTGACGACATTGAGCGGTAGCCCACAACGCAAGAGCAATAGCCTATGATGTGCTTCCGCTACGCGGAAGTCGATCTCTAATATCTTTTAACCCTGGGAGGACCCAGGGCTACGATCAGGCAGGCCTAGCGGCCTGCGATAAGGGCATCTTAAATTAATTTCGACCAAATAAAATCATCTAGAGCTCATTACCAGAACAGCCAAAGCTTCCCTCCGCTCCAATCAAGTAAATCCTATAATCCTGAGAATCCTGATTCTGACAAATACCTTGAGTTCCGACATAACCTCGGAACCAGCGAATTAAAAATAAGTGCTGTAAACAATGTTTTAGGACCGGCCTTATTCAATTTAGCTTTTTGGAAGGCTGGCAGCCGTTAAAAAAATGGGTAGTGGGTAGAATCCGTTGATGGATTTATCTAACAAGCTTTACAACTTAAGG
>CAZHZT010000064.1:0-32143 GCA_964537285.1 uncultured Saprospiraceae bacterium | reverse complement strand
TCGCCTCCTTACGTCGGCTCAAACAGTATTCATTTTTTAACGGCTGCTAGCCTTTCAAAAAGCTAAATTGAATAAGGCCGGTCCTAAGATGTTGATTTGCAGCATCTATTATTAATTGTTGTGACAACATGAAGTTTCTTAAAATTCAGGATGACTCATGTTCCGATCTAATTATTTTTCCAAAAATAGGGAGTGAACAATACCAGAATAGTAAATAATTCTAATCGTCCGAGAAGCATCAATAATGATAGTATCCATTTAGCAGCCTCAGGAACTTTTGCGAAGTTATCAACAGGGCCAACAGATCCGATTCCCGGGCCAACGTTTCCCAAAGAGGTGGCTACCGCCCCTATTGCAGAAAGAAAGTCCATGCCTAAGATCGTTATTGCAATAGATCCAGCAACAAATAATATCAGATAAATGAGTAGGAAAACCAGGATATGAGTTAAAATTCTAGGGGGTACTATGATACGATTTATTTTTATCCGAATCATCCCGTGGGGGTGAAGGATGCGTTTGAATTCAAGGATAGAGTTTTTTAAGAAAACCAGGTGCCGGATTAGCTTGATGCCACCACTTGTGGAACCGGCGCAAGCTCCGACGAACATTAGTATGAAGAACAACATGGTTAACCCTCCATTCCATTGAGTATAATCTGCAGAAACAAAACCAGTAGTTGTGATGAGGGAAACAATTTGAAAAATAGAGTCTCGAAAAGATTTCTCGAAAGAAGTATCACCGATCATGTAAACAGCCAGCGATACAATGGCTGTAAGGGAACCAACAACAGTCAGGTATAATCTAAACTCATCATTTTGCCATACTTTCTTCAATTTTCCATTCAGGCCAAGATAAATGACGCTATAGTTCGTTCCTGCTAAGAACATAAAAAATATAATAACGTATTGGATCGAAGGTATATCAAAATCCGCCATGCTGCCATTCCGTGTGCTGAATCCTCCTGTAGCTATTGTGGTAAGCGCATGATTTACGGCATCGTATAAAGACATTCCAAGAGAATAAAGAATGACTGCCAGTATACCGGTGAGCGAAACATAAATGAGCCATAAGCGCTTGGCGGTTTCTCTGATGCGTGGGTGGATCTTGTCAGATGTTGGTCCGGGAGCTTCGGCTACAAAAAGCTCAATGCCTCCAATTCCCAGGATGGGGAAAATAGCGATGGTCAATACAATGATACCCATACCTCCAATCCATTGGGTCATGCTACGCCAGAATAATATACCCTCAGGAAGGCTTTCAATATCTGTTAAAATGGAGGCTCCTGTAGTGGTCATTCCGGAAACTGTTTCAAAAAAGGCATTGGTCAAGCTTGGAATTTCTCCACTAAGCAGAAAAGGAAGCATCCCAAAAAGTACCATACTTAACCATCCCAGCGCAACGATCAGGTAGCCTTCTCTTTTTAAGAGCACTTCTCCTCTTTGAGGTTTGATCAATTGCAGCAGGCCTCCGAAACCCATACAAATAGAGCCCGAGTGGATTAGGGCATAGTGATCACCACTACCGAACTGCAAACTAAATGGTAAGCACATCAACATTAAAAAGCCGAGAATTATTATTACGACTCCAATGACTTTTCCAATGGTTCTAAAATTGATCATAGTAATTTTTCCAATAACTTAAAGTAAACACCATCGAATATTTTATAAGGTGGTAGGCGGGCTACAGCCCGCCTACCACCTTATAAAATATTCGATGGCATCAATTGGGATTACCTAAATAGTTGTTCCAGCTTTCCTATAGCCTGAGGCAACGCGAAAACAATAACTTTATCATTAACCTGGAGCTGGAAATTTCCATCGGGAATAAAGGTTTCATTATCTCGAATGACCCCTCCGATCAGTGCTTTTTCAGGAAAATAGAGTGACTTAATAGGGTGCTTAGTCAGGCGGTTCCTTTTATGAACGACGAACTCAATCACTTCGGCATCAACACCTTGCAGACTGGTAAGCGCTTCGATTTTTCCTTTGCGCACATGACGGAAAATATTATTCGCTGCGATTAGCTTTTTGTTGATGATCGTATCGACTCCTATATTTCTGGAGATATGGGTATAGTTGCTGTTATCGACCATCGCAATGGTTTTGTAAACGCCGCTTTCTTCAGCCATCAAGCTGGTGATGATATTTGTTTCTGAATTGGGGGTAACGGCAATGAAGGCATCCATATTTGCCAGGCCTTCTTCCTTTAGCAGTTGAATATTGCCTGGGTCGCCCATTACAACGAGGGCATTGTTTAGTTGCTCCACCAAAAACTTGCAAGTTGATTTTTGTTTTTCAACAATTGTGACGTTGTAATCTTTTTCTAAAAGTTGGGCAGCCCTAAAGCCAACCGCTCCACCCCCCAGGATCATTATATTTTTAACTTTAATTTCCCTTTTTCCTACAATCTGTATGATGTTCTGGATGTCACGGTTTTCGACCAGGAAGTAAATGTGGTCATGGCGTTTCAAGACGATACGCCCCCGGGGGATAATTGTTCGATTTCCTCTGAGGATGGCGATCATGTTAAAAATCGCGTTTGAGTAGGTGTTGGAGATTTCTTCTATTGACATATTTACGATCGGGGAAGAATCTTCGACGGTAATGCCAAAAAGTGACAATTTTCCTCTTTCGAAGTCAAACACATCAGTAAAAGAACACTGTTTTATCAGGCGTTCAATTTCGCGCGCTGCGAGTTGAACCGGAGAGATGAGGTTGTCAACACCCAGATCGGTAAAGTTTTTGCGTTGTTCACTTGTAAGGTATTCGAGGTTATTAACGCGCGCTATGGTTCGTTTTGCCCCCATTTTTTTGGCTAAAATAGCAGTAATTAGATTATTTTGTTCAGAAGTGGTGACGGCTAATACAAGGTCTGCCCTACTGATTTCGGCTTGATTAAGGACTTCTACAGAGGAGGAATCTCCCTTGATGGTAATTACATCAAGGTGGCTTTGAACGTAATGAAGTACTTCTTGATTTTTATCAATAAGTATGATATCTTGATTTTCGTGGCTAAGTAGCGAAGCAAGGTGAAAGCCAATATCGCCGGCGCCTGCAATGACGATTTTCATATATTATTTTAGAATAAAGTGCATTGAACAATAATTATGCTAAGCACCTGAACAAAATTTTTAGTTATACTTAATTTTGTTCAGGTGCTTAAGTAGTTCACGGATTTAAACTACATAACCATATGATGCTCTTTTGCGCTGACTCTGCGTTGCTCAAAGCCTTGCTTAACAAGGGCTAAGCGCGGTTCTCGCGCCTTGATTCAGCACAAAATAGCTATCATCTGTTTGGTAGCCCAATTCCGTGAACTACTTATCCAAAATAGCATTTACAAAGATGAATAAAATTTGGTTTTAAAGTATGAAAATATTAATGGTTTGCCTCGGCAATATCTGTCGTTCACCTCTTGCTGAAGGTATTTTAAAGAAAAAAATTCAGGAAAAAGGACTGGGTTGGGAAGTGGACTCTGCCGGAACCAGCCGATGGCATCTTGGGGAAGCTCCTGATCCCCGGTCAATTGCTACGGCCAGGAATCATCAAATAGATATTCAAGGTCAACGAGCCCGGCAGTTAGTACATAGTGATTTTAAGCAATTTGATAAAATCATCGTCATGGATGAATCCAATTATCAAGCGGCTTTATTGATGGCTAAAAATGATACTGAACGGAATAAGGTACATCGCATTTTGGACTACGTTCAGGAAACCAAAGAAGTAGATGTAATGGACCCTTATTGGAATGACGAAGCTTTTGAAGAAGTGTTTAGTATATTAGATCAAGCCTGTGATCAATTATTAGAGGCCTTTCTTAAGGAAGAAAAGCATAAATAGATGTTAAGGAATAAAGCTTACAATAGCATTTAGCCTTCAACTAAAGTACCAATGGCTTCTCCCTGAACAATCTTGATCAGATTTTCTCTTTTCTTTATATCAAAAACGATAATAGGGAGGTTGTTTTCCTGGCATAAAGTGAAGGCCGTCATGTCCATTACACTTAATCCCAGGCTAATGACCTTTGCGAAGGTGATTTTGTCAAATTTTACCGCGTTAGGATCTTTTTCCGGATCAGCGGAATAAATACCATCTACTCTGGTGCCTTTCAGGATTACATCAGCATTGATTTCGTTGGCTCGAAGAGCGGCAGCAGAATCTGTTGTAAAATAAGGAGAGCCGGTTCCCGCGGAGAAGATGACTACACGACCTTTTTCGAGATGTCTGATCGCTCTTCGCCTTATGTAAGGCTCTGCGATTTGCTTCATTTCAATGGCTGACACCAATCTGGTGAAAACCCCCAGGCCTTCCAGTGCGCTTTGAACGGCCATACCGTTGATGACAGTTGCAAGCATACCCATGTAATCCCCCTGTACTCTTTCGATTCCGGAGGATGAGGCTTCAAGCCCCCTGAAAATGTTTCCTCCTCCAATCACGACAGCAACCTCTACTCCCCGGTCAACCAATTGTTTGACCTGACTAGCATAGTGTTTGAGCATAATTGGCTCAATACCAAAGCCTTTTTCTCCCATCAAAGATTCTCCGCTCAATTTGAGCAGGATCCGCTTATACTTGATCTCCATAAAATACGCTCGTTAGTGTGAAAATAACCGGGTCAAAGATAGGATAAGACTTCTAATATTCTAAATAATTTTTTGGGAGTGAATTAGAGGCCTGAAAATTTTTTAGAAATTATTATGGGAGAGCAGGTAGAAAACATGAGTCATCCCGAAAATTCGGGATGACTCATGTTGCTTGAAATCATTTTAGCCAGGCGATTGTTGAAACAACAGATTTTGCCAGGCTAGAATTTATCCTAGAGTGATATGTTTAAACTCAGTAACAGTAAGTTCTTTATCCAGAGACTTAAGATACTGCGAAACGCTTGATTTATTATCTTTTACGAATTGCTGATTAAGCAGTGTGTTTTCCTTGTAGAATTTATTCAGTTTACCCATGGCAATTTTTTCCAACATTTGCTCAGGCTTGCCTTCTTTACGAGCCACTTCTTTCCCGATCTCGATTTCTTTTTCAATAACAGAAGGGTCTACGTCGCCTTTATCTAAAGCGAGAGGCTTCATAGCAGCAACCTGCATAGCTACATCCCGGCCAGCAACAAAAATATCGTCAGAAGCTTTATTCAAGCCCACTAATACCCCTGCTCTATATCCCGTATGAATGTAAGGAGCCACCATTGCTGCATTGACTCTTTGATAGTCTGCCAGTTCCACTTTTTCGCCGATGACACCTACTTGCTCGACAATTTTTTGATCAACGGTTAACTCATCATTGTAGGGAAGAGCTTTGAGCGCTTCCAGATCAGCAGGTAAATTAACAAGTGCGATACCAGCGATAGATTCAGCAAATTTGACAAAATCATCGTTTTTCGCAACGAAATCTGTTTCGCAACTTAAACGGATTACAATTCCATTTTGGCGATCATCAGAAACTTTAGCGACAACAACCCCCTCGTTAGCGGAGCGTTCAGCACGCTTAGCCACCATTTTTTGCCCTTTCTTTCTCAATATCTCTATCGCTTTATCCTTATCGCCTTCCGCTTCCGTAAGCGCTTTTTTACAATCCATCATTGGTGCGCCTGTGAGATCTCTCAAGGCCTTTACATCCGCAGCAGAAATTTTTACTGTGCTCATGTTAAGTGTTTATTAAATTCAGTGAATAAAGTAAAATTAATCTTGGGCTGCCTGACGTTCTGCCTTTGCTGTTTGACGCTCAGCGAGTCCTTCTTTAATAGCCTCTATCATATAGTTTACGATAATCGCAACGGATTTAGAGGCGTCGTCATTACCGGGGATAGCATAATCCACCTTATTAGGGTCGGCATTGGTATCGACGATACCGAATGTACGCATGCCTAATTTGTGTGCTTCAGCCAGAGCGATATGCTCATGTTCAATATCAACGATAAACACCGCCGAAGGGGTACGGTTCAAATTAGCGACACCCCCAAGAACCTTTTCAAGTTTATCCCTTTCACGAGTAAGCGTAAGGCGTTCTTTTTTCGTTACGCTTGTTAATGATCCATCGGCCAGCATCCGGTCTATAGAGTTCATTTTTTTCACGGATTTCCGGATGGTTGCGAAGTTGGTCATCATTCCTCCCAGCCAGCGTTCTGTGACAAAAGGCATTTCAACACTTCTGGCAGCTTCTGAGATATACTCTTTAGCCTGTTTTTTAGTTGCGACGAAAAGGATCTTTCTACCGGAACGTGCAATTTGTTTCATTGCCGATGCTGCACTGTCGAGGCTTTTAAGCGTCTGATTGAGATCTATGATATGGATTCCCTTTTTCTCTGTAAAGATATAAGGAGACATTTTGGGATTCCACTTTTTTTTGAGGTGCCCAAAGTGGACACCGGCATCTAATAATTCTTTATATGTAGGTTTTGCCATTTTTTAAATATTAACGTTCTTTGATAAATGGTGTGGAACTTCAAAATGAGAAGCCTTGAATATCCTTGTGGCTGAAAGGATTATCATTTTGAAGTTCCACACCATTTATGTCAAAGAACTAAAATTAATAAGAGTTCGGAAACAATGGACTGCCTGGCAGGCCAAAATAATTCGCAAAAAGAAAAATTAACGCTTACTGAACTGGAAGCTTTTACGTGCTTTCGGTTTACCATATTTTTTACGTTCCACCACGCGCGAATCCCTTGTAAGATACTTCTTATCCTTAAGCGGTTTGCGAAATTCATCATTGAGTTTTACCAAGGCTCTTGAAACAGCCATTCTGACGGCTTCTGCCTGTCCTTTGTATCCTCCGCCTTTTACATTGACTTTCAGGTCATATATATTTTCTACGCCTGTAGTAGCAAATGGCTCCGTTATTTTCGATTGAATGTGAGGGAGATCGAAGTAATCTTTTAGAGTTTTCCCATTTACTGTGATATTCCCTTCTCCTTTTGTAAGGTATACTCTGGCCACAGAGGCTTTTCTCCTTCCGATCGCATTTATCATTTCCATAATTAAGATTGCTTTTTCAAGTTGTCAAAAGTGAGTGGCTGCGGCTTTTGAGCTTCATGAGGATGTTCCACACCTTCGTATACAAATAGTTTTTTGTACATTGCCCGGCCAAGCTTAGTTTTAGGCAGCATTCCCTTCACTGCCATTTCTACTATTCTTATAGGTTTTTTCTCAAGCATTGATTTGGCTGTCGTTCTCTTTTGACCGCCAGGGTAACCAGAATAAGTTACGTATTCTTTCTGATTCCATTTCCCGCCTGTAAAACGAACTTTTTCTGCATTGATCACGATTACGTAATCTCCGCAATCTACGTGAGGAGTATAGGAAGGCTTGTGTTTTCCGCGAAGAATATGAGCGATTTGAGAGCACATACGCCCTACTGTCATATTCGTTCCATCCACAATGTGCCAGCTGCGCGCTACTTCCTCTTTTTTCGCCGACTTAGTTTTGTAACTTAAAGTATCCAACTGTTTCTAATTTTCTTTACTTAAATAAATTCTTCGCCCTATTTAAAAGCGAGTGCAAAGGTATGCTTATCTTGTCCAAAAAACAAGCTTTTTTTATAAAAAAATTAAACCCATGGCTTGTAACGGCTTGAAAAACAGTTGAAATTTCGCTCAAAAAAAATCATACCTTTATGTTCGGGGAACGGGAAACGGATAACGGGGAACGGCGAAATTCTTTTTTGAGGCATCCGAAAGGGCAATTTTGCTTAGCAAAATTGCCCTTTCGGATGCCTCAAAAAAGAATTTCGCGCCGTGGGCGCGTTTATTTGATTTGTGCTTCGTTTTCTAGTGGCTGCCTTTAATTTTTTACAACTATTACACGACATCATTGTTTAAAGGCTCAATTATTATAACAGACTGAATATTATTGATTATGGCAAACGAACGAACCGTTGGTCTTTCCTCATTATCCGAAGAAAAGGATCCTAATGCGCCTTCCAGGAAAAAAGACCACATCGAACTGGCTTTTCAATCTCAGATTAGTCAAGAGGATTTGGATAAGCGTCTGTATTATGAACCGATTCTTTCTGCCCATCCCCGGGAAGATGCTGAATATGGAGAGATTCCTTTTCTTGGAAAAAAACTGGCGATGCCGGTTTGGGTATCGAGTATGACAGGAGGGACACAGAAGGCCAGAATAATCAATCGGAATTTAGCCATTGCTTGTAATGAATTTGGAATGGGCATGGGCTTGGGTTCTTGTCGTGCATTACTCTATAGTGATGAATATTTCGAGGATTTTAACGTTCGCCCATATTTGGGGCCAGATCAGCCGTTGTTTGCAAATTTAGGGATAGCTCAGGTTGAGGAACTCGTTCAGGGGAATGCAACCTACAAAATGAATGTTTTGATTGAGAAGCTGCAAGCTGACGGCCTGATCATTCATGTCAATCCGCTTCAGGAGTGGTTGCAACCGGAAGGGGATAAGATAACTGTTGCTCCGCTCGAAACAATAAAGGCTGTTTTGGATAGTGTTGATTTCCCTGTAATTGTTAAGGAGGTTGGTCAAGGTATGGGTTATGAAAGCCTCAAGGCACTGCTAAAGTTGCCTTTGGCTGCTGTAGAATTTGCTGCGGCAGGAGGGACTAACTTTGCAAGGCTCGAGTTGCTGCGCCATAATCCTGAAGCTTTAGAGGCTTTTGGTCGAATGGCGTTGATTGGCCATACTGCGGAAGAAATGACTGATATGTGCAACAGAATTGTGGAAGAATTAGGGGATAATCTTAAATGTCAACAATTGATTATTTCTGGTGGGATCCAACATTTTCTGGATGGTTACTATTTAATATCTAAAAGTAAGCTGAATGCAGTGTATGGGCAGGCATCTGCTTTTCTAAAGCATGCGCAGGGCGATTATGAGGATTTAAGAAAGCATGTAGCTTTTCAGTTGCGTGGATTAAAAATGGCTAAGGCTTTTTTAAAAGTAAAGCTTTAATTAAAGTTGTTATTTTCCAGAGTATTTAGTTAGACTACGAATTTAATTACCTGCAAAGAATGCTAGATTACAAGAATACTCAATTACAGGGTTTCTTAAAACCCAAAAAAGTTACTCAAGCGGCGATGGAAAGAATCATTCAGGGATTTTCAAAGCTCTCAAAAAGCGAAAAGCTGGACTGGTTGGCAGATCAATTCTCCAAACAGCCTGAAATGACGAAGGAATTGCTTCGGCACTTTTGGCACCGTGATGCCAAGCTTCAAAAGGTACTAGATGGCTTTAGTGAGAATACCATCTCCAACTACTTTATGCCTTATGGGCTTGCTCCTAACTTCATGGTCAATGGTAAAGCCTATGGTGTGCCTATGGTGATTGAGGAAAGCTCGGTTGTTGCAGCTGCTTCAAGTGCGGCAAAATTTTGGTTAGGTAGAGGCGGGTTTAAAGCGGAGATTCTTGGAACTGAAAAAGTCGGGCAGGTGCATTTCTATTGGAAGGGAGATAGTGTGCTGCTTCAAAGTCTTTTTCCTGAACTTAAAGAGGTGTTGTATAATAATGTGCGTGACCTTACGCATAATATGGAACGAAGAGGGGGAGGTATCAGGGAAATCAAGTTGCTTGATTATACGGATTTGGATGATAATTACTATCAACTCCAGGTTTTATTCGAAACTTGTGATTCAATGGGGGCGAACTTTATCAACTCGGTGCTTGAAACTTTTGCCACCACTTTGAAAGATTTTCTCCATCAATGCGCTAAGGTTCCTTCCAAGGATCGCAATGTGGAGGTATTGATGGCTATTTTATCGAATTATACGCCCAACTGCCTGGTCCGTGCATCTGTGGAGTGCCCAATCGAGGTGCTCAGCTGTAATTATAAAGGGCAGGATTCACAGAAGTTTGCCGAACGTTTTTTCAAGGCTGTTAAGATTGCTCAAATAGATCCTTTCAGAGCAACAACACATAATAAAGGTATTTTCAATGGTGTGGATGCCGTTGTTCTGGCAACAGGAAATGATTTCAGGGCAGTAGAAGCCTGTGGGCATGCCTATGCATCGCGAAGTGGTCAGTATAGAAGCTTAACGAATTGCTCTATTGAAAAGGGGCATTTTAAGTTTTGGCTGGACCTTCCGCTGGCTGTCGGAACAGTGGGAGGGCTAACGAATCTGCACCCTCTGGCCCGGCTCTCTTTAGAGCTTTTGGGGAATCCTTCAGCAGAAGAACTCATGATGATCATCGCTGCAACCGGTTTGGCTCAAAACTTTGCTGCCGTTCGTTCTCTGGTTACCACGGGCATTCAACAAGGCCACATGAAAATGCATCTCAAAAATATTCTTATCCACTTGAATGCACAGGAGGATGAAATAAAAAAAGCAGATGCTTATTTCAAAGATAAAACGGTTTCTTTTAATGCCGTAAGAACTTATTTAGACGAAATTCGTATTGTTACCGGGAAATCCCCTCAAAAGATATAATTCCAGTCCTCTTCGGTATGAATACTAGCGATTTGCGCAATATCTGGTCGAAAATTACGCTCAAGCGTTCATGGAACGCTTTTAAAATTTATACTTCCTTCTATATTTCTAAATGGTTGCGTTATCCCGTACATTGGGGGATGCCTGTGGCGCTCACGATTGAGCCAACCACCGCTTGTAATCTGAAATGCCCGGAATGTCCAAGCGGGCTGAGGTCTTTCACCCGGGCCACGGGAAGCCTGCAGGAAGAACTCTTCGAACGGATTATCGACCAAGCTCACGAGCAACTGTGCTGCCTTATTTTTTATTTTCAGGGGGAGCCCTACATAAATAAGGGGTTTCTGAATATGGTCCGGTATGCTGCACAAAAAAACATCTATACGATCACCTCTACAAACGGACATTTCCTTAATGATCAAAATGCCCGCGAAACTATTGAGAGCGGCCTTGATCGTTTGATCATTTCAGTGGATGGTACTACTCAGGAAGTTTACGAGCAATATCGCAAAGGAGGCAAACTCGAAAATGTTCTTCAGGGAGCCCGTAATATCATCAAATGGAAGAAGCAGCTGAATTCTCCCACCCCGCATATAATTTTTCAATTTCTCGTTGTCCGTCCCAATCAACATCAAATAGAGGATCTGTATCATTTGGCAGATAAGATTGGGGTGGATGAAGTACGCCTTAAAACAGCTCAGATTTACGATTATAAATTGGGCAGTCCACTTATTCCCACCATAGAAAAGTATGCCCGCTACAAAAAAAACACAGATGGAACATTTTCTATTAAAAATCAACTGAAAAACCAGTGCTGGAAGCTCTGGCATGCTGCAGTGGTTACCTGGGACGGGAAAGTAGCGCCTTGTTGCTTTGATAAGGACCTAAGTCATCCAATGGGGGATTTGGAGCGAGATAGCTTCAAATCAATCTGGAGGGGGCCGATCTATCAGGAGTTTCGTCAAAGAATTTTACATGGGCGGAAAAACATTTCCATTTGTACCAATTGCACAGAAGGTTGTAAAGTGTGGAAATAGAACAAAAACCTGTGGATAAGTCTGTTGAAAACTAAAACTACAAGCAGAGAGTGCTTCATTTTAAACAGGAAAGGGTTTTTGATTTTTCATTTTTAGTTGTTGAAAAAAACGGACTTTCTGACAAAAAGCCGCATTTACACACAGTTAACACACAGTTTGCCAAATTAAATTGTGGACAAGGTGGGGCTTTTCAACAATGCAATTCCTGATGTGTTAACCAGATGTTTAAAAATTATTCAAAGAAATTATTTGAATAATTTTGATCTTACCGAGAATTACCTGATATTTGTAAGTCCAACCCGGAAGGTAAAATTACAAGAAAAGTACTCAAATTAAGACTTAGGGAAAACTCCAATACCACCAAAGCCAAGTTATCGACTAAACGCATTTGAGCAGCACGATAGCTTTATTTCGCGCGCTCTGCCGGGAAAATATTCGCAATAATTAAGAGACATCTTGAAAACATCTTTTCGAAAGGTAAATTTAATGCCAAATTTATCTAAGAGATTTTACGCGCTCTATTAAAAAACAGGTAACTGATATTCAATCTTATATATAGACTAAACAATGCTGATGTACTAAAATATACAATTAACCTTCAGCAAATAACAAAAAAACAGCGGCAAAAATGACTATCAAGGCAATCTTTCAGGGGCGTCTCCAATTTGGAAATGCTAAAAAGTTTAACAGGGCTTTGGAGATGTATATCCAGCGCTCAACAAACTTCTATCGATCGGATGTTTTCGTTAAGGAAAATGATTTCGATGAGGAATCCTTCTCTTTGGTGCTTCCCAAGAAAATATCGGAAGGTTCCAAGAAAAGCTGGGTCAATACGATCAAAATGCTCAATTTTATCGCCGATTATGCCCTGGCAGGGAGTATTCAGGCTTATATCACTAAAAGTGGAAAAGCAGAAGCTTATGAGTTAATCCAAGCCAATAAGGATAGAGGCTGTGTGCAGTCTTATTTGAAGGGGTGTTCTATTTCAAATGAGCAGGGAAAAGCGGAAAATGCGATCAAGGCTTTTGGGCAGGCTATCGAAAAGTTCGATCAATATGCTCAGGCTTATGAAAAGAGAGGGCAGTTATTTTTCGTTCTCGGAAAATATGAAAAAGCTATCCAGGATTTTGATGCAGGAATATCTGCTGATCCATTCCTCGCGGAAGCTTATCTTGGAAGAGGTTTGGTAAACCTGACTCAGAAAAACTACAAAGCAGCTGCCGAAGATCTGGAAAAGGCGGTTAAGAATTCTATTCCTCTTCGTTCGCTTTACTGGGTGTCAAGAAGATTGAAAGGGGATTGTCATATGGCTCTAAACCAACAAGAAAGCGCTATAAAAGAATACAAAATCTTCTGTTCAAAGCAGTTCGAAGCCGATGATCCAAACTTTAACTGGAAGAGATATGGGTATATGCGTTACAGTGAAGCGCTTCTGGAATCTGATAAGCCAGAAGAAGCTCTGAAAGTATTGGATAATGCTCTTCAACTAGATTCTGAGGATGATAAAGTTAATTTAGCTGATATTCTTCTTCTTCGCGGTATGGCAATGAAGCAAGCAGGAAGACCTGGTTTTGTCGGGGCTTTGAAAGAAGCTGCTAAAGCAGGCTCTGAAAAGGCTGCTAATTTATTGGTGGAAGTCGCTGCCTAATCTGTTGAATCGAATTTTGCCGCGTTCATTCAGCCAATAGTTTAAACATTTTTGCCGGAAAAGCCATTAGCTATTCAATATTTGCTAATGGCTTTTTTTATTGAGCTTAGGTCATTGAAACTGCTAAACTGCTAAAAGCTGAGAGCATCTACAGAACAAGTCTATTCTTCAGGCTAGAAAATTTGTTTGAATAGAAGCCCTTTTTTTGAGGCTTTTCGAAGAAAAGCCTCAAAAAAAGGGCTTCTATTCAATATAAAATATTCCTGTTGGGAGCAAAGAACGTTAAATTTTAAAAATGGAGATTGTAAATATAGGTGACTGGGGATTAAATATTCCCAAGACTAATTTTCACCTGATCGCAGGACCTTGCAGCGCCGAAACGCGTGCTCAAGTGTTGCAAAGCTGCGAAGGGGCTGCAAAGTCCGGGGCGCATATTCTTCGGGCAGGGGTCTGGAAACCTCGTACCCGGCCCGGATCCTTTCAGGGAGTAGGCGTTGAAGGATTGCCCTGGATAAAAGAAGCCGGAGAATTTACCAGCTTGCCCGTTACTGTAGAAGTTGCTCACCCCGCTCATGTGGAAGCCGCTCTGAAGCATGAAGTTGATATCCTTTGGATTGGAGCACGTTCTAGTGCTAATCCATTTACGGTACAGGAAATAGCCAATGCACTAAAAGGGGTAGATGTGCCTATTTTTATAAAAAACCCTGTCAATCCAGATTTAGAGCTTTGGATAGGAGCCATTGAGCGTTTGCACCATGCCGGATTAAAGAAAATAGCATTGATTTTTAGAGGGGTTTCTGTATATAAATCTGCTCCGTTCCGAAATGCACCTATGTGGCAAATCCCGATTGAGCTTAGAAGGCGTTATCCCCAGTTTGAAATTCTTTGCGACCCCAGCCATATTGCAGGGAGAAGAGAACTCCTCCAAGCGCTCTCACAAAAGGCGCTTGATCTGGATTTTAACGGCCTGATGATAGAAACGCATATTAATCCGGATGAAGCTTTGAGCGATGCGGCCCAACAACTTACACCTTCTGCTTTGAAAATGCTTCTTGATAAACTGGTTCATCGTTCCCCTGAAAGCGATGATCCTGATTTTATTGCTAATCTCGAAGCCTTGCGTTATGATATTGATCGCCTGGACTCTGAAGTGATTGAGCTGTTGTCCAAACGCATGGAAGTTTCTCAGGAGATTGGTCGTTATAAAAAACAAACCGGGGTAACGATTTTTCAGCTGGAACGTTGGTCTGAATTGTTTAATCAGCGGGTAACTACAGCTATTCAGACGGGTTTAAGTACTGCTTTCGCCCGAGAGTTTATTCAAAGTATTCACAATGAATCCATCCGCCAGCAAATGCATATTGTCGAGGATGAAGAACTCGAGTGAAAAAAATGTTAAATTGCCCTCCAAAAGGTGATAGTCAGTAAGGCTTCATCGTTTGGGACAAAAAGAGCTGGAATGCGGAAGGAAATTAATTTTTTCAAACAAAGTCTAATCATACTATTTTTCTGCCTGCAGGGGTGCGCGAGCATTCAGTCTCCACCGGGAGGGCCTAAAGATTCGACCCCACCACAAGTAGTCATCAATAAGTCGACGCCTAACTTTCAAACGCAATTTCAAAAACAGCCGATCGAACTTTACTTCGATGAGTGGATAACTCCGGGGGATGCCTTCAGTCAAATTGTTATTTCACCTCCGCCAGCGTATCCTATTGATGTTAAGCCTAAGGGAAAGTCCGTAAAACTTGAGTTTGACGCTGAAGAAGTACTTCGCGAAAACGCTACATATACCATAAATTTTGGTGATTATGTAAAAGATTACCGGGAAGGGAATATTGCTGACGATTTGCGATTCGTTTTTTCTACAGGGGATTTTATCGATTCTTTATCTTTAAATGGCATTGTAGTGGATGCATTGACTGCGGAGCCTGTTTCCGATGTGCTTGTGATGGCTTATGATGTTTACACGGATAGTGTTGTAAGTAAAGAAAAGCCTTTTTATTTTTCAAAAACAAATCAGTCGGGAAGATTTAGTATTCAGAACATGCGTGCGGGCAATTTTAAAATTTTTGGTCTTATCGACCAAAACCTCAACTATCTTTTTGATTTGCCCGATGAACAGATTGCTTTCCTGGATACGCTGGTGGAAGTAAATGAGGTTTCCTCTCCTATTGTTTCAATGACTTTATTTCAGGAAGCTGCTTATCTGCAGGTGTTGGAAACAGATGCTTCCCGAGCAGGTTTGCTAAAGTGTACCTTTACACGCCAAAATGTGGAACCACGCTTTATTTCCCTGAATGGATTTACTTCCGCTCAGACAGAGATCGATCAGGATACTTTAAAGATTTGGTACACTCCTGAGTCAGATACGAGCAAGCTTGAGTTTCTTTTGTTCCAGGATACTACTCTAATTGACACAGTTAGAGTTAATTTACTCAAAGAGAAACCTTTAAGGGATAGTGTTTTGAGAAGTCTGGAAATAGACAGCAAACCTCTCCGCCCAAAAGATTCCCTTATGCTCCTATTTGACGCCCCAATTTCTTCCATTGATACATCGCTGGTAAAGTTATACCTTGCAGACGATACACTTGAAACAGCAATTGGGGTCAATTTGGTTTTGGACAGCACGAATATGCGAAAAACATTGCTTGGGTATCGATGGGAAGAAGGCAAAAGTTATAAGCTTAATCTCTTGCCCGGAGCAGTTCAGGATATTTTTAACGAGTCAAATGATTCATTACTTATTTCTTTTAAAGTAGCTAAACAAGAAGATTTTGGCGATATTATCCTGGTTTTCGGGCAGCTTCCGGAGGTGCCTTCTTTCATAGTTGAAATTCTCAATGGAGATGAATTGATCAGAAAGAAAATATTCCAGCCAAGTGATTTATCAAGTATTCGCTTTAAGGCATTGCGGCCGGGAACGTATTCTTTGCGAATGATTGCCGATGAAAATCAAAATGGACAATGGGACACGGGTAATTACTATGATAAAATACAACCCGAAAAAATTCTTTTAAAAAAATTGGAAAGCCTCAGGGCTAATTGGGAAGTGGAGGTACAGGTTGATTGGTAGCATGATTCATCCCGAATTTTCGGGATGACTCATGTTGGTAAGTTTATTTAATCAAATATTTCTAATGAAATTACACGCAGAAAATCTGGAAAAAGTATACGGAAAAAGAAAGGTGGTGAGAGGTGTTTCTCTTAATGTAAAGCAAGGGGAGATTGTAGGTTTATTAGGGCCTAATGGTGCTGGAAAAACAACTACTTTCTACATGGTCGTTGGGTTTATTGAACCATATGCAGGAGAAGTATTTCTGAATGATGAGAATATTACGGACTTACCGATGTACAAACGGGCTAAAAAAGGTATCGGGTATCTCCCGCAGGAGCCTTCCGTTTTTCGCAAACTCAGCGTTGAAGATAATATCAAAGCAGTTTTAGAGATGACGAAACTACCAAAAGAGGAACAACGCGAACGCCTGGAAGCTTTAATTGATGAATTTAGTCTGGAAAAGGTAAGGAAAAGTAAGGGGGATACCCTTTCTGGTGGGGAGAGAAGAAGAACAGAAATTGCGCGGGCACTGGCTACCAGTCCGAAATTTATATTGTTGGATGAACCCTTTGCCGGAATTGATCCCATTGCGGTAGAGGATATCCAGTATATCGTAGCGAAGTTAAAAATGAAAAATATAGGTATTTTGATCACAGATCACAATGTACAGGAGACACTATCCATAACGGATCGAGCTTATCTGATGTTCGAAGGGAGTATCCTGAAGGCAGGAACCGCAGAGGAATTAGCTGCAGATGAAATGGTGCGAAAAGTTTATCTTGGAAAGAATTTTGAACTGAAGAAAAAAGTTATTGACCTTGATTAGTATAATTTACCATTTATTTAAAGCTCACAGAGTGTTTTTATTACTAGGTTTTTTGGCTCAATTGCTTACTTCCTGTAATGTCTCTTCTCCTCAGGTTGAAATTGCCAAAAGGAAAATGGCCGATTCTATCTTCAATGCAGAGAAAAGCGACTTGACCATACTATCTGATAGCCTTTGCCAGATGCAGTTCAATGAACGGTTAAAAACAATGTCGGATTCTATCTTTGAAGTTCGAAAAAATGATATGTTGAAAAAGTTAAAAGCCAGACAGCCGAAATGAGGATCCTCATGATTTATATGAAAAGACAGCATAAAGCAAACCCAAGATCCAGGTTTCTTCGATGGCAACTTTTAGTACTAATGGTCTACTCTTTTACCTTGATTTCGTGTATTGCTGAACCTTCTACTAAGGAAATTAAAGAGGCTGCTCAAAAGATGTATTCTGCAAAAATGGAGGAGTTTCTTAATGAGGGCAGCAGAAACTGTGAAGTTCAGCTCGAAGAGCGTGCTAATGAAATTGCGGATTCTATGCTCCTGAACCTGGCAAAACAATTTTCTTTTGATTCTTTTCCAAAGCCACCGGTGCTGCCCAAACCTGGTTCGCCTCCGGTAATGGTTCCTTTTGATACTACTCCTCTCGCCCCGCTATGGTCTTTGGTTGACTCGAATACACTACTGGATTCTTTGCTGCTGGATTCCCTTCTTCGAGATTCTTTTCTCCGGGATTCTATGCAGTTCCCGGATACCAACTTTATTAAAGAATAACTATTTATCATAATGAACTTTGCCTTAAAAAAATTAATTGCTTATTGCGAAGCACACTCGACGCCGGAATCGCCGGTGCTGAAAGAACTAGAAAGAGAAACCCATTTGAAAACCTTGGCTCCCCAGATGCTTTCAGGAAAGTTACAGGGGCAATTCCTACGAATGCTAAGCCTGTTGTTGAGGCCAAAATATATATTGGAAATCGGCACATTTACTGGTTATGCGACCCTTAGTCTGGCTGATGGAATAGCGGAAGGGGGGCAATTGCACACCATTGAGGCAAATGAGGAGTTAGCGTACATCGTGAAAAAATATGTAGAAAAGGCAGGCATGCAAGACAAAGTCAGCCTGCATATTGGAGATGCTAAAGCAATCATTCCTACGCTGGATATAAGCTTTGATATGGTCTTTATTGATGCAGGCAAGATGGATTATAGCTTTTATTACGACCAGATTATTGATAAAGTTTCTCCAAACGGGATAATCCTGGCAGATAATGTGCTATGGAGTGGGAAAGTAGTTCAAAAAGAGCATGACAATGATACTCAGGTTATTCATCAGTTCAACGAAAAGGTACTCAATGATGATCGAGTAGAGAATATCATTTTGCCCATTCGGGATGGATTGATGTTGGCAAGAAAAAAATGATGGTTAGGCATGATTCATCTATTCCTTTTTCCTTTCTTACTTTCATATCCGCAATGCAAATTGTATCTTTGGTCTGTTATTTTAAGGCTGGGATTAACAATAGACTTTTTCCGCAGCTTCAGTAAAAAAATAGTTCTTTGACATAAATTGTGAAAAAATGGAACTTCAAAATGATAAGCCTTGAATGTTCTTGTGGCTGAAAGGATTATCATTTTGAAGTTCCACACAATTTGTCAAAGAACGAAAAAAATACGGATCATGCATTTTCCATTTGACAAAGAAGTATTTCTTAAGGCGATGCGCCACGCTATAATTCTGGGCGTTTTGGGTTTTATTTTTATTTTATTAGTTTGGGGAGAAATTGTTCCTGCGGATATTTTCGGTATGGGAGTAGCTGTACCTTTAGTAGCTTATTTGATCCATGTAATCATGTTATTTGGTAAGGAAGAGGGAGGCGACCAGTAAACTTTCAAATATGAGTACCAACAAAAGTGATTCAACGAGCTCGTTCGGTAATGTATTAAGAGAAAAAGCCCCTGTTATTCAATTTTTGCTGGGTTTTGCCCTGTTCATGTTGCTTTTTTACTTGTTCTACTATTCCTTCATTTACAAAGATTACCTAAGTGGTCCAATAGAAGGTTTTCAGGCTCGTATATCGAGTGGAATTCTTAATTTATTCGGGTTTGATACTCAGGTAAGTGGTGATTCGATCTCGGGTAGCGGTTTTTCAGTAAACATAGCCAAAGGCTGTGACGGTTTAGAGCCTTTGGCCATGTTCGTTGGAGGTATTTTCGTTTTCCCTATGGCTTTTAAGTTCAAATGGCCGGGCTTATTGGCCGGAGCTATTATCCTTTTTATTTTGAATCTTGTAAGAATTGTGGGTTTGTATCTGTCGGGGATTTATTGGCCGGGTGCATTTGATTTCCTGCACCTTCATGGAGGGTTCATCATTTTTACTATTGTGGCTATTTTTTTATGGATGAGCTGGGCCAATTGGGCTATGAGAAAACAACAAGAAGAAAATGCCTGATTTCAAAAAACTGCTTCTTTATCTTCTGCTTTTCTGCCTGGCCTATCTTGGCTTGACCTTACTTTTTTCCACCCAAAGTATTCAGAATAACTTTACAGAAAACTTTAGAGGAGGCTCGGAATGGTGGTTAAACTTTGTATTTCCCAAAGCGGATTTTTATGTAAAAAAAGACGATAGCGCAAAAGCTGCCAATGAAACCGGATTGAAGATCCTGTTTGTGAACCCTGCTGAAATTGAACGCCTCAAAAAAGAAGCCATAGCCAGCGGAGCTACCAAGCTAAATGTTAAGCCACCAGCTGTTCTCAGGTTGGATGTAACAACTTCATTTACCGTGCTGCTTGCTTTCCTCTGGTCATTAATTCTCTTAACGCCCATCCCGTTGGTCCAACGTTTAATAGCCTTCATTAGCGGAACCATCTTATTGATATTGGTGGTCGCACTAAGAATTTATTTCATCGGCAAAGCCGGGCTTGTGAGTAATCCGGTAGGAGTATATGAAGCAAGTGGGTTCTGGGCTAGTTTCTATCAAACCATAGCAGCAGGATGGACAATGGGGGTCAATGTGTTTTTTGTATTGCTTATCTGGATACTTGTAGCTTTTGCGGTTAACGGTCAACGATTAACGGTTAACGGGAATTAATTTTTACCGTTTCTCCTTTACTTAGTAACAGCCAAAAAATAAGTTTTTGGCTATTACTAAATTGCTATTTGTATGAATTAATCGATGTATTCAACCTTGTTCCAGAACCTTAGCCCGAGGGTAATCTCAAAGGTAAGGTTTCGGATAGAACGTTCAGGGATCGTACGATTTTGATTTCGGTAAGGGTCGTAGACATTCGGGATTTCCGGCTGAAAATATTGCCTTGTAATATCAGGATTAATAGTGAATTCAAGAATGCCGCTAATTAATTCTGCAAAAGCAAACTCAAAACCTCCTCCGACAATTAAGCCGTAATTAAATTCATTAACAAAATCATTAGTAGGAAAGAAAAGCCCCCCCGTACGATTATTCAACTCTTCATAAGCGTCCAGGTTAGTACTTAAGGTGTAATCGAAACGTATTCCAATTAGATAATATCCTCTTGGACCACCAAGGTCAAACTTTTGCTTCGCTCCCGCACCGAGGGATAGATTCCGAAACTGAAAGTCCCGGGTTACTAAATTAAAATCAGGATTAAAGAAGTTCTGAGAACGCAAAGCAGAACCTTTAATATGATATCCCAACTGAGCGAATAAACCTGCGGCATTATCTACTTCAGGAGCGGATTCAACAAAAAGAATCCCATGATATTTCAATAGAGGATCTCTTTCTGTAAAACTGTCCCATTGCTGATTTCCAATGGTTATGCCTCCTTTTAACCCAAATGCTGTTCCCTGCCCCAGAAGAGGAACTCCCGCAATAATGATGTACATCCAAACCAAAAAAGATTTTTTTATCCCTGTCATAGTAGTCTTCTTTTTATTGACCCAAATATCTAAAATTTATCTTTTTGAACATTAGCCTCTAAACTACATATTTTTACAAAAAAATATAATAAACAACGATAAAAAACGTCTTATAGGCAAGCGGTGTATAATTTTGTTATAATGATAAAGGGGCTGTACGAAGAATTACTCTTCGTACAGCCCCTTTTTTTTAAAGATTCTCGCTTTGGAAAACAAACGCGCCTACGGCCCCCTCAAAAAAAGAAAATATCGCCGCGAAGCGGCGTAAACAAGCAGCTTCAATGAGAAAATAATATTTTAATATTATTTTTTCATTACCACCACCCTATCTCCTGGTTTGAACTCCTTGAGTTTTTTCTTATTCAATTCCAGAATCTCAGTGAGCGTTACTTCGGGATAAATTCTTAGGATGTCCATTAATGACTCTCCTGCCTTTAGATAGTGATAAACAAAGCGGTCGTCTTCTTTAAAAACCATAGGGTTTACGGATTCTTTACGGGTTTTTGAAGGCTCAATGGGTTGGATGCTGGATATATCCTTAGCGGGTAATTTAAACGAGGCTTTTACTTTTTCTCTTTCCGGCTTGGGGCGGAATAGAATGAGTTCCTTTCCTGCTTGTAGATTATCATTGGCTAGTGCATTCCAGGCTTTGATCTCAGAAGTGGTGCAATTGAATAATTCAGCCAGGTATTTCAAGTCATCCCCTTCGCTTACGGTATAAGTTGTTTTGAACATTCCGGAATAATCTTTAAACACTTGGCCCTCTACCGTCCCGGGAGCAGGAATAAAGGTTGACACCAGCATGTTCGCCTTGTCAGGGTGTTTTAAATCATTGTACATTTTAGCGATTACGCTTCTGGGTAAGATCAGGTTATATCCGGCAGTACTTTGTGGAATAGCTCCTCTTTTATAAGAAGGGTTTAATAGTGTTATAGTTTCGAGGGGCAGGCCGGTTATTTCTGCTACTTTTTTCAAAGGAAGGTATTTATAGATCTTTATGACATCGGTCATCTGTAGCTCAAGTTCCGGATAAGAAGGGTTTAAGCCATGCAGATGGAAATAATTCCACAGATATAGGGCTGCAATAAATGCCGGCACATAATTCTGGGTTTCGACTGGCAGGTAATGCCGAATACGCCAAAAGTCTTTGCTGTTGGCTTTTCTGATGGCTCGGTTCACTTTACCCGGGCCGCCATTGTAAGCAGCAAGAGCCAATGCCCAATCATCGTATCGATTGTATAAACGCTTTAGATAACCCACTGCAGCTTCAGTAGCTCGGTATGGATCCATACGTTCATCGACATACTTGTTGTTACGCAGCCCACATTCTTTCCCTGTTGCTGGCATGAACTGCCATAATCCTACTGCTTTCGACCTGGAAACCGCTTTAGGCTGAAGAGCGGATTCAACAATTGGCAGGCAACGCAGATCAATGGGGAGGTCATTTTCCAGTAAATATTTTTCGAAAATAGGGAAATACATGGCAGTGCGGCCCAACATTTTTTCGGTACGTGCTCTCCCTCTTACCACATAAGTATTGATATAGCTTTTTACGATAGAATTGAATCGAGGAGAAAGCATTTTACAAGGCATCTTTTTCAACCTTGTCACAACTTCAGAATCAGTGAAAGAAGGAATGGCCTTATCAGTCTTTCCTGCGCTCTTGCTGTAGGCCAATTGACTTTGCGCAGATAACGACATCAGGCCGATGAGCATTACACCGGCTAAAAGAGGTAGAATCCTTTTCATATGTTCACGGGCTTTTGATCGTTTAGCAATCCATGTTCGTTCGAAACATAACTACGCCAGGTTTAACAAATACATGTTAAACAAATAAAAAATATCTGGTGCTAATATAGGTAAAAAAAATTTTGAGAATGTGTTTCGTTTTGTTCTTTCTTTGGTGAATGCTATGCCGAGCAGAACAAAAGGCACCAATTAAGGAAAAGGACAAAAGAAATACTTTCTTATAAATGTGTAACCGTTAAAAGATTTGCAACAACCGTTCCAATTTTACAGGAAGCGGTAATTTTTTTTTTAATATAGATTAGGCTTGAAGGTAAAAGGTTGAAAAACGCGTTCTTCAACCTTTTACCTTCAAGCCTAAACTACCACACTAGCTATCTCTTCAATTGAAAGCGACTGCTGCTCCCCTGTTTCCATATTTTTTAAAGTTAAGTTGCCAGATTCCATTTCCTTATCTCCAACTAAAATCACATAAGGCACCTTAAGATCATTTGCGTATTTCATTTGCTTTTTCAACTTCACCGGTTCGGGATATAGAGCTGTATTGATACCTTTTTCTCGAAGTTTCTTTGAATTTTTAAAAGCATATAAATGAGAAGCTTTATCAAAAGCAATAAAAAGCACCTGGACTTGAGCTGCTTCTGATGAAGGGAATAATGAAAGTTCTTCCATGACATCAAAAATGCGCTCCGCACCAAATGAAACTCCGACACCAGACATGTTTTTCATGCCAAAAACACTAGTCAGGTCATCGTATCGACCTCCACCTCCAATACTTCCCATCTTAATATTCGGATGCTTTTCCGTGTCGACAACTACTTCAAAAATGCATCCTGTGTAATAATCCAGACCCCTTGCCAGTGTTACATCAAACTCAACAACATTCGCGGCTTCTGAGGGAGGAGAATAGCTAAATACTTCCTCTAGTTCCTCGATGCCTTTAGTGCCTGATTCGCTTGTTTTCAGCACTTCTTTCAGTTCATTTAGGTCTTTTATCTTCAGGATGGCCTCAATTTTTTCAATAGCGGACTCAGAAATATTTCTTTGAGCTAATTCTGCCTTTACACCATCCAATCCAACCTTATCCAATTTGTCAATGGCAACCGTCATGTTGGTTAATTGATCGGAAATACCGGCAACTTCTGCCAAGCCCGCTAATATTTTTCGATTATTCAGGCGAATAATCACGGATAAGCCGAGTGCTCGAAACACTTCATCATATATATTTATTAATTCTGCCTCGTAGATTAAGGCATCAGATCCAACCACATCAACATCGCATTGATAAAATTCCTGATAACGCCCCTTTGCAGGCCTGTCAGCTCTCCAAACGGGTTGGATTTGGTAACGCTTGAAGGGAAAAGTAAGGTCATTTTGATTCATTACAACAAAACGAGCAAAAGGAACGGTCAGGTCATAACGCAGCCCTCTTTTTGAAATGGAGGGTACTAGTTTATTAGAATTCTTATTGGCTAAAGCTTCGTCATCAGCTTTGAGCAGAAAGTCTCCGTTATTAAGTATTTTAAACAATAGCTTATCTCCTTCTTCTCCATATTTCCCGGTTAAGGTAGAGAGGCTCTCAATTGTAGGCGTTTCTATTGGCTGGAACCCGTAACGTGTAAATACACTTTTTACGGTATCGAATATATAATTTCTCTTAATGACCTGTTCGGGGCCAAAGTCCCGAACACCTTTTGGTAAAGCAGGCTTCATAAATAGGAGGTTAAAGGTAAATGTGAGTCATTCCGAATTTTCGGAATGACTCATATTCTGTAAAACACTTTCAAGGTGTTGTTAATCAAGGATCTATCTGCTTTTTTTGATAAAAAAGTAGCAAAAAATCAAGACTGTATTCAATTCTTAACGGCTGCTAGCCTTTCAAAAAGCTAAATTGAATAAGGCCGGTCCTAAAGTATCGAGTTACAGCATCTATCATCTACAAGAAGTCCCTTGAAATTCGGGATAGCTCATATTTTTTATACCGCTCTAAATTGTTTTAGAAATCGAATATCATTTTCAAATAGCAGGCGGATATCATTTATTCTGTAGAGTTGCATTGCCTGGCGTTCGATTCCCATGCCAAAAGCAAAGCCTGTATAGCGGCGGCTGTCTATTCCACAGTTTTCCAGAACAGCCGGATCAACCATGCCGCAGCCCAATATTTCTACCCAGCCTGTATATTTACATACGTTACAGCCTTCTGCGTTGCAGATAAAGCAAGAAACATCCATCTCGGCGCTAGGTTCAGTAAAAGGAAAATAAGACGGGCGTAAGCGGATCTTGGTTCCTTTGCCATACATTTCCTGTGCAAAATAGTAGAGTGCCTGCTTCATATCCGCAAAAGAAACACCTTCGTCAATGTACAGCCCTTCGACCTGATGAAACTGGCAATGCGAACGAGCTGAGATGGTCTCATTTCGGTATACTCTCCCCGGAGCAACGATTCGTATAGGCGGCTTTTGTTGCATCATTACTCGGGATTGGACAGAAGAAGTATGCGTTCTGAGGAGCATCGTCGTACTATCTTTAAGATAATAAGTATCTTGCATATCCCTGGCGGGGTGATCTTCTGGAGTATTCATGGCTGAGAAGTTGTGCCAGTCATCCTCTATTTCCCGGTCTTCAGCAACAACGAAGCCAATGTGCGAAAAAATATCCACAATTCTATTCAATGTGATCGTTACAGGATGCAAGCTGCCAACAAAGAGTGGTTCGCCAGGAGCCGTTAAATCCAGTTTTCCGGCATCCGCTCTTTGGTTTTCCTGTTCTATGTTTTCTTTGAGTTCTTGATACTTTTCTTCTGCCTGCTGTTTCAGGGAGTTGATAAGTTGGCCGAACTCCTTTTTCCGATCGTTAGCAATATTTCGAATTTCACCAAAAATAGGTTTTACAATGTTCTTAGCGCCTAAAAACCGTATTCTAAAAGCTTCCAAAGCATCACTTTCCTTAGGGCTAGCGGCTTTAACCTCTTCGATCAGATCATGAACCTTTTTGAAAATATCTTCTGACATAGTGGATTCGATTTAAATTGTTGAACAACAAAAGTAAAATTTTGTCTCTTAAAACAAGATATATATAAGCCTATTTAAGAATAAAGTCTGTTTTTTAAAAACAATCGTTCTTTGACAAATTGTTTGGAACTTCAAAATGACAACCCTTGAATGCCCTTGTGGCTGAAAGGCTTATCATTTTGAAGTTCCATTTTCCACAATTTATGTCAAAGAACTAAAACAATATGCCCCTTAGCCATTCGTTTTTAAGATAAAGCTCTCACAAAATTGAGTTACGCAGTGAACTGGGGTAAAAAAACATACCAATACATAAGCTCTCTAAGGCGAAATGATTTAGTTCTTTTCGTAGGGCTAGTGTATTCTTTTGCTTTAGTATACTCCAGGTTTGCACTTACCATATGTATGATTGCCTGGTTAGCGATTGCACTCTTTGAGGTAAAACCCATGTCTGGTAAGTGGCAATTGAGGTTAAACCCAAATTTGTTTAATAACCTCAAAAAGTTTGTTTCCGTTCCTAGCTTTGCGGTTCTTACCTTATATTTTTTTATTGTCCTGGCTTCGGGTATTTACTCCAATGATCAGGGGTATCTGCTGGAAAGGTTGCGCATAAAGCTACCGTTTTTAATTCTTCCCTTTGCCTTTTTTAGTTTTGAAGCTTTCAGTCGGAGGTCGTTTTTCATACTTCTGGCGACTTTCGTCATGGTGGTATTGTTCAGCACTTTTCAGGTAGGCGTCAATTATCTGATTAATATGGACGCTATTAATCAGGGGTTAAGAAGGGGAATACCTGTGCCCACACCAATCAGCCATATTAGATATAGCTTAATGCTGGCCTTCTCTATTCTGGCCTGTATTTATATGCTTCTCGAAAATCCACCTATAAAGATACCTCGATTAAAAGTCCTTTTAAGCATAATAACAGTCTTTCTTGTATTCTTTACGCACGTGCTTTCAGTTAGGAGTGGTTTATTGACTCTTTATCTTGGTTTAGCCTTCATGGGAGTAACCTATGCGGTAAGGCTGGAAAAAATTTGGTTGGTAAGTGTTATTTTAGTCGCGCTGTTTTTATTACCGATTGGAGCCTATCAGTTCATACCAAGTTTTCGCAACAGATTGCACTATGCCAAGTATGACATTAGCATGTATTTTCAAGGAAAAGGAAAAGATTATTCCGATGCGGAGCGCCTTATTTCATTACAAACAGGCTGGTCTATTGCTAAGGAGAACGCGCTGATTGGAGTTGGTGCAGGCGATTTAAAACAAGCCGTTAAGGCTGTTTATGCGGAAAAGCATCCCAATATTGAAGAAGCCAAAATGCCTCACAATCAGTTGCTTTCCGTTTGTGCCGGGACGGGGATAGTCGGTTTAATCAGTTTTTTAATTGCCTTTTTCTATCCGTTGCTTTCCCATCGTAACTATTTAGATCCGCTCTTTGCAGCTTTTCACTTGCTTGTGTTCACTTCTTTTATGATGGAAAACACTATTGAAAATGCGGTAGGCACAGCGTTCTACATATATTTTGTGCTGTTGATTATGAATTACCTGAAAGGAAGAGGAGGAGTGAAAAATTAACGTTTTTTTTAACCACAATTCCGTGTAGAAACAAAGAGGGAGTCCGAAAGGGCAATTTTGCGAAGCAAAATTGCCCTTTCGGACTCCCTCTTTGTTTCTACACGGAATTGTGGTTAGTTAAGAAATATGATTTTTGCTACAACAGCATCGGGGTTTTCGATATTTCGGGTGTTGGTACTAAACACCAGATAAACACCAGATTGTGCCTTTCGACCGGTATAGTCACGGCCATTCCAGGTTGCCTGGCCCCCGAGTGCAGTTGTTTCGTAAACCAGCTTTCCGTTGATATCGGTTATCTTTATGTTGGCATCTCTGGCCAGCCCTTTGATAGCAATTAACCCGTCGTAATCTGGTTCTACAGGATTAGGGTAAACGACAGGTTTGGAGTTGTTTACAATGCCTCCTTCAGTAGCATCGCTCATAAAGGATACTAAACCGCTAGCTGTCCCTATGTATACTTCGCCCGTTCTCGGATCAATATCTATATCAATGATTACATTGTCGATTAATGGGCTGTTCTCGGTATCAAAAAAGGCGATTTGCTCTTCTCCGTCAGGAGATTGGACGAACACCCCGTTTTGGGTTCCGAACCATTTTCTATTAGCTCCATCAATGGCGATTGCGGTAACCGTTTCTGTTTCCAGAAGAAAAGCATTGAAGCCATCCTGTTCTACAATTCGGCGAACCCCCCGGCAACTGGCATCAAATACATTCGCACCACATTCAAAAGCAACGACTCCTTCGGTGGTTCCTATCCATACATTTCCATCAAGATCTGTAGCCATGCTAGTGACCCTTCCTACCGGAAGTTCACTATTTGTGGTCGTGATTACGCGAGTTCTGTCATCATCCGTATTGGCCAGATCTTCGCCTGTATCGAGCACGACTAAGGGTTCAGAGGTGCTACTGGCTATCGCAAACCATTTGTAATTATTTTGATCAACCATGACATCGAGGTAGCGAGTAGAAGAAGTCGGGGCGTCAAACTTTTGCCATTCCCCTTCATTAGTATAGACTGCAATGGGCCTGTTAGCTACATGATTGCACATCCAGAGGTTGTTTTCCTGATCAAAGGCAATCCCTCCTACCCGAGTTCGTTCACTATCCCCAACTGCATTGGTGAGGCCTGAATTCGAATCGTCGTAAATGACGAAGCCATTTTCACTGAATTCTACGAGGCCATCGAGAAAAGATGACGAATAGATCGTTCCGGTAAGGGGATGCACTTCTACATCCAGGAAATCCCGGAGAGGCAGCAGCTCAGGCACGGTAAACGGGTTGTAAATGGACCACTCGCCATTTATTCTCCCATAGAAGCCCAAAGCTGAAAACGTATAATTCTGATTGGATTCAATAGATCCTGAAGCGACCCAGACGTCTCCTTCCGGGGTGACGGTCATGCTATATATTTCTGTTGTGTGTGGCGTATTGAGTTCTATCACCGCGCAGGGGTCTTCAGGGTTGAAATTTATCCGATAACCACTGAAGTTATCTGCGATCCATAATCTGTTTTGTTCATCCTCAATGGCATAAAGAGTCGTATCTACACATCGGTCGTTATAGGTTTGGTGAGCGTCGGTTGCGTCAAAGCGAAGCACTTGATCTTTCAAACTGGGGCGGTTCAGGCCCATAATGAGATGTTCTCCTTCGGCGGTCAGGTAACGTATCTTTGATGTATCTCTTCTGAAAACAAAAGAGCGTTCCTTGCCATCGTATCTGAACAGGGAATCATTGATGCCCAGATACAGCACATCGTTGAATGGAGCCATGGCACTAGCCTGGTAATCTTCGGGAAACCCATCATTAGCGCCCAGGCGTTTCCAATTACTAAAATCAGCTAAGTTATTGCTATTAACAGGTACAGCATACACGCCTTCTTCGGTAAGGGCATAGTATTGATTTTGCCATCTAGTCATAGACAGCACTGGCAGAAAGCCAGTGAATGTAGTAAATTCAAACTCTTCCCGCTCCAGGTTTAGTTTTACAATTCCAAACCCGCAAGAAAAGAAGGCAGCATTTCCATCAAGGAAGATGTCATTGATGGTTTTATCTCCAGGATCATCAAAGAGTTTTATAAAAGGCAGGTTTACTACTCCGGAAGGGGTCAGTAAATCTATATTGCTGTTTTTATAGGCCACGACGAGGATGTCCAGAGGGGCTTGATATCGAAGTACACTTACACCTACATCGGAGAGACTGTTTATTTTAGAATATACTTTGGTGCTGTAGTCCGTTTTATTAATAGATAATACCGCCAGACCGTTAGAGTAAAAAACCTCATCCGGGCTTTGAGTAATGTATATTCCGCTTCTGAACGTGAGGTGTTCCCGCCACTGGCCGATGCGAAGGTCGTTTTGAGCGAAGCCAGAAGAGAACAGTAAAAATGCTGATAGCAGAGTAATGAACTGCTTTTTCATAAGTCAAATATAGTTTATATCCGCAAAGATAGTGGATTAATAAAACTACAACAGCTTATGCAATATTGTTTGTAGATGTGAAGGGAGCATGAAGAATGTCACCAACGATACACTCTGCTTTTTTCCAGTTCCTCATACACTTTTTCCGTTACAAGATAGCGGACGGAGTGCCCGTGTTTGATGCAATTTCTGATATAACTGGAGGAAATATTCATCATTGGGGCCTCAAAGAAGTTGACGGCAGGGTGCCCGGCCAGATCACCGACAGGATAATTGGGCCTTTGGTAAACGTAGATAAAGTAATTTTCCAGAATGACTTCATAATTCTTCCATTTCTTAAGGCTGGCAAGGTTGTCGCCTCCCATGATGAGCGCGAAATCATAATCCGGATGTTTATCTTTTAAATGCGCAAGCGTATAGACGGTATAGGAGGGTTGGGGCAAGCCAAATTCAATATTGCTTGCTTTAAGATGAGGATTGTCTTCTACCGAAACATTCACCCAATGAAGGCGATCATAATCAGGAGCCAGGCTGGTTTTCTTTTTTAAGGGGTTGTGTGGCGAAACAACTAGCCAGACTTGATGAAGATCGGTTTGTGTAGCCATAAAATTAGCAATAATTAAATGGCCGACATGGATCGGGTTGAAAGAGCCGAAGAAGAGACCTATTTTTTTGGAAGTGCCTTCAGACATTTAGCGGTAAACAGTTAAGGGTTAACGGTTAATGGCGAGTGGTTAACAGGAAAACCAAGCTTCTTTTCGTCCCCGTTAACCCTTTCCCCTTTTACCGTAACTTGGGTTAATTACTTAACATTACAGGCATCACCAACATAAGAATCTCTTCCCCTTCTGTTTCTTCTGAGGGCAGTAAAATTCCCGCTCGTGTCGGAGAAGAAAGCTCGATTTTCACCTCATCTGATTCAAGAACGTTGAGCATTTCAATAAGGAATTTTGCATTGAAACCAATCGTTAGCGGATCACCGTCGTAGCTGCAAGGAAGTTGTTCGGTGGCCTCATTGGAGAAGTCGAGATCCTGAGCAGAGATGGTAAGGCTGCCATCCTGAATATTTAGGATAACCTGGTTCGTCGTTTTGTTGGCATATATAGCTATACGCTTGAGGGAGTTTTGGAAATCTTTGCGCACAACTCCCAGCAGGTTTGGATTGTCAACAGGTATTACGGCATTATAATCCGGGTAGCGTGCATCGATCAATCGGCAAACCATCTTAATGGAGCCAAAGGTGAAAAAGGCATTTGCTTTATTGAAAGCAAGAGAGAGTTCTTCGTTTTGTGGTAATGCGCCTTTTAAGAGTTGTAATGCTTTCTTTGGAACAATAAAGGATGTGGATACTTCCGTTTCCAGGCCATTGAAGGTGTATTTTACCAATTTATGAGCATCGGTAGCGACCATGGTTAATTTAGTGAAATCGACTTTGAAGTAGACGCCGGTCATGGCAGGGCGGAGTTCATCATTACTGGCTGCGAACAAGGTTCTTCCGATGGCTTGTCCAATGACTCCGGTATCCAGTTTCAGGTCATCTACCTCATCAGGGGATGGAATAGCCGGGAAGTCCTGGCCATTTTCGCCAGCCAGTCGGTATTTTCCATAATTCGATGTAATCTGGATATTGAAGGTTTCTTCATCGAAAGAAAAGGTGATTGGTTGCTCTGGAAGGGCCTTAAGCGTTTCGAGTAGTATTTTGGCAGGCACGGCAATGCTTCCCTCCCCGTCGGCAATCACATCAAGGGAAGTAGTTATTGAGGTTTCCAGATCTGTTGCAGCGATGAGCAGTTTATTTTCAGAAATGGTAAACAAGAAATCTTCGAGGATGGGCAATACGGGGTTGGAACCGATTGCTCCGTTGGCAATTTGAAGATGTTTGAGCAAGTTGGCGGAAGAAACATCGAATTTCATAACGGCTGTATTTTATACCCTTTTACTTAATACTTATCCACATCAAGTTACAAATTTAAAAGACTTTTCTGGCTGAAATTAACAAGTTTTCCACATGGTGTGGAAAACTTTGACAAAAAGCAACCGAATTCATTTTTTTTAATAATTTTGTTATGAACACAGTGGGTATTTCAGAACTTTGTCCTAAGTAAATCAAAGCACATACATCAATAGGATTAAGCGTTGGAGGAGGGAATAAAGGTTCCGAGATGACCTTGGAACCAAGCACTAGTGACCATAGTTAACGAATGTTCTTTTCTGAAAAGCCCCCAAACATACACATTACTTACTTAACATCCTTTAAATACATGGAAATGAAAAAAGTCTATTCTTCCTTTCTATTCTTATTTGTTTTATTCTTTTTTTTACAACCTGCTTACTCCCAAACATTTGTAAGTGGGATAATCAACTCTAATACTACCTGGGACCTGGCGGGGAGTCCTTATGTAGTAACCAGCACAGTAACCGTTCAACCCGGAGTGACCTTAACCATTGATCCCGGGGTAGTTGTAAAAATTGATGGTTTTTTCGATGATATTAATGTTGAACTAAAACCGCTGTCGCGGTTAATGCTGTCGGGTTTCCAATAAAATAAGT